>CALHXW010000045.1 GCA_938040325.1 uncultured bacterium | reverse complement strand
ACGGGCAGCGACGAACCGCCGCCACAGCCCAACAGGTTGTCCGCGCCGCCGAATGCGACCACGCCCTCGTCAGCTGGGTCGCAGGTGTTGCCGACACCGTCGCCGTCAAAGTCGAGCTGGTCGCCATTGAAGACATCCGCGCAGTTGTCGAGGATATCGATCACCCCGTCGTCATCGCTGTCCTGGCAGGCGTCGCCGGTGCCGTTGCTGTCGCCATCGACCTGGTCAACGTTGGCCACGCTGGGGCAGTTGTCACAGGCGTCACCGAGGCCGTCACCGTCGGCGTCCGTCTGGTCGGTGTTGGGCGTCTCTAGGCAGTTGTCGACCTCGTCGAGCACACCGTCCATGTCCTGGTCCTCGCACGCGTCGCCCTGGCCGTTGCCATCGACGTCCAGCTGCTCTGGATCGGCGTGGTTCGGGCAGATGTCGCAGCTGTCGCCGAGACCGTCTCCGTCCGCATCCAGCTGCTCGGCATTCGCCACGCCGGGGCAGTTGTCCTCGCTGTCGATCACGCCGTCGCCGTCGCCTTCCTCGCAGGCGTCGCCGACACCGTCACCGTCGGCGTCTTCTTGGCCGGGATCAAGGTGGTTGGGGCAGCCGTCGCAGTTGTCGCCGACGCCGTCGCCGTCAGTGTCGACCTGCTCGGCGTTGGCGACGCTCGGGCAGTTGTCGCTGTCGTCGGGGATACCGTCATCATCGATGTCGTTGGGCGAGCCCGGGACGTCGATCACGCAGCTCAGGGCCGTCGCGTTGTTGGATGGGTCAACCGCTTCGGCGTCGTAGCGCACCCGCAGAGCCTGGCCCTCGATGGCTTCGCTGACCGTGAGCGACCCGTCGACCACCGTCACCGGGCAGTCCTCGAGCGCCAAGGTCTCCGCCACGTCGCCGTTGTCGTCGAGCAGCTCGCAAACGACGCCGTCGATGGTCACGACCGCATCGCAGGCATCACCAGCGATCGGGGTCGACGTTAGCGGCAAGTCTCCCACGCCGTGCCCGCACTCAAGCGTCGGCGCCGTCACGTCGTTGACCAGCAGCTGGGTCGTGCACTCAGCCGTGTTGTCCGAGTCGTCGCTCGCCGTAAACAGCACGTCGGAGCTGCCCACCTGGTAGAAGTTGGCCTCCTCCAAGATGGTCGCGTCGACCGCGCAGTTGTCGACAGCCGTTGCCGTGACCGCGCCATCCCAGCCGCACGCGTCAGCCGGTGCGTCGACCTCTACAAGCGGGTCGCAGCTCAGCGACAGCGCCACGTCGTCGATCACCGTGACCGTCACCTGGCAGCTCGCCGTCTGCTGGGCTCGGTCGATGACCGTGTAGTTGACCGTCGTGGTGCCTGTGCCGAACGTCGGCGGCGCGTCGCTAAACCAGACCAGCGCAGCCTCCGAGTCGCACGTGTCGCTCACGGTCGGCGCGCCAAGGTCGAGGGTCGCGCCGCACTGGTCTTCGGGCGTGTTGACCGTCACATCGGCCGGGCAGCTAATGCTCGGTGCCTGGGTGTCCTCGATGACCACATTGGTGATGCAGCTCGAGATGTTGCCGTTGCCGTCGGTGGCGGTGTAGACCACCGGCGTGGTCCCAGGCCCGAAGTCGGACGCCGCGACCCACGTCAAGCTCAGCTCGCAGCTCTCGATAGCCGACGTGCCGAAGCTCTCCACGTCGACGTCGGCGGTGCCTGCAACGCACTCGTAGGTCTGCGCGCCAGCGCACGTCAGCTCCGGCGGCGTCAGGTCGAGCGGGCAGGGGCTCTCGACCACCTCAAACACGTGGCGCGCCGGCGTCGGGTCGCATTGGTTGGCGGTGGTGTCGCACGCGCGAACATCGAACGTGTGGCTGCCGAGGTCCAGGTCGTCCGCGGCGTAGCCGGTGCTGCCGTTGTCGCATGGTCCCCAGGGGCCCTCGTCGATGCGGCACTCGTAGGTGGTGCGCGTCGGCTCGGTCGGGTCGCTGTACTCAAAGTCCGCGCCGTCACTGTCGGAGATGAGCGACGGCGGGCCGACGTCGATGACGGTGTCCGGGAAGGTCGTGTCGACCGAGAAGTCGCACTGCGCCGCGCTCGCGTCGCTGTTGCCTGCGGCATCGACAGCTACCACCCACACGGTCCACGCGCCGTCGCTGAGATCCGAGAACGTCATGGTTGCGCCACACGCCGCGTAGTCGTCACCCGTCGGGGCGGCGTCTCCACCAGCCGTGATCGCGCACAGGTAGCTCACGCCGTCCTCATCGCTTCCGAACCCGACGATGGCGTCCGTCGACTGCCATGGACTCTCGGGACAGGTCGCGATGCTGGTGTCCGGCGGATCCGTGTCGACCACCCACTGGCACTGCGCCGGTGTCGGGTCGATGTTGCCGCTGCCGTCGATGGCCCGCACGCTGAAGCTGTGGGTGCCGTCGGCAAGCCCATCGCAGGTTGCCGGCGACGTGCACGCCATCCATGCGCCATCGTCGCAACGGCACTCAAAGCTGTCGGTTGTCGCATCGCCCGGGTCGTCGAAGCTGAAGCTCGCGGACGTGTCGCTCAACACGGCCGCGACGCACTCAGCGGCCGTCTCCGGCAGCGTCGTGTCGATGGTCCAGGTGAAGCACGCCGGGCTCTGGTCGCGGTTGCCTGCCGTGTTCTCTGCGGCCACGCAGATGGTGTGCTCGCCGTCGTCGAGGCCGCTAAAGTCGGTGACCTCATCGCAGGGCGGCAGGTCGTTGGCATCCGGGAACACGCCGCCGTCGGGATCGAGCACGCAGTAGTAGGTGACGTCGTCCTGGGTGGCGTCAAAGACGAAGCTCGCGTCCGAAGACTGCGACGGATCGTCGGGGGTGATGGCGAACGACGTGTCTGGGACCGTGTCGTCGTAGACCCAGCTGCAGTTGGCTGGCGTCGGGTCCACGATGCTCGGCAGGTCACCCACCGCGCGGACCTGGAACGTGTGCGAGCCAACGCCGAAGGGCTCGGCCGCAACAAACTCAACGCCCGCACAGCTCTGGCTTGCGCCGACCGTGCCGCTGCAGTCCACCCAGTCCGCACCGTCGATGCTGCACTCGAAGTTTCCGTTGGTGGCGTCGTCCGGGTCGACGAAGCAGAACACGCCGTCGGGGGTCCCCGTGATGGTCGGCGGGCAGCTCAAGATGGCAGTGTCGACCGGCTCGCAGATGGTGCCTTCGGTCTCGGGGTCGTTGTCGACCATGCCGTCACAGTTGTTGTCGACGTTGTCGCAGGTCTCAGGGCTCGGGGTGCCGGCGACGGCGTCGCATGCGGCCGTGCCGTCCTGCAGGCAGATGATGGTGCTCGGCTGCGAGACGCATGCGCCCACGCCAACCGTGCAGGTGGTGCCGAGGTCGAAGTCCTCGTCGACGCTGTCGTCGCAGTCGTTGTCGAGCCCGTCGCAGAGCTCTTCAGACGGTAGGCCAGGCTGGGCGTCGCAGACGGTTCCGTTCTGGTCGCCCGAGCACACCAGCGTTCCGGAGGCGAGGCACTCGCCCTGGCCGACCTGGCATGCTTCGCCAACGCCGAAGTCCTCGTCGACGCCGCCGTCGCAGTCGTTGTCGAGGCCGTCGCAGATCTCGACGGTCGACGGAGCAGGCACGGCGTCGCACGTCGTCGTCTGACCGTTGTCCGAGCACACCGTGACGCCGCTCGCGGCGCACAGGCCGACGCCGACCGAGCACGCGCCGCCGAGCGTGAAGTCCTCGTCGATGTTGCCGTCACAGTCGTTGTCGACGCCGTCACAGAACTCGACGCTCTGCTGACTGTCGTCGGGCGTGCAGCCGTCATTGACCGAGCCATTGCTGCACGTCGATGTGACCGTCGTCTCGCAGACACCAAAGCCGCAGGTCGTCTCGGTGCCAACGAAGTCCTCGTCGACCGAGCCATCGCAGTCGGTGTCGAGTGCGTCGCACGTGTCGGGGTCGTTGCCGTCGTAGAGCGTCGTGTAGGCGGTGTACTCGGCAGGGCCACAGGCAGCCCAGATGCCGGCGACGCAGAGGTACGCAGGCTTGAGGCTCTGGAAGCAGACGCCGTTTTGATTCTCGCAGGTCGGGAGGTTGTCGGCCAAGTCTGGGTCGGCAGCGTCCGTCAGGCCATCGCAGTCGTCATCGAGACCGTTGCAGATCTCGATCCCGCCGAGCCCGTCGCTGCAGGTATCGACCGTGCCGCCGTTGATGCAGACGAGCTGTCCCTCGGCTGCGCACGAGCCCTGGCCGCAGGTCGTTGCCGGCGCTGGGTTCGGGTAGTGCTCATCGACGCTACCGTCGCAGTCGTTGTCGGCGCCATCGCACTGACCGTCACCCGCTTCGCTCATGGGCTGGTAGAGCTCGGGGAACGCTGCCGCTGCGTAGGTAGACGATGTGCATGGCTGCCAGATCCAGCTGTCGCCGCTCTGCACGCACTGTGACGGATCGTGGGTCGCGCCTTGGCAGACGCCAGCTTGGTTGGCGCAGTTCGGCACGACGAAGTCGTCGTCTTGTGCGTCGGTCAGGCCGTCACAGTCGTCGTCGAGGCCGTTGCACTGCTCGCCGCCAGCGCTTGGTTGACCTGGGTTGCAGCCGTCGTCCTCGGTGCCGTTGACGCAGGTGGAGCTGCCGTTGCGCTCGCAGACGCCCTGGCCACAGCTGGTGCTCACGCTGACGTAGTCCTCGTCGATCGAGCCGTCGCAGTCGTTGTCGATCCCGTCGCAGACTGCATCGGGGACTCCATCGAACGCCGGGCGCGCCGTGAAGATGCACTCGCCCAGGAAGTTGCAGCTGTCTTCGGTGCAGAAGTTGTCGTCGCCGCACGTGCACGTCGCGGGGATGTTGACCGTGGTGGTCTGGTCGGCGTTGATGGTGATGGTCGCCGGGATCGGTGTTGTGTAGCTCCAGGTCGACATCCCAGGCGGCGGGTTGACCGTGAACATGTAGGTCCCGGCCGGGAGGTTCTGAGAGATCGTGCCGTCGGGCTCGATGTCGTAGCTGTACTCGGAGCCATCGGCCGCCGTGAGGGTGACCGACCAGTCCTGCAGCGGCTGCTCGCCGTTGTCGCGGTTGGCGTCTGCGTCGTCATCGAACCAGGCGTTGACCGCGAGCTGGCCCGGGCAGATGTCGACGAGCGACGGCGCGACGCTGGCGCCGGAGACAGGCAGCAGCTCGACGCTCTCGAGCGAGCCCGTGGCGAAGATCTTCGCTCCGGCGCTGGTTCCGGCCGGCACGGTCAGGAAGATCTCAACGATGGCCTGCTGGTAGGGCGAGACCTCTGGGGCGCTTGCTCGAACGTGCGTAGCCGAGGCTGTGCAGGCTCCCCAGGTCATCTGGTTGTCGTTGGAGCACGTCACCACCACGCCCGTGTCGGCCACGTGCGAGTTGTAGGTCGTGTTGACCTCGGTGCCGGAGCCGTCGCCGACCTTCGGGATCGGGATGACGACCGTCACGTCGGTCAGCGGTAGTCCGCCGCGGTTCATCATGCGGCCGAGCACGCCCACGTCGCGGTTGCCGTCGCCCGGCGAGCCCGAGCAGGTAGGCTCGATGCGCAAGACTTCGTTGGCCGGCACGTTGATGCGGATCGTCGAGGTCCGCGTCTGCGGTGCCGTGTAGCGGTTGTTGTCGCTGTCGACGGTGTTGCTGAACTGGATCGTCTCGCCGTCGAGCCACTCCTTGGACGGGTCGATGAAGTAGTAGAGCTGTGGGAAGCCATAGCCGGCGGGCTGACAGGCGTGGTCGGCGCAGCCGCTGGTCAGGAAGAAGGGCTCGGTCACGATCGAGATCGTGGTGCCGCCGGTGGCGTTGGGCGTCGCGGTCCACTGGAGCGACGGGATGTCGCAGGCACCGTTGTAGTTTCGCCACTGGAGGTCGGTGATGATGATGCCCTCAGGCAGCTCGACCGTCATCGTGGGGTTGTCGGCTCGGTTGGAGTTCCAGTTGAGGTCCAGCCGGTTGGTGTCGCCGGGGAAGCCGTTGACAGTGTTGCTGTTGTTGGGCGCGTAGTGGTTGTGGCCGTTGTTATACATGAAGTCGGCGACATCGAGACCAAAGGTCTGGCTGCGGCTGGCCTCGCTGAAGCCGCCTGTCTCGCTGGTCTGTGCGCTGGTGTAGGCGTGGGTTGTAAACCCTGCGCCGGTGGCCTGGCAGCCGGGCGCTTTGCCGGTGATGTAGCCGTAGATGTCGTGCATGACGGCGTCGCCGTACGACTCTTCGCTGTAGAACTCTTCGCTGTACGCCACGAAGTGCGTGCTGCCCGTGAAGTCCCCGCTGTCGAAGCGGGGGACGAGCTGGCAGTTGCCGCTATCTTTGTGGGTGGATAGGAAGTCGGCCAGCGTAAACGTCATGTCGGCGAGCGCCGGAAGGTCGCAGATATAGTGGTCGAAGCGGTCGTAGACCGATTGGTCGCGTGCCCACGACACGCTGACGTACGGGCGCGTGTACTCAAGACCGGCTGGCAACGTCTGCACCAGGTAGAGGTCGTGGAGCGGGACGGCCCCGTGGGGTGCGCCGACTCGGTAACCTATGGTCCGTGCGGTGCCGGGCACGAAGTTGCCGCTCTGCGCACTCGACAGCGCAATCTCATCGCTGCAGTTGTAGCCAAGGCCGAAGCTGTTGACGGGGTTGTAGCTGTACGTGGTGGGGTCGAGGTACGCGACACCGCTGCCGTCAGCGTTGCTCGTCCCGGTGTAGGCGACGTCGTAGTTCGCGCTCGCAAGTGGGGCGATGGAGCACGGGATCCACTGGTAGGTGTCGGTCCAGAGGGTCGACTCGAACGATGTTGCGCGGAAGCCATTGGGGCTGTTGCTGACCCGGTTGACCTGCAGGAGACCGGTGGTGCCGGTGTTGGTGACGCTGATCGGGTTGGCGGTGCCCCAGATCGTGTTGTTGATGGTGTAGCTCTGCGCCTTGTTGTTGAACCCGATGTAGAGGGCGTCGCTCGGCATCTCGAACTCGCCTTCCAAGCCGGGCGCCAGCAGGGCAGTGCCGCGGTTCTGAAGCCGCTCGTAGTGGCGGAAGATGACGCCCATCTCGTTGGTCGTCGTGTGCCGCAAGAACCCCAATGGGCTGATCGAGCGGCTGCGCTGGAGGTCGATCGTGGCGCTGATGGTCGAGCCGCCGCTGTCGGTCGACGTGCTGAAGTTGTCGCCGCTAAGGACTGCGTCGAAGGTGACGCTCGCGCTGTCCTCGAAGCTCCAGCGGGCGGCCTGAATCCTCAGTGGGAGCTGCCCCGAGACGCCACCAGAGGGCACGTCGATGGACGTCGCTGTGAACTCGCAGATCCAGTCGTGGTTGGACGGAAACGACGTGTTCGCTTGGACTTGGCAGTCAGCCTCGAAGTCCGCAAACCCGCCGAGGGTCGTCAACAAGACGCCAGGCGGGAGGTCAACGACGACCTTCGGGTTGGTGACTGTGCCGCCGCCAAATGCGTAGTTGACCCGCAGGTCATAGTCGGTTCCTGGGACGAGTGTTGGAGGTGCCAGCACCTCTACGGTCGCCGTCTGTGCCAGCGCATCCCCAGCGCCGAACACAAGCAATCCAGTCAATGCTGCTACGCACGCGCGTCTCAGTACACCAATGCTCACCATGTTTGTTCCCTTGTCGCCCAAAGTTCTTGCGATGGCGAAACGGTGCGCGTTCGGTTGCTGGGTTTCAAGCGTGACGACATGCGACCGCACGGTGAAATCGCCATAAACACCGAGGGTACCGGGCTCGACTTGGTGTTAGCCGAAATCGATTTTGTCGTGGGACTCAGCTCTGGCCGCCCGCCGGCTGGCCGAACCTCCGATCTCTTAGACACGCTTGGCGTCGCGTAGGCAGGCGCCGCCACCAACAGAAAACGCTCCGCCGTGCGAAGTGCACGATGAGGCGAAGAGGCAGGCCCTGCCGTCTCGGAGGTACGACAGAGCCCCGAACCCAAAGGCCCGTCTACGCTACGCCTGGTGGCCCGATGGCGAGCTTAGCGCGGCATTGTTTTTATCGATGTGGATCGCCGCCAAGCGCTGGCCGCCCGCGTCGCCGTGAGTCGCGAACACGTCAACCGTTCGTGTTCGCTGGCGCTCACTTCCCTCGCTTGCCCTTGTTTCCTGCGCTCTTGCTGTGGCCGCCGCCGTCATGTCCGTGCCCACCACCGCTGTATCCGCTTCCGCCGCTGCCGTGTCCTCCACCGCCGCACGCGCACCCATGACCATGACCGCAGCTACCGCCCCCGCTGCAGTGGTCGCCACCGTGACCAGCGGTGCTCTCATAGCCCGGGCAGCTCTCGGCCGAAGCCGAGTCCTTTGCATGCCACAACCGGTCGCTGAGTTTCTTGTTCCAATCGGATGCGGTCGGTCCGACGACGACGAACGCAACGTGCTCGGTAGCACCGTCGCCCAGCCGTAGTTCCGCTTCGAAGAGGGGAAGGGACTGAGCCGTGACTGTGCCTGCAGCGCAGAGGCTCTCAGAAAGCGCCGTCTGATCGAGCTGCACCTGCACGCTGGCGGTTGCTGCGACATAGTTTGTGGTGGGGTCGATCGTCAGCGCTGCGCTTGCGCCTGCGGCTAGCGTCACGTCGATGGCGCTATCCGGTGTCAGCCGGAAGGGCAGGGTGACTCGGAAGCTCTTCTTCTTCTCATGGCTGACCACCACATTCGCCGGTGCGCCCGTCACAGAGCCATCAGCCGCGATCGTCATCGAGTAGGTCGTACCCGCTGCGTCGCTGAACACGACGCCAAACGGCTTGTCGGTTTCCTTGTGGTTCACCGACAGTGAGGTCGTGGCGTCGCCGATCTTGGTGCTCTTGATGCGCGGCAGGTCGCAGTCCGCAGCGTCGTCCTCGTGGGAGTCGTAGCTGGGACCATGGCCCCAGCGAACGTCAGCCTTGCGCAAGCCAACCTTGGCGGCGTGGCCCGCACGATTGTACGCCCAACGAGAACCGCCGCCGTTGACATCGAACTCAACCGCTTGGTCGCTCACTTCGTGGCCCGCGAGCCGGATGATCACACGTCCTGCGACCGTGGTTGTACCGGTAGGGGCGATGTCGCTCGGCAGGCTACCGACGCTGGCAAACCCGAGGTCGCCTTGGAACTTGAGGTGGGTCATGCAGAAGGGACCGCAGCTGTTTCCACCGCCGCCGTTGTGGCCGTAGCCGTGACCGTTTCCGTGACTGGTGTGGCCGTTGCCCTTGTTGCCTTGGTGATGGCTGTTGTGCCCGTTGCCGTTGCCGCCGCCTTGGCATTGACCGCAGCCGCAACCCGAGCCGTGCCCTTGGCCGCACTCCGCGTGCCAGTGAACCCAAGTGTGAAGGTTGGATGTCGTCAGCAGCTCCAGCACATGGATGGTCGCGCTCGTCGTGGCGGTGTTGCCGTGGACGTCGGTCACGACAACCGTCACTTCGTTATCGCCTGGTCCGAGCGGCTCGCCGGGGGCTGGGCTCTGCACGATCGTGTCGATTGCGCAGTTGTCGGCAGCACTCACTTCAGCCGTTAGATCTGGTACGGCCGCCGTGCCGTCGCAGTCAGGCACCAGTGTTTGGTCAGCGGGACCGGTGGTGATCACCGGGTTCTCGGAGTCAACAACCGTCACTTCGAAGCTGCAGGTGCCTGCGTTATCACAGGCATCCGTGCCGGTTCCGGTGACCGTCGTCGTTCCTACTGCCACGACGGCGCCGGACGCCAGCGAGGTGGTGACATCAACATCGCTGCAGACGTCGGTGCTCGTCGGCTCGTCAAAGGTCACGGCTGCATCACAGCGGCCAGCGTCATTGTCGACGGTGAGCGGAGCGGGGCAAGTCACGTCGGGCGCTACCGTGTCGCTGATGGTGAAGTTGGCGCTTGCCGAGACCCCGTTTCCGCACGCGTCTTGAGCGGTGAACGCCACAGTCGCAGCGCCCGTCGCGCCGCAGGCCGTCGTGAGGGCGCTAAAGTCGTTGCTCCAGCTCGTGTCGCTGCAGATGTCGCTGGCTTCGCCGCCACCGTTTTCGCCCAGCCAAGCACTGAGCTCGTCGAGGTTGCCGCTGCCATCGCACTCGACGATCACGTCCTCTACATCGACGTCGATCTCTGGTGCATCGTTGTCCTCGATGGTGAAGGTGGCATTCGTCATGGTCGCGTTTCCGCACGCATCTGCGACCGTGAAGGCCACCTGGGTGCTGCCGGCTGTTCCGCAGGTGAACTCGAAGTCCACGAAGTCGTTGGTCCACCCGGTGTCGCTGCAGGCGTCGGCTGCCGCCGCGCCACCATTGCTATTGAGCCAGGTATTGAGTGCGGCCGTGTTGCCCGCGCCGTCGCACTGCACGGTTGCGTTGGCAGCTTGCGTCGCGACGCTCGGTGCGATCGTGTCGGTGATGATGAAGTCCGCGCTCACCTCGGTGTCGTTTTCGCAGGCGTCGGTTGCCGTGAAGACGACGCTAGCTGCGCCGGTCTCACCACAGCCGTCGGTGAGTGGACTCGCGACCGATGACCACGAGGTGTCACTACAGACGTCGCTTGCGCTACCGCCCCCGTTGACGCCAATCCACGCGTCAAAGTCTGATGTGTTCCCCCCGCCGTCACACTCCACAGTTGTGCTCATCACGCCAGCAACCGTCGGGGCCGTCGTGTCCACAATGGTGAACGAACCGAGCGAGTCGACCCCGTTTCCGCAGGCGTCGGCCGCCGTGAACGTGACGTTTGCCACCCCGGTCGCGCCGCATGCGCTCTCGACCTCGGCGAAGTCATTCGACCATGTCGCCCCGCTGCACGCGTCGGTGGCTTCGGCGCCGCCCGAGCTGTCGAGCCACGCGGACAAGGCCGTGCTGTTGCCGCCACCATCGCACTCGACGACCACATCATCGACAGGTGTGTCCACGACGGGTTTGGTCGTGTCAGTCAGCTCGAACGTGACCGTGGACGTGGCCGCATTGTCGCAGGCATCGGTCGCGACGAACGTGGCCGATGTGGTCGCGGTACCGCCGCAGGCGTCGGTCACGCTGGTGGTGTGGGCCGTCGTCGCCACGCCACAGCTGTCGGTCGCGGTGACTGCGACGTTCGCGTCCAACCACGCCTGCACGGCCGCAGCGTCGTCCGCTGTCCCCGTGCACTCGGCCGCGCCATCACTGAGTTCGGTAGCAAAGGCGGGTGGGGTGGTGTCACGGATGGTGAACGTGGCCGAGGTGTTCGCCGAGTTGCCGTTGGGATCGGCGGCGGTGAAGACCACTTCAGCAGAGCCGGTCGCACCGCAGAGGTCGCTGAGCTCCGAGAAGTCGTCACTCCAGTCGAGCGCGTCGCACAGGTCCGTGGCCTCAGCTCCACCGTGGTTGGCGCGCCAGGCGCTGAGTTGGCCGACGTTGCCAGCGCCGTCGCACTCGACGGTGGTGTCGCTGGCGTGAGGGTCGATCGAAGGTAGTGTGACGTCGAAGAGGGTCAAGTCGTAGTCGACGGTCTGCTTGAGGATGCTCGAGCAGGCATAGATGACGTCGCTCTCACTGACCATGACCTGGCCCGGCGAGTAGAGAGTACCGATGACGTCGCTACCATTGATCACCTGGAGGTCGGCGTCGGCGAAGCTGTCGCCAGTATCGGCGCGGTTGTTGGTGACGTAGAGCGTTCCTAGGAACTCGCTGGCGTTGAGGACCGCTCGGTCGCCAACCTCGAAGTAGATGAGCTTGGCGACATCGTCGATGTCGCAGCCGGTGAGGCTGGTCATTGGTACGTACGCGGTGGCCCCAGGCGGTTTGACCATCACGCGGCTGATGCCAGCGCCGGTGTTGAGCTGCCCCTCAATGAACACGATCAATGGCACACCGCTCGAAAGGTCGAGGAAGAGGTCGCTCTGGTTGAAGGTCATGGAGGTAAACGAGTAGGTCCCACTCTCAAGGGTGATGTCGGAGCCGAAGTGGTCGTTGAGCACGCCGTAGGCGCCGGGCTCAAGCTCGACGTCGCCGGACGGATCGTAGTCCGGTCCGCAAGGATATGGATCGGGCGCTAGCGCGTCGGGGAACGCAATGTTGTGCTCGAAGAGAGGTGGGAGGGCTCCGCTGAAGCCCGGGTGCTGCTGTTCGCCCGCAAGGCCGATGTAGTTGGTGATGTCGCCGGTGGCAAAGACATCACCGCTGACTTGGGTGGCACTTCCGCCGTACAGGAAGACATCACCCTCGGCGTAGAGGTTGCCGATAGACGCGCTCGATACGATCGCGTCATCGCCGACGCGGATGTCGCCACCGAGAGTGTCGACACCAAATCCCAGCGGGGCCGAGCCCACATTCACACTAGCGACGGTGGCCTGGGCGTTGAAGAACCCGGTGTCCGCGTAGACGCCATCTGACGTGTAGGTCCCCGAGGCCACGAGGAAGTCGCCGTTGGAGCCTACTGGGGCCCCGATGGCCGACGAGCCGCCGTTACCGCTGAGGCCAGCGTTGTCACCGCCGTAGACCACGAACTCGGTCAGTGCGCTGGGTAGCGGTGAGAACTGGCCAATCAGAGCCGAGGGTTGAAAGCTCACCTGACTCTCGCTCAGGAAGAGCTGGCCGGGCGTGTAGAGGGCTCCCAACACGTAGCTCTCGTTGATCAGCGCCAAGTCTACGTTGGGCCAGTTGGGGTTGGCGCTGTCGTTGGGGACGTAGAGCGTGCCCATGAGCTCACTTCGGTTGAGCATCGCCTCGCCACCGACCTCGATGTAGACGAGCTCGGCTGCGGTCGATGCGCAGGCGTCGAGGCTTCGAACGGAGACGTAGCTGCTCGCGCTAGGTGCTTTCACCGAGAGCGACTGGATGCCGCTGCCGGCATCGAAGTTTTCCTTCACGAAGATGACGATCGACGTGCCCGAGGACAGGTCGAACCGTAGGTCGGTTTTGTTGAAGGCTAGGTTGGTGAACGTGTACGTGCCGCTGCGGAGTGTGAGCGTGGTGTTGTAGAGGTCGGTGACACGGCCATAGTCGCCGGGGGCAAGCTCGACCGTGCCGAAGAGGTCGAGGTCGTCGACACATGTGGGGTAGGGGTCAGGCGCTGCTGCCTCGGGAAAGCCAATCGATGGATCGAAGATCGGTGGAAAGTCCGATGGGTCGACAACGGCATGGGCGGTGCCAGGGCCAGGAAAGTTGTCGATTGGTCCTGCGGCGTACCCGTCGCCGGTGATGGTTGTGCTGCCGGTGATATTGACTGCGCCCAAGATGTGGAAGTTGCCGATCGTGGAGTCGGCGATGGCAACGCTGTCGTCGATCCTCAAATCGTCAGTGGTGACCGAAAGGTAATTCACATTGGCGCCAACGTTGATGACATCGGCCGTCGCTGCGTAAAACTCGCCGTTTTTGCCATAGACACCATCGGTGACCGAGGAGCCGCTCGCCATGAAGACCAGGTCGTTGGTGCCGGCGTTGCCGTTCTGCACGGTCGGGTTGGTGAAGCCGCTGATCGAGAGCTTGCCGCCTGAAAAGACTGCGAACTGGTCGAGCCGGGTCGGCGGGCCCGAAATTCCGGCGAGGCTGGCCGGTGGGGCATAGACAATGTCGCTCGAGCTAAACGCAATCTTGCCGGCGGCGTAGAGTGCACCGACGATGTAGCTACCGTTCCAGACACGGATGTCATCGCCGCCGCTGATGGCGGGCACGAAGAGAGTACCGAGGTATTCGCTCTGGTTGAGCGTGGCGTTGTTGCCAACCTCGGTGGCCACGAGTGAGCCCGCGGCGCGTGCGGCGGCGGTAGTGAGGTTGCGAATCGGGATGAACGTGCCGGACCCGGGCGCCTTGGCCGAGACCTCAAGGATTCGCTGTCCGGCGTCGAAGTCTCCAGCAACATGGATGTTGATCGGCGAAGCGTCGGCTAGGTCAAAGCGGAGACGTGCGCTGTCGAGTGCCAAATTCAGGAACGAGTATCGTCCGCGCGTGAATGTGACTTCGGCCCCGGGCCCGGTTGTGACGTTGCGGTAGTCGCCGGGAGCTAGGGTCACGGCTGTTGTGATGTGGAGGTCGCCGCCACAACCGGAGCTCGCGGGAACGTTCGGCGCCGGCAGCTCGACGTCTGCGCCGAAGAGGGGCGGAAAGCCGCCGGGATGCTGGTTCTCGAACGTCGTCGTCGGGTTGCCGGACCAGTTAGTCACTGTCCCCGTTGAGTAAACGGCACTTGAGATGGCGGTGCCGCCGTAGAGGAACACATCACCTTCCGCAAAGACGAAGGGCGCGCTCACGCCGGAAAAACCTGCGCCAGTTCCTAGCCGAATCGCTCCGGTCGTACTCGTGTTCACGTTGCCTTCGACTGAGCGAACGTTGATCGCTGCCATTGTCGCGGCGTTCGATGTGAAATTGCCGACGTCTCCGTAGACGCCGTGGGTCGCGGTGGCGCTGCCTGCCATTAAGACCCGACCGTTTGAACCCACAGCAGCCCCGGATACCGATGCTGACGGGCTACCGCTGACCTGAGCCTCGATCCCACCGAAGATAGCGAAATCGCTTATCTCTTGGGCATTTGCGGTCGAGAGCGAGGACATGGCGAACCATGCAACAGCGCCGAGTCCGAGCGCAATGCGCGCTGCCAGCTGAGCCGTGAAATACCGCATGCAACTTTCCCCGTCGACTTGTCGTAATGATCACCACACTACTTCGTACGGATTCGCTTGGCAATGGCAGGAATCTGGATTTCACGTTTGGCCATGGGGCAGTGTGAGGATTTCAGGAAACTTGCCCCCGCAGCAACATGGAAAATTTGCGCCTCGAGTGGGGAGGGAATTGAGTGAAGAAGCAATTGTGATGTGACGCCCCATGTCTCTTTGACCCTGCTAGCAACAGGTGGTCGCTGTGTCGCGCGAGTGTGCGAGGATGGCGTCCATTCTTGTGGTACGTGTCGAGATCGTTTCGTGATGCTGCATTGTCGTTTGGTTCAGGTACTGTTAGGTTGCGCTATCGGCGGGGTTGAACCGAGTCTCGGCGACTGGAGAGCCGCCGTGAGATCGATTGTCGTCGCTGTTGCTTGCTTCACAGCGGCAGGGTGTCTGCAGCATATTGCGCCACCGCCCGCGCCGGATGAGAGCGTCCCTGAGGTGACCTACCCGTCACATGACCCGCCGACCGGTCGAACCCGAGTTGTCATCGACGTGACGAATGGCCCGTCTCAGGTTAACCAAATCACCTCGCGGTCATCCGCGCAGGAGGGGAGCCGTAAGCTGGACAGCGTGACCATGCTGACGCTGTGCCGGCAGACGCCGTGCGTCGTCGACCTGGAACCGGGCCGTCACGAGCTGGTTGTCGACCTCCTCGCAACGCTCGGCCGCCGCGAGGAGATCTCCCTCAACTTAGCGTCAGATGCCACGATACTAAAACACAGTCTTGGCCACCCGGAAGAGCGCGGCGCGGTCGGCGCGATCGGCATGTGGGTCAGCGCGGTCGGATTCCCTGCGGCCGTCGTTGGCGGTGCCTTCACCATCGGCGACAACGACAGCAGCATCGTCCAGGGGCTGTTGTTCGGCGGCTTGGCGACACTGGCGGTCGGGATCGTGATGCAGGTCCTGGATCCGCCGACGGTTCAGCAGGGCACCACCCATCAATTCCCAGCTCCGGATCCCGCGGTACGCGCGCAGCCACCCCTGTCGAGCCCTTAGGTTGCCAAAAGCAGGCTGCCAGCCCAGTTGCAGACTGGGCCCCGCCCACAGAGCGTCCAGCAACGACGCGGACTCGGAGCACGTAGTGTCCGGTGCCAACAGCTCACTCTTCACGTAAGGCTGGTCATGACTCGTTCCAAAAATACCACGCGCTTCGGACAGACTGCGACGTCCCACGACTGCACCTACCCGCTAGCGATGCAGGGTGTTGACGTCGACGCCAACAGGTCACGCAGGAGGGACTGGCGCCCAAGCTCTGCGGCCCGATGCGCGGGCGTGCTACTCATGAGCCTGACAATAACCGGCTGCGGCAACCCGCACATCGCGTTGGATGTGCCACACGCCACAGTTCCCATGACAGAACGTTGGGAGGCGTACACTCAACTGCGACCTCTTCGAAAAACCCACGTACAGCGCGAGTTTCCAGACCGTCGATTGGACGGAACGCCTATAACTGGAGTCATATCTGGTACCGTACTCAACCTCGGTGACGGACGAATCCTCTTCCACCCAGAAGACTTGGCGCCCGCCGTGTTGCCTGGTTCGCTGACTCACCAGGCCCTGCAACAGATCGAGGAGCTCGATGCCGAGCGTGACCTCATCCACATCATTGCCTGGAGCGGCGTTGGGCTTGGAGGCGGCTTGATGTTCTACGCTGCTGCCGAGCAAGACCCAGCCATCTTGTTTACCGGGCTAGGGATCGCTGGTCTGAGCTACCTCGTGGGTGGCGCGTTGACGGCCCCGATCGCTCGCAAACACAGTATCGCAAAGGAGCGCGCATTCGAAGCCTATGATGGCGACCTCAAAGCGCGTCTGGACCTGCCTGCGACCGATACACTCAACAACGAGTCGCAGGATGCCCCTCGTGAGTAAGTCCACGACCATAAAATCCGCGAGCGTCGGCTGGCTCGCTTGAGCAACTTCCGACCTTCGCTTGAGCAACAACATGCGACAGGCGCTGACTGCGACACCTCAGGCAAAGTGCGGGCTAGTTTCGAGCGAGGCGAACGAGGTGCGCACCAGAGCGGCGTCGGGCGGACGACGGCGATGCGTGCATCGTCGTGTCCGAGTGAGCGAAGCGATCGCCCCGATGCTGCTGTGGTGTGCAGAGGACGCTGCAGCCGGAAGTAGCGCCTATTTTTGGGACAGTGTCCCGTCCGGCTCTGCAGCTGGCTCCTCTGTGAGCTAGGCCTTGCGGACGTCGCGGTAATGGGCGCGCCGATAGATGAGATAGGGCTGCGACATGTGGCTGCTCGTTGTGGTCTGTGGGTCCAACACGGAACTGCTCGGAAACAAAACAGGCGGACTAGGGGTCGTCCCTTTAGAATAGAAAATCAGCCTTTCGCGGGTCGCCGCCCAATCGATGGAGGCGTGCGGGAACGAATGATAACCGACACTCACTTGACGCATACTCTACGCTACAACCTCATCCGAATACGCAGCAGGTGGATGAAAGGGCTTCTGCCCTCGCTCGCAAGGCTCGCCCACCCGCCATGACGCCAGACTTCACAGGGGCTAGGCGCCCCTCGCTCGCAAGACTCGCCCACCCGCCTTTGATCGAGGCCTTGATGTTGCATCGGTGATGACTGGCGTTCAACAAGGGCATCCGAAGGACTGGCCGGTCAATTCGAGTACGCGACGCGCCTCATACCTATGGCGCACACTGGCCAGCGGCCTCGGAGCAAAGCTGCCCTGGCGAGCACGAGCCACCGCAGGGGCTCACACTTGGGCTCTGGCAGCGATACTCCTGGCCGAGCGGGTTGGTGACCAGCGAGACGCACTCGTTTGAGCCACACTGGGCGCTGGTGAAGCACTCGCGAACGCGACAGCTACCGCCGGAGCCGCAGTTCCACGCGTCGGGACCATACGTTGACGCGCAATTGTTCTCGCAGCTGCCGCTGACACAGCTGCCCTCAAAGCAGCTCTGACCGCCGCTGCAGTTGCTGTCGCTGCTGCATGGCGGAACCTCGCAGGTGATGCCGTTGCCCGACAGCCCAGCTGGGCACGGGCCGCAGTCGAAGCCGGTCTGGGGCGCTTGTCGATCGGTGCAGGTGACCCCGGGGTAGCAGGGGTTACCCGCGCAGCCGTCGATGTCGGCACAGCTGACGCCGTCACCCTCGAAGCCACTGGGACAGGCGCCGCAGCTCGGGTTTCCGCCGGAGCTCGTGCAGGTCACCCCAGGAAAGCAGGGGTTGTCGGCACAGCCATCGATGGGCGAGCAGCTCATGCCGTCGCCCTCGGTACCGCTTGGGCATGGGCCGCAGACGGCGTTGCCGCCGTCGTTGGTGCAGCTGACACCCGGATAGCAGGGGTTATCGGCACAGCCATCGATGGGGGTGCAGGTGATGCCGTCGCCCTCGGTGCCGCTTGGGCATGGGCCGCAGACTGGACTGCCGTTCGAGTCGGTGCAGTTGACGCCCGGAAAGCACGGGTTATTGGCACAACCGTCGATGGGTGTGCACGTGATGCCATCACCCTCGGTGCCGCTTGGGCACTGGCCGCAGACAGGACCGCTGCCCTCGTCGACGCATGTGACGCCTGGGTAGCAGGGACTATCGAGGCACGCCGTCCCGGCCCCACACTGGGGTGAGCCTAGTCGCACGTCGCTCAAGAGCAGCTGGCCACCGCCCCAGGCGTCGACCACGCGGACCCACCAGACACTCGACGTGTCAGCGGGAAAGTGCAGGATGTCGTGCTTGGACAGCAGCGCACCCTCCTCAATGGACTGCGGCTGGTCCCGCCCGTTCGGGCAACAGTCATCGGGGGTGTACTCGTCACATGCCTCGCCGCTGACGCACTGCCAGGGATTTTCCTGGGCGACGCCGCTGGCGACCAAGGTCGCGCCGGTGCCGGGACCCTCACCGACAGTGTCACTGCGCCAGACCTCCCACTGCTTGGCACGCTTGGTCCACCAGTCGCTGAGCAGTCGTACCTCGCTGATGGCGATGGGGTTGGCGAAGGTAAACGCAAAGTCGGCGTTGCTGACCAGGTCACCCGCGCAGCCTCCGGAGTCGGGGGTAGCGCTGCAGTCGATGGACAGCGAGTGCCGCGGTCGGTCGTCGACGAGCCGCTCGCACTCGACACCCCCGACCGTGGTGTCGCAGCGCGTGGGCTGCATCCGTGAGGTGCCGCACGCGACGCACGTCGCGCCCTCGAAGCCCTCGGCGCAGGCGCAGCTAAAGCCGCCACCTTCCGTCGTGCAGGTCCCGCCGACACCGCACGGATTGGCATCGCACGGGTTGGCTCCGTCCGCGTCGCCTGTCGCGTCGCCGCTCGTGTCCCCGCCGGCATCGCCGCCACCGTCACCGCAAGGACACGGCGTCCAGGCCCCATCGGCCCCGCATGACTGAGCGCTGGAGCTGCCGTCGGCGCAAAAGCACGCCTGGGTGCTGCCAGCGACCCCGCAGCTATCGCCGGAGTCCGAACCATCACTGCAACCGACGGTGGTCCACGCGAGCAGGGCGAAGGAAAGAGTCGCAATAGGAACGCGCAGACTGAGCATGGAAGTCATGAGAGAGCCTTACTTAATGGAGTTCGTTTCAGCGGCGGCACATGGATTCTCTACGGCAAACAAAGGCCGAGCACCGAGCTTGCAAGAACGGACAGGCAGCGAGCCTGTCCTGGACAGTCGTCGTCGCTGCCAAGCCGGCAGAACGGGAGACACAGCCCGTAACTGGTCCCAAGCTGCATGCACACAACGTCGTCGCTGCAGAATTCGCCGTAGTCGCTGCAGGGTTCCAGAGGCGCGGGCGGAGGCAAGATCGTTGCCGGGGCACACACCCCAGCGTGAAGCGAGCGGAGCTGACACACCTCCCCGGCCTCGCAGCCCGACGCGTAGTCGCTGATCGACGAAAACGCGAGGCATATCGAGCGACAGACGCCCGACTGGGCGCCGCTCGGTACGTCGCAGAAGAGACCTGGCTCGCATACTCCAAAGCTACTCGACGTGCCGTCAGGCGGCGTGCAGGCGCTGCCCGCGGCGATCGAGCCGGATGGCTCACACGAGCCGATGTCGGGTCCAAACCGGGGCCAACACGTCGATACGCCTGGATCGGTGCAGCCATTGCCCGGAGCGGGAGCCAACGGCGTGCACGAGTCGAGACAGACCCCGTTTGGGCCCGCCGGGGCGCAGATCTGGTCTCCTGGACAGGTGTTGGCGGCCTCGGGTTCGCACACCGCAAGACAAGTCGAGCTGCCGACGGAATCAGGGGTGCACAACGTGCCCGCCGTGCATTCCGAGGAGTGGTCACAGGCCTCGCCGACTCCATTTGTCCCGGCGCCAATGCAGACTCCGTCGCCGTCGGCCATCGTCTCCACCGCCGAGTTGACGCAGTGTTGCGACGTCGGGCACTCCCAGGCCGCCGCGCCAAGCCCACTGCAGACGTCACGGCACACGCCGATCGTGCTGCTGGCTAGCTCAGGTAGACACTCGCCCTGACCGGCGCACTGGGGCGCGGCGCCGTTGAGTCCACAGGGCTCGACACAGAGACTGCCACGGCATGAGAGCCCAGCCTGGCAGTCCTCGACGTTCTGACAGAGCGTGCCAGGCTCGCCAGTCCCGGCGGCGACGCAGTAGTTGGCGCTGTTGGACACCGGGTGACAGGTGCCGCCGTGCTCACCCGCCGTCGCGCACTCGGTGCCCGACGCGAAGATGTTGGTGCAGTTCGACGGCGTGCAGGCTCGCCGCCCGTCGCCGAAGAAGCCGCAGAAAAAGCCGACCGTGCACTCGTTGTGGAGCTCGCAGCTGGGCTGACATGCCATCTGTGTCGGATCCGTCGAGTCGAAGGCAACGCAGAGCAAGTCGTTGGCATCGTTGGTCACGCCGACCGTGCACGGCGTGCCCGCCGTCTCGCACGTCGCCAAGCAGTCGGCCGAGCAGACGGCGGCATCTTCGCCGAGGTCCGGTTCGCAGACGGCGTTTCCGCACGAGGCCGGTGTGGTGTCGGCCGGGGTCGTGTCGACCTCGGGCGTGTCGGGGCCTGATGTGTCGGGGCCTGCTGTGTCGGGGCCTGATGTGTCGGGACCTGATGTGTCAGCGCCTGCCGCGTCGGGCTCAACGGTGTCGGCCGTGACGTCCTCGACGAGGTCGTTGCTCGAAGAACACGCGCAGTCGGACCACGCACCATCAAGGCCACAGGTCTGTGCACCGGACTGGCCATCGGGGCAGACACACCCCTGGGTGCCACCGCCGGCACCGCAGGTCGGCGTCATGCTCGAGTCGTCCGAGCAGGCCACTCCGGCGAGCGCGAGGACGCCGAGCAGCGACATGACCCACGTGGGCGACAAACGATGACTTGAGATTGCGTTCATCATGCTTCCCACCACGTTGGCTGGCGGCTCTTCGGTCTCTCGTGGCATCGCCGCTTGCGTACCGATCCGCATCACGGAGCCCCCCCGCACTGCCATTGGATCTGGAGTTGTTTGATGACGCCCGGACACGGGTCGCCGAACACGGCGTTTGTGACGTCGATGCTGCAAGCCGACTGCCCCAGGCACTGGGCTTGGACGATCGCAATGCTCTGCGAGACGTCACCGCACCCGCCTGCGCTGTAGCTCGAGCAGCTGCCGTCGGTTTGCCCGTAGTTGGCGTAGTCGATGTTGATGATGAGGCTGTTGCCACACCCGATAGAGAGCGTCTCTCCTTCGTTGGCCGAATCACAATTCGTGTCGGCACTATCGGGGGCACATACGCCAAGCGGGTCGGCGCCGACCTGGGTGCAGGTTGTTCCGTCCGGACAGAACTGCGGGACGGCAGGAGGATCGCCCAGCAGGCACATCGGCAGACAGACATTTGCTGGGCCGTAGCCGACACACAAAACGTCGGCGCTACACCACTCGCCGTGAGCGTCGCAGAGCGAGAAGTCGGGTGGCGGTGGCTGCTGGGTCGCGGGCTCACAGACCCCTCCGTAGGTACCGCGAATGTCACAGATCTCGTCGTCTGGACAGCCCGACTCCCAGCCGCCATATGTCGAGAAGAGAGAGCAGTGGGTCTTGCACGTTCCGCTTTGGGCCCCCTCAGGAACTTCGCAGACGAAGTCAGGCTCGCAGAGGCCGAAGTGAATCCCAGGCTCACCGCTGGGTGGCGAGCAGATGGTGCCGAGTCCGCCCGGCCCGCTCGCACGGCACAGGCCGGTCGCCCAATCCAAGGTTGGGAAGCAGGTCGCGGCGTTTGGGTCGGGGCATCCGTTGTCTTCCGTGGGCACGACCGCGTTGCAGAGGTCCGAACAGAGGCCGTAGGCGCCACCCGCTAGCGGCACGCAAAGCTGAGACGAGGGGCAGTTTCCAGAGGCTTCGCTCTCGGCTGGGTCGCAGATCGCCAGACACGTGGGTGAGCCGGTCAAACCGTCTGAGCAAACCGTACCGGCCGCGCAGTCGCCGATGGAGGCGCATGCTGTCCCTGGCGGGCCCGAGCCTGCTGCCTCGCAGAGTCCACTTCCGCTCGCTAGGGGAATACACTGCTGCGCGGGTGGACACTCCCAGGAGGCAGCATCTAGACCGCTACACACATCGCGACACGCGCCGATAGCATCGCTGTTGAACTCGGGCACGCAGACACCGTCCCCGTCGCACTGCGGTTCCGACCCATCGAGGCCGCACGGCTCGACACAAAGCGATCCTGAGCACGCAAGCCCTGCTTGGCAATCGCTCACGGTCTCGCAAGCGGTTCCTGCCGCGCCAGTACCGGCAGCGATACAGTAGTTGCTGCCGTTTTCAAAGGGAAAGCAGGTGCCGCCGTTGGCACCGGCAGCATCACACTCCGGTTCGGAGAGGAAAATGTTGGTGCAGTTCGAGCTGAGGCACACCCCTGACCCGTTGGGGCCGCCGAAGCAGAACGAGCCGACGTTGCAGTCAGCCGTCGAGTTGCAGAGCGGTCGGCACTGGCCGTCGTCAAGGTCAAGGCTGTCGTGAACTACGCACGCCAGGCCGTTCGCAAGGGCGGTGACCCCAAGCGAGCACGACTGGCCGGCGGTCTCACACTTGGCTGGGCAGTCGACAGCGCAGGTGTCGGGACTCTCGCCCAGATCCGGATCGCAGACGCCGTTGCCACAGTGGGTAGGCGTGGTGTCGGGACCTGCCGTGTCGGGCTCGGGCGTGGTGTCGGGCTCGGGCGTGGTGTCGGGCTCGGGCGTGGTGTCGGGCTCGGGCGTGGTGTCGGGCTCGGACGTGGTGTCGGGCTCGGACGTATCCTGCATGTCGACGACATCGCTCGTGCCCGTGCACTCACAGGCCGACCAAGTGCCTTCTGCACTGCATGTCTGGGCGCCGGAGCTACCGTCGATACACAAGCAGGTCTGGGTACCGCCGACAGCGCCGCAGGTCTGCGCCGAACCGGTGTCGTCCGAGCACGCGGCCGCCGACGCGAGGCAGCACGCGCAAGCGAGGGCAAGGGTCCGTTGAAGTGTGGCGCGTACGGCGGCTAACGCAAGATGTTTTGGGGATCGGGTCTTCATCACTTTCCTCCTAGATAGACGCCGGTTGGTCGCCCTCAGCTTGGGTTACGCCAACCCTGCGGGTAGGCCGTCACAAAAAACGCGCGCGACCGCCGACCAACGTGCGGTCTAACGTGCGGCAAATGACAACAATGACGTCATATGTGTTGAAGCATGCGGGTGCGCGCTACCCGTTGTGAAACGGCTCCGTAGCCGGTCGGGGGGGGTGACGTTTGCCGTCGAAGACTCGCAATGTCGCCACAAGTGCGAAGTGACGCGCAATAAGGCGCAAGAAGCCATCGTGATGCTCCTCGACACGCCGGCGAACTCACCGTCCCTGGCAGCTAGCGCGTGGTTAGCGAGGAACCGCTCGTTGGGACGCCGCGACCACGGCGC
>CALHXW010000044.1 GCA_938040325.1 uncultured bacterium | reverse complement strand
GACGTGGATGAGCGCTGTGGCCGCAGGGGATCGCCCCAGCGGCCTCAACGCTATCAGACTACTTTTTCTTGGGCGCAGGCTTCGCGTCTTTCTTCGCGTCTGCCTTCGCCGGCTTCGCGTCGTCTTTCTTAGCCGCGTCTTTCTTGGCGTCTGGCTTCGCATCGTCTTTTTTCGGTGCGTCTTTTTTGGCCTCGGCCTTTGCGGGGGCAGCCGCCGGCTCGGGCTTCGGCACCTCTTGGCCCTTCGGCGCAACTCCAAGGACGGTCCAAACCGGTGACAAGCTCGTGCCGACCGTCGCCAGCCCATCGGCGAAGCGCTGCATTTCGTCTTTCGAGTACGCGTCCTGCTCTTTCAGTCCGCTCGCACCCAGCGCTTCGCGAACCAGTGTTCGGGCTGAGTGGAAATCGTAGCGGGTCTCCAACGCGGCGACCAGATTATCAAAACCGGTACTCATGTGTCGCTCCTAAAAGCGTCTAGGCGCCAGCGCTAACTGGCTGTTTTTCTTTATGAATGCAGCATCTCTGCTCTTAGGCGGCCGATTATAGCAGCGGCGCGAGTGCGGTCAACCGCACCTCAGGGCCACGCAGGAAGTCGCCGGCGAAGTCCGCAGCGAATCAGCAGCAAAAGCCGCAGCCTCAACGGGTCGCATTATGGTGTGGGTGCCGGGCCCGCTGCCGATTTGCGCCGAGCGCGCATCGAGCGTTGGCGGTGCAGAGCAGCCGTGCACGGGTTGGACGTTGTGGCGAGGCAAGCGCCCCCCTATAATCCGGGCGCAGTTGGAGGCACTCATGCTGAACCGAAACACGCCGCTAAATTCGTCCCGTCGTGGACCAAACCGCCTTCAAAAGCGCCCGAACGTTCTTCGTCAGGCACCTCTCCCAGGGTGCTTCTTCCCCGAAGGGCAGCAACTTCGTCATCTTGGCCGAGCGCAGTCTGAACGCGGCGCGACCACGCCGTCCGAATCTCAAGAGCCCACCAGCCTAGCGCCCGCAAACTTACGCAGCCGAAACGCATCCCACGGCACGCCAGGGTCGTTGTTGTCGACGCTCCTGCTCGTCTTCGCGCTGGCTGCTTGTGGCGACGATACGGTCAAGGCCGTGGGTGGAGGGCCTCTGCCTGACGGCGGTCAGGCCGTCGACACGATGCAGGACACCTTCGTGCCGCCCCAAGGTTCGGGCCGCGAGATCATCGTTCTCCATGACACATCGCTGTCGCTTCAGGTGGGCGTCACGAGCAACCAAGAGCTCAAGGTCAAGGTCATCGACTACGCTTCGAGCGGTCCCGCCCGTGAGGCTCTTGTTGGGTTTAGCATCGTTGGCAACCCCGGCGGAGGCGATGCGAGCCTGTCGTCGAACCAAGCCTACACTGACAACAACGGCGAGGCGTCTGTGACCTTCCGGTCCAAGACCTCGGCCGATGTGTCCTACACCATCGAAGTTGCCTCTCAGAACGCTGCGCCGGTTCGCTTCGACGTTTTTGTCGCCGACTCGCCGCGTGGCGACCTGCGTGTCGCGCTTCAGTACGAGGGCCCGGTGGCCGTCAAGAACGTCCACGTTCGCTTGCTCGACGGCAACTTCACTTGCGGTCAGTTCAACCCGGTCAACCCACCCGGCAACGTCATCGCCGAACAGACACTCCTGGGCGTGGGTCAACAAGACATCATCTGGCAAAACCTGCCCGAGAACGAACGCTTCACGGTGGTGGCAACCGCCCAGTCTCAGCGAGGCACGCTTGCAGCAGCGGGCTGTCTCGATGGGGTCGTCATCCTCGGCGGCCAAGAGAACAAAGTCACGCTCACGATGTTTCTGCTCGTGCTCAACCCAACCGGCGTCTACGACTCCTTGTCGGTGTTCGACTTCACTGGAGCCATTCCGGGCCAAGTCGGCGAGATTGTCACTGAGCTGAGCACGCTCTTCACCAGTCCGGGCACGTTCCTCATCGACCAGGTGAAGAAGCTCGCGGCCATCTATGTTGGACAGCTGATTACCGACGTGGTCTTCGGTCTGTTTGAGGACACTGTCGCTGACGTCATCGACAACTGGATGTTCAACAACTCCCCGCAGTGGGTTCAAGACATCTTAGTTGTCGGGCAAGACCTCTTCCAGATCGTCAATAAGCTTGAAATGTTAGCCACGCTCCAGATCTCAAAGCTCAGCAACGACTACTACGTGCAAGGCGCGCTGCTCTGGGACGGGCTTGCGCTCTACTGGCGACTCGGGTGTGCCCCTCAAGGCCAGCCAGACTACGACCCGCTCTGCGGGCGAAACGAGTTTTCGCTCGCCGATTTCTCAAACACCCAGTTCCCGCTCAACATCATCGAAGGGCGATTCACCGCGCTCATCCAAGACTTCGACCAGCTCGACATCGACAACCATGTCATCAAGCTCAACTACGGCAAGCTCATCATCTTCGTGCTCAACGAGATGATCCTGCCCGCCCTCACCGGCGAGCACACGCTGACAGACGCGGTCTTGTCGTTCGTGAACTGCGAGTCGATTGGCGACGCGGTGGGGAGCTTCTCCGTGCTTGGGATCACGGAACAGACCGTCGAGAACTTCTGCACGAGCGCGGTTGGCCTCATCACCAACCCGATCGAGCTCATCCTCGCGAACCTCGCGCTCGACTCGCAGCTTCGAATGCAAGGGCACGCGACGCTGGTCGATGACAACTCCGACCTGCTCGTGGACCGAACAGAGAACGGAACGTTCGTTGGTCACTTTGAGAGCGACGGGCAACAGGGCAACCAGTTCACAGGGACCTGGTCAGCCGTCCGCCGCACCAACCCCTAGTTGGCCGTCCTCTCGGCGGCGTAGCTCGGGCTCGCCCCACAAGGACGGGCGGAGCCAAACGCTAGCGAGTGACGTTCCGCTGTGAGGCACGGCCCCGCGAGTTCGTGTCGCGCCAGCAAGAGCAGTCTGGACGGCGCTGCATCGCTTGGGCATGCTCCGCCGCAACGGCTCAGTAGGTAGGTCATGTCGAAGTTGGTAGTCATCGTTTCAGCGATCTCGCTCCTTAGCGTCGAGGGCTGTGCAGGCCACGACCTTGTGCCGCTCGTCGGCGAGGGGCCGGAGATCTATACGTTGATTGGGTCCCAGCCCCCGGATGACCCGCTGGTGTCCCCCCTTGCTGCTGCTCGACGCCTTCATCAGGCGCTCGTCCAGAAGGACTCCGACATGGTCTGGGCGCTGCTGTCCAAGGGAACCCGACGTGCCCTCGACCAGCGTGGCGCTGTTATCAGCGCGAGCGGCCGAGAGCTCATCGACGCCTCGACCCTCCCTGGTCCGAACGCAACCGTGCGCAACGTTCGCTACGAAAACATCTTCTTCGGCCGAAACGTCATCGACCTCGAGCTTCAGCCGGGAGACGCAGCTGCGCGGACACGACAGATCGTCGCCATCGGCAAAGACGGCGCGACGCTTCAGCTGTCGTTCGTCCGTGAGGAAGACGGTTGGAAGCTCAACAAGACGGGGCTGTAGCAGTCTTGTGGTGACTGCAACACTCCTGTCCACATCGTAAGAGTCTGCCGACGCGACGCCCGCCCCGAGGCGCGAGGCCCGCAGACTGGCGGGTCAGTTCACGGGCAGGCGACCACGAGGTTGGTGTGTCGCGCGCCCCTCCGAGCACCACACCATGCTCCCGACGCCGCCGTGCGCCAGAGGCGCGTTGACGGGTAAGGCCCCGCACGGTTATCGTGCGGCGCCGTCTCTCGATGCCGCCGGCCGGCATGCGGCGCGTTGCGGGAGGGTGCGCAGCGTGACGACGCCGCTCACCGATGAGGACGCTGACCGTCTGAAAGGCGCCTTAGAATCGAATTGTAGTCTAGGAATCCGATGATCATCACCCAGGCAAAGCAGCGCCGCTCATTCGTTGGCAGCATGAACGTTGACGACGACTTCGTGGATGCGATCAAGTCCATCTGTGTCGACAACACGATCTTCTGCGCCGTCTTTGGGGCGGTCGGCTACATCGCCAACCCGACGATTCGCCGCTTTGACGCAAGCGGGAAGCGCTACGAAGAATCCGACCAGCTCGATGGTGCACTGCACTGCGTGTCCCTCAACGGCAACATCTCACTGCAAGAGCGCCAGACCATCGTCACGGCCCATGTGGTTGGCACGCTGCACCAAGGCGACAAGCACACCCTTATCTCCGGTGAGCTGCTCGGCGGGAAAGTCATCGCCGTCGAGTTCCACCTCGAGACGATGGACGACATCCGCCTCTATCGCGCCGAAGACAAGAGGACTGGACTCGACTCGTGGCTGCACATGGAGTTCGGTACGAGCACGAGCGCACCGGTTCTCGGACCGGCCGTCGCTAGTCCGTCAAAGGCAGCTGCAAACGTCGGCACTGTCGACGAGCAACCGGGCGACTACGAAATCCAGCCCGGTGATATCTTCAACCATCCGACGCTCGGCCGCTGCGAAGTCACGGGCTCGGAAGGTGACGAGCGTCTGACCGTCAAGCTTGAGAGCGGACGCGAGGTCGAGCTCCACCGCCGCCTCCTCGAGGTCATACCGATGGGCAAAGAGGGCGAACGGACGATCTACAAGGCCGTCATCAAGCGTCGCCGACGCTGACGAGTGTCCCTGCTTGCTAGTCCGCCTGCAGCATTCCGGCAACGCGATGCCCCGGAGTCAACGAGCGAGACCTTCGGACCTGGCGGGCAATTCAAGGGCGAGCACCGCCGAGACCGGTGAGTCGTGTCTGGAGTTTGGCTGCGAATTAGCCGGACGGGATACTAGTCTCAAAACGAACGCTACTTCCGGATGCAGCGCCCGATCTACACGCCACAGCCGCGTCGGTGCGGTCGCTGCGCTCACCCGGACTCGCCATGTGCACCTGGTCGGCTTCACTCCAAACTAGCGTCTATTGTAGGACTAGAGCACCGAACGGGTGGGTAGCGTGCGGATCGGCGCGGTTTTGGGCCGTCGCTGAAGGAGC
>CALHXW010000043.1 GCA_938040325.1 uncultured bacterium | reverse complement strand
AGCGCGGTCCCGCGGCTCCTGCTCGGAAGTGTGAGGCACGGCACCAGCGTCCAGCGGAGCCGTGGGGTCGAGGTCGAGGCGCCGAAAGCGCTTTGAGGTTGCGCTGCGGGCGGCGACAGTTGCGTGGAAGTCTGCCAAAGCGCGCAGGTCGACGCCGGCACGTCCGCGTGCAAACGTGTTCGGTCGCCTGGGGTAACGCCGCGCTTGCCTGCGAGAGTGCGTCGTCGGGCGCGCACCCTAAGCGCGTACCCTCGTTCGCGTCTGTCGCAGCAGGCGAGGCTTAGGACTTACTTTGTTCATAGTCCGAACAAAGCTTTGACTTCGGTCCAACCGAGGCTGCACTCTAGGCAGCATGACGCGCTTTTGTAGTTGGATTGTGTGCTTGGCTGTGGTCGCAACCGTCGGCGGCTGCGGCGACGATGATGCGAGTGGCGGCACAGACTCTGATGAGGTGACTGACACGCTCAGCGCCGACACCGTGAGCGACACGGCCGAGCCTGACGGTGCCGAGCCTGACGGTGCCGAGCCCGACACGGCGCCGCCTGACGACGTCATGGACATCTCCGCTGACAGCGCCGGTAACGACACAGGCGTAGCGTCTGGCGACGAGGTCGCTCTTGCGGCTGCGTACTTGGTCGGTGGAGCCGTCTCCAGCCGACCGGGATACACGCTCTACGTCTTTGATGGCGACCTGGCGACGCCGGGCGAGAGCTCGTGTGTGCAGGCGTGCGCCGTCGGCTGGCCGCCGCTTGTTGTCCTCGACGGGCTTGCCTCTGGCGTCGCCGACCTCAGCAGCATCGAGCGTACGGGCGGGCAGCGGCAGGTCACGCACTTGGGTCGACCGCTCTACTTTCACCTGGTCGACAGCGCGCCGGGCGAGCGAAACGGCGAGTCAGCCCCTGGCTGGCAGCCCGTGGCCGTCAGCAGCGGTCCGGTCGGCCCCGTCGGTGACGCCATCGTTCCTCTCTTCAACGAGACCACGGCCCTCGAGCCAGTTGCTTCGTTCGTGCGCGACGATGGAGTCGTCGTCACACGTGTCGGTGACCGCGGCCGCGACCGCCACGCGAAAGAAGACGGCGCCAACAGCCGCTACGACCACTACCTCGCCCACTATTGGGAGTACCGAACCGCCCGCATCCAGCTCGAAGACTTCGTACCGAACGGCCAGAGCCTCATCCGCGCGACCTTCATCACCGAAGCGCTGCTCGGCGCGCGCGAGTTTCGCCTCTGGTATTGGGGGCAAACGACCGCCGGCCAGTTCCACTTCAATCCCCAAAAGGAAGAGGAGAAGGTCAGCCCCCTGGAGTCAGGCGTCGTCTACGTCGGACGCGGCACCTGGGACGACGACTTCAACAAGGTCAGCGACAGCGGCAACCAGCACAAGTACACCCTCGACATCGTCAATCAGTGGAAGAACGGCGGGGCCCAGCAGCCGGCGCTCTCCGTCGGGACGCCGATGGAGTTTGAGGTCAGCCAGTTCCTGCAGAGTCCACCGGCGGGCACGCGGCTGAACTACTACGGCACGTCGTTTGTCTACGTCATCGGCGAGCCGGGCCTGGCGCCCTTCGAGTGGGATCGCGGGGTCAACAAGCCCGGCGGCTCCAACGACGGCACGCCGATCGCCGAGCCCTACCTCAGCGGCGGGCAGACCACCCTGGGCTACAACTACAGTGGCGAGCCCGCGGGTCGCTTCATGCAGATGGCGACCAACCTCAGCCCGGGCAACGCTCAGACCTTTGTGCGTGGGCGGCGCGTTCATCACACAAGCTTCGTCGACGGCAGCCACGACGAGCGGCCCGACAACCCCACCTGGAGCGCTCAGGCCAACAAGGCGGGTCCGCACTACGTCAACAACGGCTGTGCGACCTGCCACGTTCGCAACGGTCGGGCGCTGGTGGCAGATCTAGGCGAGCCGCTCGACAAGTGGGTCTTCAAGGTCGGTGACGCGTCAGGGGGCGCCCATCCGTCGTGGGGTGCAGTCCTGCAGCCGCGCGGTCTTGGCGCGGGAACGGGCGAGCCGAGCGTGAGCCTCGGCTCGTGGTCCGATGTCGATGGCCTGCGCGCGCCGAACTACGTCTTCGAAGGCGGCACACCGGCCACATACTCCGCCCGGATCGCGCCCCAGCTGGTCGGGCTTGGCCTGCTCGAGGCCATCCCTGAGGCCGACATCTTGGCCCTCGAGGACCCCGACGACGCGGACGGCGATGGCATCTCTGGCCGGGCCGCTCGTGTGCTCGACCCGGCCACGGGCGAGATGCGTCTCGGCAGGTTTGGCTACAAGGCGGCGACGTTCAGCGTCCAACACCAGGTGGCGTCGGCGTTCAACACCGACATCGGGGTCATGACCGAGCTCTTGCCGGCGCCGGACTGTGGCGCGGACCAAAGCGACTGCGGTGGCATTGGAGCTGAGCTTGCCCAGGGCCACGTCGACGACCTTGTCGCCTACGTCAGCCTCCTCGGCGTCCCGGCGCGACGACGGCTGGCGGATGCCACCGGCGAGGCGCTCTTCGGCTCGATCGGATGCGCCAGCTGTCACGTGCCGACTGCGGTCACCAGCGCCCACGCTCCCCACGCGGAGCTACGCAGTCAGGCGATTCGTCCGTACACAGACCTCCTGCTGCACGACATGGGCTCGGGACTTGCCGACACGCTGGGGGAGGGCACCGCTACCGGCGCCGAGTGGCGGACAGCGCCTCTCTGGGGCCTCGGCCACTCGCGCGCCGTCATGCTGGGCGACGCGAAGGCCAATGACCTCGTGTCGGCCGCTGGCCAGCCAGGCGACGTCAACCGCATCGGCTACCTCCACGACGGCCGCGCCCGCACGATCGACGAGGCCATTCGCTGGCATGGCGGCGAGGCGCTCGCGTCCCAGCAGGCCTACATCGCACTCAGCGACAGCGACCGCGCGGCGCTACTGGCGTTCCTCGAGAGTTTGTAGGTCCGAATATTTCAGCGGCGTCCTCGCGCCGTCGCGATGCAGACACATACGACATGGCCAGCACCTGCCATCACGAGGAGTCTTGTCCCTGAACGCTCCATGTGGGCTGCTCGCGAGCAAACTGAGACGGCCGGATCGGTGCTCGTGAGTCCTCGATAAGATTTCCAATCTTTTGCGGAAGTTCGGTATCGAACCGGCCGATGGACTCTGTATGCGTATCGCTTCACTCTCCGTCGTCGCGCTCCTCGCGCTGTCTCCATCTCCCGGCCCTCAAGCGGCCGAACCCTCCAGCTGTGCGGTCAAGAGCCGTCCGCTCCAGCTCAAGCAGC
>CALHXW010000042.1 GCA_938040325.1 uncultured bacterium | reverse complement strand
AACCGGCACCCTTTGCGCCAGCGCCAGGCGACATGGCGACGTCGTACACCCGTTCGTACACCCGCGGCTGTCGGTCGCTGACCTGCGACGTCCGACCCCGGCTCTTGAACTAGCTATTTTTGTTACGATCCTACGCCCACGCGGGCGTCCGGGAGACCCTCTCCCTTCCTTCACACGGACGAAGTCACTGGTTCAAGTCCAGTATCGCCCACCAAACGAGCTAAAGAGAGCGCCTTCTGCGACCGCGGATGGCGCTCTTTTCTTTCGCGTTCGCAGATACACTCGCCGAAATAGCGCCCGCATCGGTGCGAGCGATTGCGACGGTGTGCGAGTTCAGTCTAGTCCCAAACCAAGCGCTCTCTCCGAAGGCTTCGACGTTAAGCATACGACGACGCGCTGCTGGCGCCACAGCGCTTGGGCTACTTCAGCGAGAACCGCAGCTCCACCTCGCCGACTCGGATCACGTCGCCGTCGCGCAGGAACTGCTTCTCGATGCGGGTGCCGTTGACGAACGTGCCGTTGGTCGAGCCAAAGTCGGCCAGCTCGAAGCGCATGTCTTCGATCTTGATGCCCGCGTGGCGCTTAGAGATCCCTTTGGCCACGATGGGGACTTGGTTGGCCTTGAGCGTGCCAATGGTGGTGACGTCATCGCATAAGTAGAAGGTGTCGCCGGCCAGCTCGCCTCCACTCTGGACCATCAGCTTGCCCTTGTAGACGCCGACTGGCACGCCGTCTTCTTCAACATACACAGGCCGGTTGGCCCGGCGCCGAATCAGCGCCCCGATGAGCTTAAACAACAACCACAGCCCCAGCAGCGCGCCCAGAGCGATGCCGGCCCACGTGAGGTACTTCGGCCAGTCGATGGGGCGCTCCGGGACGATCAGCTTCTTGGCGTAGACGCGCTTCGCCTTTGAGCCGTCTGACGCCTCCAGCTCCATCAAGATCTCCACGCGCGTCTCGTCGTCGCCACGGTACTCGTCGGGCGTGAAGGTGATGACGTACTGCTCGCGCAGCTCTTTGGAGATGCCTTCAAGCGTGTCTGCGAGGCCTTCGACGTCATGATCGCCGAGCTCGCGATAGATGCCACCGGTCGCGTTGGCGAGCTTGGCGAGGTGGACGAGGTGCTCGCTCGAAGCCAGCGACAAACCGAGCGCGTAGATCTTGGTGCCCGAGGCCTTTGCGGACTCAGGAATGTTGGCGATCTTGCGCTCGAAACGCCGTCGCCCGAGCCCGATCCAGTCGTCGGCGCCATCGCTGACCACGAGCAAGATCTTCCGACGCGGAAGCCCCTCCTCGGTCTTGAAGTCTTCCATCGCCTTAGCAAGGGCGTAGTAGAGCTTGGGCGACTCGCCGCCGGCCCTCTCCGGTCGGGGTATCCGGCCCACGCCGCCTGGGTCAGAAGACCAAGGCGCAAGCGTCTTCATCGTCTGATCGTTGTAGAACCAAAGAGCGACCTTGTCGTTGGCCGACAGATTGCTCAAGAGGCGCTCGTAGCCTTCCTTCTGCATACTGAGAATGTTGGGTTCGGGCTGGTTGTAGTCCGTGTGAGCGGCGATGAGGATGCCGAGCGCGACGAACTCGTCGGCCTCGCGGGCTGTCTCGACAACAAACTTCCCGGCAACCGGCTGGCCGTCGATCCGAACCTGGATCTTGGTTGGGTCCTGCTCGGTGAGGGGCTTGTTGCGACCATCGAGCACGTCGGCGAAGAAGACGAGCTCTCCTCGCGTCTTGAAGTTCTTCGTGTCGACGTGGTCGATCACAAGGGTGCTGGCGTGGCTGTGCTCGCCGGCGAAGAGCGTGGCGAGACCCACACACATGAGGTGCTGAAGGCGCAATTCAAGCCTCTTTTTGTTCGATAACTGATTCGTACTGCCCCCACGCACCGACCCTGGCTCTAGTGAGGGAGCATCGACTATGCCCCCCATCGAAGCGACAGGCAAAAGTTGAGGCGGTCCGCGTGGAGCGGCTCGGCTGCCCGACGTGGCACTCGCGCGTTGGCTAGCCCTCTATTTATCTTGCGCCTTGGCCGTCGCCGCGACCGGCTCACGCCGACCCGCCTATTGCAAACCGCTACCTCGGGATGTGACGCGCCCACACCCGCTCAAGCGCCGGTCGCGCGCGAACGGCGGTGATGATCCGCTCGATGGCTGGCACATGCGCTTGGCGCCACGCACGTTCGGTCCAAACGCCGACCTTGGTGATGTAGAGATCCACCGCCGAGAAGCCACTGCTCAAAAAATGCGACGCGCCTGAACCAGCGGCCTCGACGACCAACCAGCGCTCGCGGGTCAGGGCCTCAGCGCGCTTGCGGAGGACCGACGCTGCCTCCGGCGTGCCAGCGAAGCGCTCCGGGTAGTCGATCATCTCGACAAGGGGGTAGAGCTCCGTCGCCATGAACGTCATCCAGCGCAAGGCCTGGGCACGCTCAGCGGACCCCCTTGCCGGCAGCAGACCGCCCGTTGAATGACGCTCATCGAGCGTGATGATGATGGCGACGGTCTCGGTGAGAACCTCGCCGTGGTCGGTCACAACGGTTGGCATCTTTCGATGGGGGTTCAGCCGCCGGTACGCCTCGCCCATGTGCTCGCCGTTGCGCGCGTCAATGTCCCTGGCGTCATAGTCCAGGCCGAGCTCGGCACACGCGGCCTCGATGATGCCAGACCCGGTTCCTGGTGCGCCGTAGATGGTGTACGTCATGGCACAAGCCTACACCTGCGGCCGAAAGACGCGAGAGCGTCGGGCGCGATGGCGATCGCACGCGGGAGCATCCGCTCTAGCCAAGGACCTACGCGCCCTGACGTGCCTTAGCGCGATACTCCGCCAGGTAGTTCGACGTCTCCATGTACCGCTTGTCGGGGTAGTAGTTGAAGAGCAACGACCCTGGCGGGATCGCCTTGATGACGGCCGTGTTCACGTCTTTGTCCAGCGCCCAGCAACCGGCGCTGGTACCGCCAACGCCGTTCTTGTTGACGTAGCTTGCGCCTGTTTTGCTCGAGATCGCGGCGTGCATGATGATGCTGCGGCTTCGCACCTTGTCGTTGTGGCCGCGCTCGAGCCCGTCGAACTCCCGAGCGTCGGTCTTCGTGCGGTATTTCGCTGCGGACTTGCGCATCTTGCCTGCCCGCATCAGCCCCAGCGATGACTTGCCGCTACCCGACACGTTGCTGAACTGATCGGGGTTGTTCTTGTAGCCCGCGCCGTCTGAGCCATAGCCGTGACTGACGAACTCGGCGCGGATCACCTCGCCTGACTGCAGATCCATAACGAAGAGGCGACGCTCGTCGTCGCTCTTCGTGAAGTCGACGAGTGTGAACGTGGTGTTGCGGGTCTGCTTACCCCGCCAGGCGACGTCGTATGCCGCAAGCGCCACGCGCAGCGCGGTGTCTGAGACCCCGGCGCTGTAGAGTTTGCCTGTCGGCACAGTGAACCCTGCGTGCTTGAGCTCGATGCCTCCGCCCGAGCGCTTTGGACGTCGTCCACTCTTAGGTTTCTTCCTGTCTTCAAGCGAGCTCTCGTCGACCACGATGGCGCGTGGAATCGCCCGTGGTTGCTCGGTGATAACGCGCAGCGTGTTCGGACCGACAATGCCGTCGATAGCGACGCCGCCAGCCTTTTGAGCTCGCTTCACTGCGAGCTTCGTGCCTTTGCCGAAGATCCCGTCAAAGTCGCCCGTGTATAGGCCGCGTGAGTAGAGTTCCTGCTGGAGCTGAATCACATCGGGACCGCGGTCGCCCTCGCTCAGGTTGCGGCTCAGCGTGAGCGTCGGCGCCGGCGGCTGTTGCGCTGCGTGCTCACCGCCATCCGAGCCGCGCTGACCGCCGCCGAAGAGGCGGGAAAAGAAACCACCAAGCCCGCCACCACCCTTCGCCTGAACCGGTGCTGGCGCGAGCATGGCTGCTTGCTCGTCATAGCCCATGCCGCGAAGCGCGTTGCGCTGTGTCGGCTCGGTGTGGTCGCTGGCTGCGCGGTGTGCGCGCGCACGCTTTTGATGAACTCGCGGCATCGTTGTTTTCCTCGACCGACCTCCGCCAGCTTAATCGGGCGATACCCGCTCGGTCAACAACGGCTACGCCTGAATCGACGACCGCTATCGCGTTGGGTCCGCTGCGCGTGTAACGTGGGGCCGACGGCCGACGTCACGACGCCGACAAGGGGACCAGAGTGAGTAGCTTCAGCATGCGATGGGTGCCGTTCGCGATCTGGACCACATGGGTGATTGCGTGCGCAGACACCGCAACTACCACCGACGATGCTCGCCCCATGGACACAGCTGCGGACGCGTCCGCTGACGCACGCGACAGCGGGTCGCTTGCCGTAGACGCGACCGACAGTCACGACCCGAGCGTCGACAGCGCTGATGGCGACAGCGACACCGCCGTTGGCGCGGCTGACGACACGACCCAAGCCGCTGTGGACACCTCTGTCTCGGACGCTGTCGCCCCCCCGAGCGATACCCAGCCGGGCCCCGATACGAGCGACGCGGCCGACGCACCAGACGCCGCCGACGCAGCACCAGACGCCGTCGACGCCGGACCTGACGGCGCCGACGCCGGACCTGACGCCGCCGACGCCGGACCAGACACCGCCGACGCGGCACCGGCCTACAACTGCGCAGCACCGGACTGGACTGTCGGCAACTGGTTTGAAGTCAGCGGCTGCTACTACGTCCTCGATGTCACCGACGCCTACTTCAACAACTGGTGCTACCGAGTGGGTAGCTGCACGTCCGGCCAACCACCGCCGGGCAAGACCCTCGCGGACATGGTCTCCGACCACGACACCCTCAGCCTGGTGACAAGCCTCCAAGGCCTCGTCAACCGAGACGCACCGACGCTCTACCTCATTGGCGAGACACAGCCGGACGAGACCTGGCTGAGTTTACTTCCGGCCGAGGACGTCTGGCTCCAAGACGCCACGCGGCACGACGTTGCCTCGGTCGACGAGCTTCTCGCGCTCTTTGCCGACCACCCTGCCCTGGCGGGCTCGGTCGCTTGGGACGCAGCGGACCCTTACACCCTCAACATCGCCTACACTCTAGCCGGCGCGCTGGGACTGGTGGTGGTCCGGCACGGCGGAGCCCACTTCGCGGCAACGACGGACGTGCTGCCGATCGTCGAGGACCTCAGTGACCGCTTCGCCAGCAAGCGCACTGCCTACGAGTGGCTTGTGAGCGAGCACCTCACACCAGGGGCTGTCGCTCCGCGTTTGTCGCTCTACAGCGACGGATACCTCGTCACGCAGATGCTTGCCGGCACGTTCGACGAGCGCGGACAGTCGCTCCTGTCGCGCGACACGCTCGTCGCCGATCGCGACTTCATCATCGGCTACGGCGTCCACGCGGGCGCACCCGACCCAACCCAGAGTCCGCCGCCCCCCGCCGGCGAGGGGCGCGTGGTCCTGCAGCTTGTCATCGACGCGATTCGGAGCATCGTCGGGCCAGCGTCGACCTTCGTGGCCAACGGCTGGCCGAGCCCCGAGTACTCGTTCGACTGCAACGGCGATGGTGTGATCAACGCCACCGACCACGTGAACTGCGAGGAGTGGGAGTGGGTTGAGTACCTCTCGAAGAACGCGGGCGTCCTGCGTGGCGGGCCGGCGAGCTACTACGCCAAGGAGAGCGCCAACAAGAGCTTCTTCCGGCACGGCCCTGGCGTCGACCTCTTCGTGCAGCCGCCGCCGCTCTCCCCGAGCGATGCGCTCCGTGCGGGCTACCTGCTGGGGCCGCCGCGGAATCACTCGTTCGAGCTTGGCGTGAGCGCTTGGACGCTCACAGCGACCAACCGAGCCACCTACAACGACGCCGCCCTCGCCTACCACGGAGACGTGTTCTTGCAGGCCAACGTGTCCGCGGCAGATGTGGGCACGGGCCTTCGGCAGGACGCCTCTGTGCAGCTCGACCGAGGCTATCGCTACCGGTTCGCCGCCCACGCTCGACTGGCCACCGCTGGCACGACAGCGACCGTCGTGCTCAAGGTGCGGGCCGGCACCACCACGGTGTGCAGCCAAGCCCACACCCTCACGAGTGCCACGTGGCAGCAGCTCGCGTGCGAGTTCCAGTATCGCGGGGACACCGTGTCCTCTGCCCGACTTGAGGTCAGCATCGAGACGCCCGGCGTGAATGTCGCATTTGATGATCTGAGCTTCGCCGGAGCGACGCGCGCCGAGGTCGACCTGGGCCGCAACTTCGTCCAGTTCTACCTCGGCGACTACGACTTCCCGATGGCGTTGCAGCTTGTTCCTGTGGGGGTTCATCCGTTCCCCTGGACCCAGCGCTTTGCGTCGATTCCGACCGCAACAGGATTCACGGCAACAGCGGCCCAAGACGTCCCACCGCTCTTCGCCTACGTCGCCAAGACCCGGACGCCGAGTCAGTGGTTCGTCATGGCCAACAGCGGCGCCGGCTACGTCAACCCGGGCCACCTACCCGATGCCGTCGTCGCGGACTGGTTGGCCGACACAGCGGCTGCGCAGCGTCCACTCGGCTATCGCTCGGGCTGGGTCCTCAACGGCAAGCGCTGGCAGGATGTGCCAGCAAACAGCGCCGTCGGCACGAAGATCCGCAACATGTACCGGGTGATCGCCCCAGAGGGCATTTACTACAACGCCACGCCAACCAACGCCCAGGTCTACGACAGCGGCCTGCCGGTCTTGCCGCTCGTAGGCGGCTTCTTTGCAGCGGGGATGCCCGCCTCGAGTGCGGCCGTCAACCTCGCGAACAAGCTCAGTGCCAACCCAGCAGCGTTTACGGTGTTTCGGTCAGTGTTCGTGTCGGAGCAGGCGATCGAAGAGGCGGTAGAGCTCGCACGAGCAGCGGGCACGCAGCTCGATGTTGTCGACCCACAGACCTTCATGACGCTCTTTCGTGCCGCGCGCGGCGTCGCCGCCGGGAGCCGACTCACCGTCACCGACCACACGCTGCCGGCGTCGATCGCTGCTGGGGCAACCGTGACCGCCACCGTCACGGTCCGCAACGACGGCTGGGATCTCTGGGTACCGGGAGCGGCCGTTGGCGACGACTGCGATGGCTCGGGTATCGCCGGCCGATCGTGCACGCGCATCGCGTACAGCCTGACCTCGGAACCCCCAACTCCGGTGGGCTGGGGTTCGCAGCCGCTTCAGCCCTACCTCCGTACTGCGTTGCCAACGGTCGTCGGACCCGGCGAGACAGCGGTCGTCACCCTCACGCTCACGGCCCCATCGAGCGTCGGTGAGCTGACCTTCCAGCTCGATGGCGTCCGCGAGGGGAAGCACTTCTTTGAGACGGTTGGCAATGTTCCATGGCAAGCAACGCTGAGCGTGGTCCCATAAGACCGACAGCAGCTCGCCTGCGTTGTGTCCTCGAGGCTTCGTGCTCCCCGCGGTTGCTGCAACCGGCTCACGCCACGAACGGGCTGTGATCGCCGCCGTACGGCTTGTGACAGGCCAGCGAGGCTGGCCGTTGCAAAACAATCTCAGCTTTTTTGATCAAACTCGGCCCGAAGAGTGACGTAGTTAAGAGTGCAGTGTTGTCAGATGCTTGAGGGGTTGAGCATGACGCGCAAGGTCCGCCACATGAGGCACCGTCCTGCCGTGAGCAGAGTGCCTGGAAACGAACATCGTGCCACCGGGCTGAAGGGCCCAACGGCTCCAAGCGCGTCTTTAGGGATGGCCCTGCTGATTGCAGTCGGGGTCGTCTTGGCGGCGGGCTGCCAGGAGCCACCGGGCGTCGCGACCACAAGCAGCGCGTTGTCGTCGGACACGGCGGTCGACACGGTCGACGCCGATGCAGTCGATGATGCCGCGGGCGACGCGGGCGACGCTGACGCCAACGAGACCTCCGGCGGATCGTTTGGCAACGACGGTGACGCCGCGTCCGAAGACGAGGACGCCGCCGACTCGGTCGACGCTGCTGAGCCGTCCGACGCTGCGGGAGACACAGGCCCCAAGCAGGACACTGAGCCTGAGCAGGACACCTCTATCAGCTACGACACCGAGCCGGAGTACGACACGCACGTCGGCTACGACACCGAGCCGGAGTACGACACGCACA
>CALHXW010000041.1 GCA_938040325.1 uncultured bacterium | reverse complement strand
CCGAGCGGATACTCAAGAATCGCTGAAAGCACGAGGTTGTCCACAAGCCCTTGGAAGTCGGTACGGACGGAGTCCGACACGGCTCCCACATCCCCACAAGACGCGGCGGCGGCGGCGACTATGATCCCCGGGAATCATAAGGTGATCAGCAGCAGTCGTCGTTGTTCGTGTGGGCAACGTGAGTCTTGCGAACGTTGTCCAAGCCGCTCGTGGACAACGTGAGGTTTGCGAACGTTATCCAGTTGGCGGTGCGGAGGTGGGTGAGGCCGGCGCGGTTTTAGAGGGCCGCAACGTTTTCGCCTCACCCAGCTGTGCACGGACGACGTCAGCGGCGGCACGTTCAAGAATGGCTAAAGTCGAGTTTAGCAGCGTTCGGGAAAACGAGAAATCTGATGACTTCGTGATGTGGTTATCGACGATGACTGAGAGTGACCCTCTGGCGCCCAGGATGCGGCTCAATCTGCCAACTTGGCGCCGGCGGTGTCCGCGGGCAGTGCGAACGCGCCATGTCGCTATGACGCAAAGCGCCGCAACCGCGACGGATTCCTCGACCACGTCCTCGCCCCCTCGATGCAGGGAGGCGAGTCACGCGGCAAGACGCATGCCAGGCACGGAGCGGGAGGGTCAGCGCCCGCCGATCGGTGGTTCCGTGGGCGTCCAAGCTTTGCTCGGCTTGGTGATGGGCAGGCCCCAGCTGCTCACGAAGGTCTCGATGGCTTCTGGCGGGCCAAACGCGAGGTAAGAGCCAAGCCGGTAGACGTGTTCGTCCCAGGAGCTAGCGAAGACGCGGGACATCGTGTCTTCGGTGTTGCGGATGGCAAAGCCCGAGATCTGCTTGGTAGCGACCGGCGCTGCTCCCATGAGCTTGCCGCTCTTGGGGTTAAAGAACATGACCTTGCCGGTGCGGGTGCCGAGCGAGATGTAGAGTGACTCAGGAAACCACGCGAGCGCTGTGATGTCTTCAACGGCTGGGACCGCGAACTCTCGCACGAGCTCGCCATCTCGCGTGTAGATGCCGGCGCGGTCAAGGCTCGCTAGAAGGAGCTGTTTGCCGTCTGGACTGTAGCTGCAGCGCAGCGTTCCATCGGCCACCTCAAGACGGGTTGTCTTGCCGGTGGCAAACGACAGCTCCATGGCCGGAACCACGCCTTCGAATGCCAGAATGAGCATCCGGTCGCCGCTCGGACTCAGACACTGGTGCAATGGCGTGAAGGGAAGCCGGACTTGCTCTGTTGGACGCTGTCGACGCGGGTCGATGATGTCTGCAGCGGGACCATAGCTCACCGCGACGAAGCGGCCGTCGGGCAGAGCGTGGACGGCGCGTTTAGAGCCGAGCATCGGCTCGATCGGCACTCGCTCGAAGGGCGGCTTTGCACGATAGACGCGAAAGGTCTCGCGGATGCCGGCGATCGCAAACGCCATGAACTCGCCGTCTGGTGTGAACGCCACCGACTTCACGACCGAGCTCACGCCGATGTCGATGCGAAGCACGCTCGCGTCGCTGTCGATGTCGCGCACGTCGACGACGCCGTGACCGAGCGCGGCTGCGACCAGTGACCCATCTGGCGAGATGGCGAGCGAGGCGAGTCCGGCGTCGAAGGCAAAGCGTCGCGGCCCTAGCATATCCCCCCAGATGTTCCAGCTCAGCCACTCCGACTTGGTCGTGGTGGCGAGGGTGGTGTCGTCGAGCCAGCGCGCGTTGCGACTCAGCTCGCGAGGAATCCGCGCCAGCAACGCGCCGGTCTCGCCGTGGCGGATGTCAACCCCCCCGGCGTCACCGTCGGCAGCGATCATTGAGTTGTCCGGGGAAAACCGGATCTCTGTGAGCGAGCCGAGCTCCGTGAGCTCGTCGCGGACGATTCGCCAGGGATGAAGCTCTGCGACCACGAACCGGCCGCTCGTGGTGCCGAATGCGGCTCGGCGGCCGTCATTGCTGACCGCGACCGGCAGGCTTGCCTCATCGTCCGGTAAGCGGCCGACGAACTGACGTGGTCCATCGGGTGGCCCTGACACCACCGCACCTGTATCCGTGACCGTGACGAGCACGTCGCCCGTCCGCGAGAAGCCAGCTGACTTGATGCGGTCGGGCATCGATTCCAGCGGGATCAGAGAACCGGTCGCCAGGTCGACGAGCGTTGGATCGTTGCTTCGCGCCTTGATCGCCCACTGGGTGGAGTGGGTCTCTGCATCCAGCTTGCCGTGGAGCCGCGTGTCGTCGTGGTACAACTCGATGATTCCCGTCGCCGTGTTGACAACCACAATGTCGCCTTGGTCGTTGGGGCGAGCGTCAGCCCGCTGCTCGACGAAGACCGAGCACGCCGCGTAGGAACCATCACCGAGGTAGACACAGCCCTGGCCGCGAAGCGCGATGAGGGGCTGGTTACCTGCGTCCGCATCGAGCGTCCAGAGCGTCGTCGTGTTGCCGTAGCGACACATGACGCGGTCGCCGCTGCGGGAGATGTTCGGATTGCGGCACTTGGGGGGCAATGGATAGCGGCCGAGGTTGTGGATCGCGAGGTCGAGCGCCACGCTGGCGAGCACGCCACGGGCCTGAGGCTCCTCGCTGTATTGGATGGCGCTGGCAGCCAGTGCCAGTGCCTCGGCGTCGTCTTGGGCATGCAGCGCGTTGGCGGCGCGCAGCGACAGCGAGCGGGCCAAGTGGCCACGTGACTCTGTCTCGGCACTCACGCTCTGGTCACGAGCTTCCGAAGCGAGCTGCTCGGCCTCGACGGCGCGGTCGCGCTCAGCGTCTGCTTCGGTGTAGCCCCAGACGAGCGCGGCAATGACGCCGAGCAGGCCCAGGACGACAGCGGTCGTCGGCAGCCACCAGCGGCGCCAGAACCGGCGCAGCGCGTCCGCTGTTGAGTAGTTGTGCGCGTTGACCCTGCGGCCATCGAGGTAGGCCTCCAGATCGGTCGCAAGCGCTGCGGCGGTTGGGTACCGGTCGCCAGGGGCTGTCGCCATCGCTCGCTCGATGATGGCGACGAGCTCGCGCGGTGCGTCGTCGACGCGGTCAACAAGCGGCGTGGTGGCTTCGCCTCGTCGTAGCCGAGCGAGCGCGTCTTCCGATGAGCCCTGTTGAGCGGGGCTGCCGGCAACAAGCTCATAGAGCACGCAGCCGAGGGCCCAGACATCGCTGGTCGGTGTCGCTGGCGTGCCGACGGCCTGCTCTGGGCTCATGTAGCGCGGCGTGCCAATGATTGCGCCGACACGGGTGAGCGTGTCGCCGGACTGGTGCGAGATGGGTGCTGTTGTCGGCGTGAGCGCCGCGGACACAGCACCACGCGCGCTGGTCTGCGCGGACGGCGCGGGACCGGACGGCGCAGCGGGAGCCGGATCCGTGTCCGCGGGGTCGGTGCGCGCCTCGCCGTCGAGGTTGCGCGCGAGGCCCCAGTCCACGACGAGGGTCTCGCCAAAGCCGCCGAGGACGATGTTGGAGGGCTTGAGGTCTCGGTGAACAACGCCCCGCGAGTGGGCATAGCCCACGGCCTCGGCGACCTGGAGGAGCGGTCGCAGATAGCGCAGGCGCTCCGTCAGCGAGTCGGCGTCGGCAAGCACACGGTCAAAGCTTCGGCCCCGCAGGAGCGGCATGGTGTAGTAGGGCTGGCCGTCGCTGCCGATGCCGGCGTTGAAGACGGCGATGATCGCCGGATGGTTGAGCTGCGCTGTGATCCGCGCTTCGCGTGCCAAGCGCTCAGCGAGCCTACCGTCGGAGCGAGCCAAGCGCTTGATGGCGACTTCGCGGTCAAGCCGGGTGTCGACAGCGCGGTGAACACGGCCCATACCGCCCGCGCCGACCAACTGCTCGATGCCATAGCGCTCGCTGTCGGCCGCCGCTAGCTCAGCAAGCGACGACCCCGCGACTGGCTCAGCGTGCGGGGCGGTCGACCAGTCCACGTCCTGCGCCGCCGAGAGGTGAGCGCCGCTCAGGCTGCCATCCCATGGTGATGGGCCGTCGTCGTCAAGACCGCTCAACAGCGCCCTCGAACGTGCGCCGTGTCTGCCCAGACGCAGTGAGCGTGGGCATCGCCAAGTACCTGCCGTGTGGGCGGCGAGAGGGCGCACGTCGGCAACGCATAGGTCGCCGTGGTGTCAGAGCAGTCGAGCATATCGAACAAGCATAAGTCCGTTTGCGCCAACGACCAAAGGGGGGCTGGGATTTCGGAAGACCACTCGGGGGCTGTTTTGGCCACCGCTGTCGACTTTACCGGCCTCGCGACTTGATCAGTGGACCGGTCTTGGCCAACACAATATGCCCCGGGTAGCCGCCGACCCGGATCCTCCCGTCTGGGAGAACCTCTGGATCGATCCGGCGGCGTGGCCTCTTGGAGCTGCCGAGTACGTCGAGGGTCACCTTGGTCGCGACAGGCGTGTTGTCGATGTCGACCGTGTATGGACCGTCCTCGGGACCGTACACCGTCAACACCCGGCCGCCGACAACCGGTCGGTAGCCCAGTCCGTCATCGCGGCTCACCTCACGCCAAGCGTTGTCGGCGCCAAGCGCTTTTGGGGCACGCAGCCAGGCCCTCAGCTGGTCCCCGTCGGCGGTCTGGATCAAGGCGGTACCGTCGGGGGCGACCGTGCCGCCCACAACCTCGCCGACCGTCTTGACCTGCTCGCGCATCTTGCCGTGAACGTCGATGATAACGGTGCCTCCGCCCTCGCACGCGACGGCGCCCAAGCCCGTGAGAGAAACCACCCGCAGCGGCACGCAAGCCTCAGGGAGGGACGCGATCGCTAGCTGGCCCTTGGAGACGACCACGGCCGCATCGCTCTTGGCGCCGAGCAACCCAGCTGCGGGGCCGAGCTCTGGCGGGGTCGGGTACATCACAACTTTCCCGCCGCTGCGGCCGCTCAGGAACCCCGCACCGCCGCCGCGATTGTCGAAGTAGCGCTCTGGATCGGCCCGACACTTCTTCAGAGCTGCCTTCATTGATGTCGCGGCGTCTTTGGGGGCGAGGGGCTTTCGACTGTGAACGCCGAACCAACGTTGCCGGTCGCGGGTCTCGACTAAGCTGAACGGCGTGTTGCGGAAGTCGGTGCTTGGCCAGTTCTGCATCACCACCCACGAGCGGCCATCGGCGGCGAGCACGCCTTCGCCACAGTTGGAGGTTGTCGGGTCCCCTCGGACCCACGCGCGGGGCAGGCCGATCCACTCACCCGTC
>CALHXW010000040.1 GCA_938040325.1 uncultured bacterium | reverse complement strand
CCTGTTGATCTCGAGATCACTCAGGAGCTGCGCCCCTGCAACCCGCGTTGTGGTTTCCCTTCGGTCGTCACCCCAGCGGCACACCTCGCTGCGTCCCAGAATCCGCATTTCCCCGAACGCTGCTAGGCCCATCCGCCCTGGCAGTGCGTCCACGATCCGTCCAGGCCGTCACGGGTGCCTCTGGCGGTCGATGACGCCCAGACCGAGCTGACCGACGGTTAGTTCCGGTGCGCTCGAAAGCCCGAGGGCAGGCGGGCGCTAACGCCTTCGATCCTGTTAGCAATTTGATGGATATCCACAAGTTGGGCGAGTTGGTCTTGTGCGGAAGCACTCAACGCCGCGATACTCCGCATGGCGCTGCTGCTTGCAGTGGATGCCGGTCACGCACGTCGACTAGGGGACCTCGTGAAAATCTGTCACCTCGCTGCACTCTTTGCTCTCGCTCTTCCCACGCTTGCTGCGTGCGGTGAGGGCGAGGTGAACTTCGACAGTCTCTTCGTCGAGGTCGGCGCCGATGTACCCGCCGAGACGGAGATCGAGAGTCTGCGCGTGTTGCTGCGCGCAACGCCGGACAGCGGTCCCATCGTCTTTCCCGCCAACGTCGACAACCCTGGCTTCAACCTTGAGCTGAGCGCCAACAACCTCGATCCGCGCGAGACGCCCGTCGTGTTGCGACTAAACTACCAGCAGGAGCACTTCGCGGCCGTCGACGGCAAGGTCCGCATCCAGGTCACGGGTCGCACCGGCGGCCTCCCGGTGGCCGTGTGGGAGGGCGCGGTCGACCTCAACGCCAACGAGCTGGTCGCCATGAAGCTCCAAGCGATCGGCGACACGCCGGCCAACTGCGACGCCGACGGCGATGGCTTCCTGGACTGCAGCAACCCAAGCTGCTGCGTCAACGGTGCCAGCGACATGTTCGCCGACTGCGAGCCCGCCGCGGGCAACGACGCGTCCAACCCGTGGGGCACTGAGGCGACCTGCGAGGCCTGTGACGACACCCTCGACAACGACTGCTGGGGCGGCGACCAGGTCTGCGGTGACGCCGACGGTGACCAGATCGCTGACTGCTTTGAGGAAGCGGAGGGCTGCGGTGTAGGCGACGCGGCCGCCGGGCCCGGTATGGCTGAGATCTGCGACGGCGTCGACAATGACTGCCAAGGCGGGATCGACGACGGCTTCGCGCTGCTCGACGCTGATGGGAGCTCGCGCTCGCTCGGCGAGTCGTGTGGCGTCGGGGAGTGCGCTGACGGCATCGTCGAGTGCGCTGGCAACTCGGCCGTTCAGTGCAGCACCGCGGACCTGGCTGTCGCTGAGGTCTGTGGTGACAGCCTCGACAACGACTGCGACGGCGACACCGACGAGGGCTGCACCAGCAGCGATCTGGACGGGGATGGCCAGTCGCCGCCGATGGACTGCAACGACTTCGACGCAGGCGTCTACCTCGGCGCGGCCGAGGCGTGCTGCCCCGCTGGCTCCAACGCGGCCGACTGCGACACGAACTGCGACGGCGAGACGACCCCGTGCGATGCACTCGACACCGACGGCGACGGCTTCACCGCGGCCGAGGGCGACTGCAACAACAACGACCCGAGCATCTACCCCCAAGCGCCTGAGCGCTGCGGTGACGGGATCGACCAGGACTGCTTCGGCGGCGACGTTGACTGCTCCGGCTTCACCGATGTCGACCAAGACGGCTGGGACGCGGCGGTCGACTGCGACGATGCGGACCCCGCCCGCAACCCAAGCGCGGTAGAGATCTGCGACGGAATCGACAACGACTGCGATGGCGACATTGACGACGGCAACCCAGGGGGCGGCGACGCCTGCGGCAGCGACGTCGGCGAGTGCCAGCTGGGCGTCAATGTATGCGTCAACTCCGTCGGCGTCAGCGGCGAGGTCGACTGCATCGGCGACGTAGTCGCGGTGGCTGAGCTCTGCGACGGTCTCGACAACGACTGCGACGGCGCGGCCGACGAGGACTTCACGTGGGAGGACACCGCGATCGGTGGCGCCTGCGTGGGGACAGGCGAGTGCGGAGCTGGGCTCGTCGAGTGCGGCTCGCCAACGCACGCCACGTGCAGCTCCAACGCCGACGGCAGCGCGTCGGAAGCGGAAGTCGAGGTCTGCGACGCCAAAGACAACGACTGCGACGGACTCATCAACGAGGACCTGACCAACGTGCTCGACTCTGACTGCCCGCAGGTGGGCGTCTGCGGCGACGACATCGAAAACGTCATCGCCATGTGCGACCAGCTCGGCAACTGGCAGTGCGACATCACTGGGGTGACCGGCTACGAAGGCACCGTCGAAGCCAGCTGCGACGGCATCGACAACGACTGCGACGGCGGAATCGACGAAGACTTCAACGTCGAGACCGGCTGCGACGGCGACGACGCCGACAGCTGCGCCAACGGCATCGTGCGCTGCAACCCCAACGACGTGACGCTGACGTTCTGCGACGAGAGCGCATCACAAGCCCAGCCCGAGGTGTGCGATGGGCTCGACAACGACTGCGACGGACTCATCGATGAGGACTTCAAAGCGGGCGCCGACAACACGGTGTCGCTGACCAACGCGGCGTTCTCCGGCGACAACGGCAAGTTCCTGGGCGACGCATGCGGCACCGGCGAGTGCAGCGGCGGCGTCGTCGAGTGTAGCCCCATCAACACGATGGCGGTCTTCTGTACAACCGACACGTTCAGCTCCGGTGAGCAGTGCGACGACATCGACAACAACTGCGACGGCGAGCTCGACGACGGCTTCGACAACCTCGACGGCGACGCCCAAGCGGACTGTGTGGACGGCGACGACGACAACGACGGCGTGTCGGATATCGCCGACGACTGCGTGCTCGGGATTGTCGGCTGGACCTCCAACGCCAGCACCGACCACGACAGCGACGGCTGCCAGGACGGCAGCACCGAAGACACCGATGACGACAACGACGGTGTCGCCGACGATGTCGACAGCTGCCCGACCGGCGAGCTTGAGTGGGCCGCCAACCTCGCCAACGACCACGACAGCGACGGCTGCCAGGACAGCGCCGCCGAGGATGACGACGACGACAATGACGGCGTCGCTGACGCGGTGGACGACTGCCCCACGGGCGACGTCGACTGGACGGCCACCGCCCTGACCGACCACGATGGCGACGGCTGCCGCGACGGTGGCTCCGAGGACACCGACGACGACAACGATGGCATCCCAGATGTCAGCGACGCGTGCCTGCTCGGGAACACCGGCTGGGTGTCGGGACCGACGACCGACTACGACGGCGACGGCTGCGAAGACGCGAGCGCCGAGGACACCGACGACGACAACGACGGCGTGGCGGACGGCGTCGACGACTGCGCCATGGGCGAGCTGAGCTGGACCTCGACGCCCGGCACCGACCACGACACGGACGGGTGCAAAGACGACACCAGCGAAGACCCCGATGACGATAACGACGGCGTGCTCGACGGCGTCGACGACTGCGCCACCGGCGAGCTTGGCTGGACCTCGGACGCCACCAGCGACCACGACGGCGATGGCTGCCAGGACAGCGCGGCCGAGGATGACGACGACGACAACGACGGCGTCCTCGACGGTGCCGACAGCTGCCCGTCGGGCGAGCTGGACTGGACCTCAACGCAGAGCACCGACCATGACGGCGACGGCTGTCAGGATGCAGCCGCTGAGGATGACGACGACGACAATGATGGCGTGCTCGACGGCGCGGACGCCTGCCCCACGGGTGACACGAGCTGGACCTCGAGCGCAAGTACCGACCACGACACCGACGGCTGCCAGGACAGCTCGACCGAGGACACCGACGACGACAACGATGGCGTCGCGGACGGCGCGGACGGCTGTGCAACGGGCAACCTGGGATGGACCTCGAGCACGGGCCCCAGCGGGACCGACTATGACGGCGACGGGTGCGAAGACGGCACCGCCGAGGAAAACGACGACGACAACGACGGCGTCGCGAACGCGAGCGACAGCTGCGTCGGCGGCGAGCTGGGCTGGACCTCGGACGGGACGACCGACCACGACGGCGACGGCTGCCTCGACACGGCGTCTGAAGACCCCGACGACGACAACGACGGCGTCCTCGACGGTGCCGACAGCTGCCCGACGGGCGAGCTCAACTGGACCTCGACGCAGAGCAACGACCACGACACCGACGGGTGCTTGGACGCGTCCGCTGAGGACGGTGACGACGACAACGACGGCGTCCTCGACGGTGCCGACAGCTGCCCCACCGGCGACCTTGGCTGGACCTCAAGCGCAGGCACCGACCACGACACCGATGGCTGCCAAGACAGCTCGACAGAGGACACCGACGATGACAACGACAGCATCGCCGACGCCGACGACGACTGCCCAACCGGCGAGCTGGCGTGGGTCTCGAGCCCAGCAACCGACCACGACACCGACGGCTGCCAGGATGCCTCAGCTGAGGACACCGACGACGACAACGACGGCGTCGCCGACGGCGCAGACAGCTGCCCGACGGGTGATCTTTCCTGGACCTCGGCGACCGCGACGGACCACGACAGCGACGGCTGCCGGGACGCAGGCGCGGAGGACAGCGACGACGACAACGACGGCGTCGCTGACGGCGTCGATAGCTGCCCGACCGGCGACCTGAACTGGACGTCGAGCGCCGGCCCAAGCGGCACCGACCACGACAGCGATGGCTGCCAGGACAGCAGCACTGAGGACACCGATGACGACAACGATGGCGTGGTCGACGGTGACGATGACTGTCCCGAGGGCGTCATCAACTGGGACGCGTCGGGCGGTGTCGACTACGACGAAGATGGCTGCCTCGATAGCGATGCGGAAGACGGCGACGACGACAACGACGGGATCGCAGACGCTAGTGACGACTGCCCGACTGGCACGCTTGGCTGGACGTCCAATGGCGCGCTCGACCACGACAGCGACGGCTGCCTCGACACAGGCGAGGACACCGACGACGACAACGACGGCGTCGCCGACCTCAGCGACGACTGCCCGAGGGGCGAGCTGGCGTGGACCTCCGACGGGACCACCGACCACGACAGTGACGGCTGCCAAGATGAGGCGGCCGAGGACACCGACGACGACAACGATGGCGTCGCCGACGCCGACGACAACTGCCCGAGGGGAGTGCTCAGCTGGATCTCGGCGCCGGCGAACGACCTCGACGGCGACGGCTGCCGCGACTCCGATGAGGACACCGACGACGACGGCGACGGCGTCCTAGACGCGAGCGACAGCTGCCCGGCCGGCAACACCGGCTGGGTGTCGTCGGCAGCCACCGACCACGATGGTGACGGCTGCCTCGACGCCGCACCAGAGGACGCCGATGACGACAACGATGGCGTCCTAGACGGCGACGACGACTGTCCGACGGGCGTCATCAACTGGGATGCGAGCGGCGGGGTCGACTACGACAGCGACGGCTGCCTCGACTCGGACGCCGAAGACGCCGACGACGACAACGACGGGGTGCTCGATACGGCCGACGACTGCCCGACGGGCGACTTGCTGTGGACGAGCAACGCGACCACCGACTACGACACGGACGGCTGCTTCGACTTCGGCGAGGACCTCGACGACGACAACGACAGCGTCGCCGACGCCGACGACGACTGCCCGACGGGCGATCTGATGTGGGTGACCAGCGCCGCGACCGACAACGATGGCGATGGCTGCCGCGACGCGGGTGCTGAAGACAACGACGACGACAACGACACCATCGTTGACGCACTCGACACCTGCCCCAGCGGCAGCGTGGGCTGGGTACCCTCGGCCATCACCGACTACGACAGCGATGGCTGCCGTGACGCGGTCGAGGACGACGATGACGACAACGACGGCGTCCTCGACAACGACGACGACTGCCCCACGGGCGAGCTGAACTGGGTCTCCAGCGCCATGACCGACCACGACGGTGACGGCTGTCGCGACGCGATAGAAGACACCGACGACGACAACGACGGCGTCCTTGACGTCAACGACGACTGCCCCACGGGCATCGTCGACTGGGACGCCAACGGAGGCAGCGACGTGGATGGCGACGGCTGTGAGGCGGCCGAGGACAGCGACAGCGACGGCGATGGCGTCTCACCCCCGACCGATCCCGATGACACCGATCCCTTCGTCTGCCAGGACGCCGACGGCGACGACTGCGACGACTGCTCGGTCACGGGGGCCACGATCTCGGGCGGCTCGCCAAACAACGACGGGCTCGACACCAACGGCGACGGCGAGTGCAACGTAGGCGACGACGACGACGATGGCGACGGGGTCCTCGACGTCAACGACAGCTGCCCGCTCGGCGCGACGAGCTGGACGTCCACGACGGCGACGGACTTCGACGGCGACGGCTGCCGCGACGCCGATGAGGACGACGATGACGATGGCGACGGCGCCGATGACGCGACCGACAACTGCTTGCTGCTGGCCAACCCTGGTCAAGACGATGCGGACGGCGACGGCGACGGCGACCTCTGCGACAACTGCCCCGACGACACGAACGCAGCCCAGACCGACGGCGACGGCGACGGCGTCGGCGATGCCTGCGACAACTGCCCGGACGACGCCAACATGAGCCAGGCCGACGGCGACAGCGACGACGTCGGCGACGCCTGCGACAACTGCCCAGACGACGCCAACACCGACCAGGCCGATGGCGACAGCGACACGGTCGGCAACGCCTGCGACAACTGCCCAGACGACGCCAACATGAGCCAGGCCGACGGCGACAGCGATGACGTCGGCGACGCCTGCGACAACTGCCCAGACGACGCCAACACCAACCAGGCCGATGGCGACAGCGACACGGTCGGCGACGTCTGCGACAACTGTCCAAGCGACGCCAACATGAGCCAAGCCGACGGCGACAGCGACATGGTGGGAGACGCCTGCGACAACTGCCCAGACGATGCCAACACCAACCAAGCGGACGCGGACATGGACGGCACGGGCGACGTCTGCGAGGCCCCGAGCAATGATGCCTGTGCCAGTGCCGAGGCGCTCACCCTCGACACGATGAGCTCCGGCGACACGGCCGGCACGGGTCTCACCAACGCCGAGGGCTCTGCAGGCTGCGCAGACTTTGGCTCCAGCACGCCCAACGCCGGCGCCGGCATCGACCAAGTCTACACGTTCACCGCGACGGCGGCGGGCGATCATCAGATCGTGCTGACGCCCGCAGCCGCCGACCTCTTCCTCCATGTCTATGACGACGCGGCGTGCGGAGCCGGCGACTGCATGGGCTATGTGAACGAGGCAGGCGCAGGCGGGGCAGAGACCGCGGTGGTGAACCTTGGCGTCGGCGATCAGATCTGGATCGTTGTCGACGCTGCGGCTGGCGTGACCGACACCTTCAGCATCGAGGTCAAGAGCGTCTGCGCGATCGACCTCTTCTTCAGCCAGTACATGGAGGGGAGCAGCAACAACAAGGCCATCGAGATCTTCAACGGGACCGGCGCGGCCGTCGACCTCGCTGACTACGAGCTGCTCAAGTCTCAGAACGGCGCGGACTGGCAGACAACCACCCTGTCGCTGAGCGGAACACTTGCCAATGGCGGGACGTACGTCATCTGCCACAACTCGTTCGACGCAAGCCAAACCGGCTTGTGCGATATCCAAGACGGGTTCATCGCTTTCAGCGGCAACGACGCTGTCGGGCTTCAGGTCGTGGGTGGCGCGCTGATCGACCGGCTGGGTTGGGAGGACGACTCCACCAACCCAGGGGGGCCATGGGACGTCGCCGGCACGTCCGATGGCACCAAAGAGCACACGCTCAAGCGCAAGGGCTCTGTCCTGCAGGGCAACCCAGACTTCACGGCGTCTGCAGGAACGAGCACCACCGACAGTGAGTGGATCGTCAGCCCACAGAACGACTTCAGCGGACTTGGCGCGCACACCTTCAATGGTGCGTGCCCGTAACGGCGGCTGCGCCGCGTGATCCATTGGAAGACGGAGCCGCCCTGTGGCTCCGTTGCCTATTGCGGCTCGTAGCCAGCTTGGGCCGCCGGCACACCGGGGTCCAAAGAGCCTGCGCGTTCCTCGGGCTGAGTGGCCCGCGAGCCGTCACGCCCGAGTCTCGTCAGACGTCGGCGTACCGACGAATCAGTTTCAGTGACGCTTTCTGCCAGCTCAACCGCTGGGGCTAAAGAGGCACGCTGGGCGCGGGTAGCTCGCCGGCTTCGTCGCCGACGGGCTCGGTGGCCGGGTAGCCGAGTCGTCCATCGGCGCCTGCACCCCAGCAGGTGACGGCTCCGCTGAGCAGCTTGGCGCAGGTGTGTCGCGCGCCGGCACGGACCTCGAACGCGACGGCTCCTAGATCGACGGCAGCACCGAGTCGAGGCTGCGTGGCGCGCCCACTGTCGGCGACGGAGCCGCTGCCGAGCCTCCCGTCCGCGCCGCGCCCCCAGCAGTGGACCGCGCCAGCACCGGTCAGCCCGCAGACGTGCTCTGCGCCGGCGGTGATCTGCACGAAGCGCGCGTCAATGGCCACGGTGTGGAGGCCAGGCAGCTCGTCGTCGCCGATCGCCGCACCGACGCCAAGGCCGAGCTGGCCATAGGTGTTGTCGCCCCAGCACGTCACGCGGCCGTCGGTCGTCAGCGCGCAGCTGAACGCGTCGCCAAGCGCCAGCTGGCGAATGGGCGTTGGCAGCTGCAGCGCAGTGGTCGCCGTCGACTCGCTGGTGGCGGTCGATGCCGTGCCGAGCTCGCCATGGTTCCCTCGACCCCAGCACCGAAGCGCGCGCGGACTGTCGAGGACCGCGCAGATGTGGTGCCGTCCGACCGCAAGCTGCGTCGCGCCACCCGCATACACCGTGACGGGCGATGCACGTGAGACCTCGCTGTCGGCGCCTAGCACACCGAAGTCGCTCTCGCCCCAGCACGCGATGTCACCCGCCGCGAGCAGCGCGCACCCAAAGCGCGCGCCGACACCGACTGCTGCAGCCGGCCCGTCGAGCGCGACCATCTCGCCACCGGCGCTCAGGTCCCCATGCCCCCAGCAGGTCACAAACCCTGTGTCGTCAAGCAGGCAGGTTCCGTCTCCACCAGCCGCGAGAGCCACCGGCGCGGGATCCACGTCCACGTTAGGCAAGGGCGCAATCGGCATCTGCTCGCCGCTGTTGGCCTCTCCCCCGAGGCCTAGCGCGCCTCCAGCGCCGCTTCCCCAGCACGTCACGCCACCGGCGACCACCGCACACGTGTGGTCGCGACCTGCCGCCACGCTCGCCGCGTCACGGCAGCGCCCGTCACTGCCGCAGCGCCCCCCGAGGCAGTCGTCGTTGCCAAAGCACGTCGCGCCAGCTGGACAGCGCTGGCAGTCGGCGCCGCCACAGTCGACTCCGGTCTCGCCGGCGCTCAGGACGCCGTCGTCGCAGCTCTCCGGCTGGCAGATATCAGCAACACAAGGACCGCCCGCGCAGTCAGCGTCGACGCTGCACGCCACGCGCGACGGACAACCATCGCAGCCGCCGCCGCAGTCGATCGCTGTCTCGAGGCCGTTGCGGACACCGTCGACACAGCTGGATGCCGCGCAGACGCCCGCGCTGCAGACGCCCTGCGCGCAGTCTTCCGAGCCCCCACAGGCGCTCCCGAGACCGCAGAGGCCACAGCCAACACCGCAGTCGACGCCGACCTCGATGCCGTTCGTGACACCATCGGTGCAGCTCGTCGGGGCGCACGTCCCGCCGTCGCAGTGGCTCGAGGCACAGTCATTGTCGTCGCTACAGCCAAGCGCCACGTCGACGCCCAGCTCGCTCTCGGTCGGTGCTCCGTCGATCCCCAGCGCACCCGCGCCCCAGCAGCGCAACCCTCCACCGACGAGGTGCGCACAGGTGTGACGACCGCCGGCGCTGATGTGATCGATGTCGACGGCTCCGAGCGGCACCACCGCCGCGGTGGCTGGCGTCTCGTCATCGCCGACAACCCCAGCGACGGCTGGGCCCAGCTCGCCGTCCAGCCCGCGCCCCCAGCAGCGAACGCGGCCGTCGACCAGCAGGACGCAGGTGTGGGCAGCGCCGGCGACGACCGACGCTGCTAAGCCTCCGATCAGCACGTCACCACGCTCGGCGGGCGTCTCGTCGTCCCCGACTGGCTCCGTGGATGCGGTCCCCAGCTGCCCGAAGCTGTTGGCGCCCCAGCAGCGCACGCGCCCGCCCTGGAGCACGGCGCAGGTGTGGTCGTCGCCAGCGGCAAGCTCCACGGCCGCCGCGCCCAGCGGGACGTTGCCCGCGTTCGCGGGGTGGTCGTCATCGCCCACCGCCTCCGTGCTGCCGTAGCCAAGCTGGCCTGAGCTCGCCTCGCCCCAACAGACCACGTCGCCGTCCCACAAGAGCGCGCAGGTGTGACGACGCCCAGCGACGATCTGCACCGTCAAGCCGCCGACGTAGACATCACCGACGTCGCCAGGCGACGTCACGGCACCCACGTCAACCTCATCGAGGTACCCCACGGCGACCCCTTCGCCCCAACAGCGTACGCGGTAGTCGGTCAGCAGCGCGCAGGTGTGCTGGTCGCCGGCCGCCAGCAAGAGCGCGGACCCGCCGAGCTCGACGGGACCTTGAGCCGCCGGGGTCTCGTCGTCGCCGACCATCGCCCGCGAGGCGTAACCGAGCTGCCCACTCGCGCCGCGGCCCCAGCACACGACGCTTCCGTCGAGCCGGAGTGCGCAGCTGTGGCTGCCGCCGCTAGCGAGCTGGACCACGGTGTCGCCGACATCGACCGGTCCAAGCATCCCGGGCGTGAACGGAACGCCGTTGGTGGGCCAGCCAGCGCCAAGCTGACCGGCATCGGACTGGCCCCAGCACCACACGCCGGTGTCGCGGTGAGCACAGGTGTGCTCGGCGCCTGCCGCGATGGGCCCGAGCGCCATGCAGAGGCCTGCGCCGTTGCAGTTGCGCGTGCGGCAGTCGGCACTGGTGCTGCAGCGTCCACCGATGGGGCAGGCCGGGCAGTCACCGCCACAGTCCCGGTCGGTCTCCGGGCCGTTGAAGACGCCATCGTCGCACGCAGGCGCTTGGCAGATGCCCTCTAGGCAGACGCCACTCCCGCAGTCCGTGCCGCTGTCGCACCCAGCACCGATGCCACAGGGCCCGCAGAGGCCGCCGCAGTCCACGTCGGTCTCGCTGGCGTTGTGTGCTCCATCGGAGCAGCTGGCCGGCACGACCCCGCAGTCTTCGTCGATCGAGCCGTCGCAGTCGTTGTCGAGCCCGTCGCAGACGTCATCGACGGACCAGTCGACGAGCGCGCTGTAGTCGCAGTCGGGCGTGCTGAGGTCGGTCGGGCAGACCAGGATGACCAGCTCAACGTTGTCGGCGCAGACGCCTTCGCTGAGGCACTGCGCCGGCTTTGTCGATGCCGAGAGCGGGTTGGGCACGAGGTTTTCTGCGTCGAGCTCGTCGGAGCGACAGTCGCCGTCTGCGTCGGCGAGCGCGCTCTCGATGACGTCGGGGATCCCGTCTCCATCGCTGTCGCGGTTGGACTGCGAGGGTGTCAGCTCGTCGGGGTCGAGCACGCCATCAGCGTCGGTGTCGCGGTTGAAGGGGCTGGAGCCGAGGTCGTTCTCCAGCGACGACGTGAGCCCGTCGCCGTCGGGGTCGCCATCGGGATCGAGGCAGGTGGCGCCAACGCAGAGACCGCCGGTGCAGTCCGCGTCGGTGTCGCAGCTCTGGCCATTGGCGACCGTCCGGCGCGGGTCGTCATCGCTGCATGCGGCAATGGCGAACAGCGAGAGCGCAACGAGGACTCCGCGTTGAGGGTGTGTCTGCACCCTAAAACTATAGCGACAGGTTGCTGGCGTGTCCCGCAGCGTGGTGAGCGAGCCGTTCGCAAGACACCGCTGCGGGCGCGGGCGCACGGGCGCCTTGAGGTCGATAGAACATTGTCGGCCGACGATCGTCGGTCAACAGCAGCGGATGAAAAAGCGGGGCGCGACGGTTTACCGGGCGCGGCCTCGCGGTCCTCTCAAGCACACCTGCTGGAGCAACCATGACCTCACAATCGCGCATAGCCCTGACGACGACCGCGCAAGCGCCTCACCGCGGCGAGTGGGTCCTGGCCCTGGCGATTGCCGGCGGGATTCCGCGACATCTCGCGTTCGCCCGCACCGCTCGCGTCGTGGGTCCGCAGTGGAGTGAAGAGCGCGAGGCCTTCGGGCAGCTCGCCGAGCTACCCGCACGCGAGGCTGCCAACTGGCTTGCCGCGGCTGCGCCAGACGAGCGGGCCTTGGCGTTGCGCGACCTCGCCCAGGTCGCCGGCCGCGCCACGATGGTCGAGCTCTACGATCTGCTCGGTGCCGTGCCCACCGCCATTCCGCCACGCACTCCGACGGGCCGCGTTCGCCTCAGACAAGCCCTCGGTCGACTGCGACGTCGCTCGGCCTGAGCGGTTCGGCAGGGCCCGGGGAAAAGCGGACTCTGGGACACTGGCTGTCGGACCGAAGAGATCGACGATGGACCGTCGAGGAGATAGGAACGAACTTCCGGTCTCTATAAACTAGCCGGGGAGAGCCGATGCGCCGGCATGCCGCGACGGCCCCCCGCTTGCCCTTGTCAGCCCGCGCTCCTCGGGTAGAGTCCTCCGTGTAGGTTCAGGGGACACACCGGGAGAACGCCGTGCAGCTTCATGCTCGCAAACTATCGATCTGCATCGCAGCGCTGATGCTTTCCTCACTGTCGCTGCTCTCAGCGGACGCGAACGCCGCACCCGTCGATGAAGGTGACCTCGTCACGCTCGACGGTGGCCTGGCGCAGATCACCCTGATGGGGCTCCTCCAGGTCCACGCCGCGCCGTTTGTGCAGGACGACGCGCTGGTCGATAACGGCGACCCGGCAGACCAGGCCGGCTTCAGGCTACGACGCGCACGCTTTGGCTTCACGGGCGTCGCCTACGGCATGATCGACTTCGAGCTGTCGGCCCAAGCGACCCACGCGAAGGGCATGGATGTGCTTGACGCCTGGGTCGGCTACCGCGGACTCACGAGTCTGTCGTTCTTTGCAGGCGCGCGGAAGGTTCCGTACTCGCGCTTTGCGCTTGAGAGCGCCAGCCGGACGGCACTCGCCGACCGTGCGTATGCCGTGCGCGCCATGGCGCCCTTCCGGCAGCTCGGCATCACCGTCGAAGGCGACATCGGCGCCGGCATCGCGAACTTCGCGGTCGGCGTCTACAACGGCTTCGCCCGCGCCGGCAACTTCCACGAGGGGTACACGGAGAACGCTGCGCTCGCCGGCAACCGCTTCACGCGCCTGGCCTACGTCGCGCGCATCGAGGCAGCCCCGATGGGCCCGGTCGGCGCGACCCTGGCGGACCTGGATGGCGGCTCGATGCGCATCGGCATCGGTGGCGGCATGTACTTCGACCACGGCGAGACCGTCGAGACGCTGGGGATCGAGGCGGACCTCGTGCTCAAGGTCAGCGGCTTTCACCTGGCGGCCGAGTTCCTCTACGACGACGCGACCCCAGCGGACGAACCCACCAGCACCGGCACCATCCCAAGCGCCGTGACCCGGATGGCCGTGGTGAGCCAGCTTGGCTACCTCATCGTGCCAGAGCGACTGGGTGCGACAGCGCGTATCGAGTGGATCGACGACAACACCGAGCTCGACAACGCCGGCGACCAGCTGATCGCGACCATTGGCATGCAGTACTACTTCCGACGCCACCACCTGAAGGCCAGCCTAGAGTTCACCCACCGGGAAGAGCTCAGCGGCCTGTCGATCGACAACGACTCCCTCATGCTCCAAGCCCAGTTTTCGCTATGAGTCGAGCGCACACTCACCTTGCCGCGGCGGCGCTGCTCGGGGCGCTCGCTCTCTTCGTGACCGGCTGCACCGCCGACAACAGCGACTTTGTCCGCGCCTATCAGGCATCATCGCCCGACCAGCTCATCGGCGGCGATGTCGCGATGGCGCGGGTCGGGGACTTCATCCTCGAAAACGACAAGGTCCGGATCGCGATCCTCAACAAGGACAGCTCACCAGCGCCGGGTGTGTTTGGCGGCACATTTGTCGACGCTGACCTCCAGCGTCCGCAAGCCGACTTTCGCAACGGCACAGGCCAAGACCAGCTCGCTGAGGTGATCCCGGTCGTCAACCTACTCTGGCCGCGGCCGGACGTGGACGACGTTCGGGTCATCAACGACGGCAGCGATGGCGAGGCCGCGATTGTGCGGGTTAGCGGCGAGACCGGTGTCTTTCTCGAGGCGCTCTCGGTGCTGAAGGGCGACCTGCTCAAGACGCTCTTTCCCAACGCGAAGTTCGAGCTGCGGATCGAGACCGACTACATCCTCGAGCCTGGCAAGAGCTACGTCCGCATCAAGAGCCGGGCCTACCGAACCGACGTGGACCCGCTCCCGACGGACGCCGACATCCTGCCGCTACCCAACCTGACCGAGTCGCTGCCAATCTTCACGGCCGCCCTCGGTGACACCGCCAAGCAGCTCGACAGCGGCGTGCTTGCCGGCGACTTCCTCTTCTTCGGCGCTCGCAACGACATCTTCGCGCCCGGCATTGGCTACGATGAAGAGAAGCCGATCTTCGATGCGCTCTTTCAGGGCCGCGACACCTTCACCTTCCCGCTGGCGTTCGACTTCATGGGTGCGTCGGGCGGCGCAGTCTCCTACGGCTACTTCTCGGCAAACCCTGCCGGCGAGCCAGACCCGAAGGTCTTGGTGCCCATCATCACGTCGTCTTCAACGGGCTTTGTGACCTCGGCCATCAACTGCAGCACCAACGCGGACGACGACGACACTTGCGACCGCTTCGCCGCCTGGGAGTGGGAGCGCTTCTTCGCCATCGGCCAGGGCGATATCGCCTCGATCAGCGACATCATCTACGAGGTGCGCGGCACCGCTACGGGCGTCATCAAGGGGGTGGCATTCGGGGGCAACGGCCAGCCGCTTGCGAACGGCCGGCTCTTCATCTTCCGGGCCCCGGACGCCGGTGGCGACTACGCCGACGTCTATGCGCTGGTGGACGCCAACATCGACGAGACCGGCACGCCGGGTCTAATGAACGTCATCGAGGCCGACGTCGGAGACGACCCGGTCGAAGACGGCGCGTTCCAAGCGACGATGCCGCCTGGTACCTACTGGGCCGTGGCGACCAATGCCGACCAGACCTCCACCAGCGAGCCGGTGCGCTTCAACCTGGCCGCCGGGGGCAACGCGATCTTGGCGCCGGTCGTACCGCAGCCGGCGCGCGTGCGATTCCGCGTCGTCGACGAGACCGGCGCGCTGACCGAGGCAAAGCTGAGCTTTGTCAGCAAGGACGCATCAGGCGAGCTGCTCGAGCGCGACGGACTGCGGCGGCCGTACATGGGACAGGGGCGCTTGGGCAATGGCCTGCGCTTCCTCGCAAACACCGCAACCGGCGAAGGCGTCGTCGAGGTCGAGGCTGGCCGCTACGACCTGGTCGTCAGCCGCGGCCCTGAGTACAGCATCGCCCGCATCGACCTGAACCTGGCACCCGGAGAGGAAGCCCAGCCGTCGATCGTGCTGCGCCGTGAGGTCGACACCACCGGCTACATCGGTGGCGACTTCCACCTTCATGCCGAGGCGAGCTTTGACTCGGGCATGCCCTTCGAAAAGCGCGTGATCAGCGCGGTCGTTGAGGGCCTCGACCTGGCTGTGAGCACCGACCACGACATCGTTGCGGACTACGGACCGGCCGTCCGCGAGCTGGGGCTGCAGGACCGCATCCAGACCGGGATTGGTGTCGAGATGAGCACGCTGGAGCTCGGCCACTTCATCGCGTTCCCGCTGGAGTACAACGTCAACGATATCCCCGACCACGGCGCACCCGACTGGACCTGCCTCGACGGACCGGACCTCACGTCCGAGATTGCGTCGAAGATTCAGGCTGGCGAGCAAGGCGTGCGCATCATTGCGCACCCGCGCGACGGCTTTATCGGCCACATCTCCCAGGTCGGGCTCGACCCCTACGACTTCACCCGGGAGCTCGACTTCTTGGAGGCCAACAACGTGTTGCTTGCGCGCTCGACCTGCGACTTCGAGGCCATGGAGGTCTTCAACTCCAAGCGCTTTGACTTGGTCCGCACGCCCACCAACGAAGAGGTCGTGCTCTTCAATCGCTGCGAAGACCGCATCGACGAGGCCGAGGACCTCGCAGCGCTCGATGACGCATGCCCTGAGCTCTCACCCGGCGGCCCGCTGACAACCTGCGACCCCGGGTTGCGCTTCTTTGAGTGCAAGCAGCGCTTTCGACGCCAGCTCGCGTTTATCACGGCCCGAGACATCCTGATTCGGACCCCGGAAGAGCAGCTCGCCAACTGGACCTTCACCCCCGCGGGCAACTCCGAGGGCGACTGCGAGGCCGGTGATATCGACGCCGACGTGGCCAAGCTGCCCTGCGTCTACCACGACGGCACCTACGACGACTGGCTGCGCTGGCTCGACCGCGGACTCGCCATCACGATCACGGGTGCGAGTGACTCTCACGGGGCTGCCCGCGAGCCCGGCATGCCGCGAACGTACGTGCAGGACGCTGCAGAGCTTCCCAAGGACATCGACGTGGGCGCGGTCGCTGAGAAGCTCGGAGACGGCCGCGCGCTGGCGAGCTTTGGCCCGTTCATTGAGGCCAGCATCAACGGAGAGACCTATGGCGACACCGCCACTGTCAGCGGCGAGTTCGACCTGGACCTGCGGGTGCAGACGGCCAGCTGGTACGGCGTCGACCGTATCGAGGTCTACGTCTCTGGCCTGCTTGAGGAGGTGATCGAGCTCGACCACGGGCCCGAGCCCATCGTGGACTTTGAGGGCACGCTCCGTCTCACGGCGCCTGCCACGGACGGGTTCGTGGCGATCGTCGCGCTCGGCTTTCGCGAGGAGAACCTACTCAGCCCGGTGTCCCTCGATGTCGCGTTTGGCGAGCTGCAGCTGCCGCGGGTGGCGGCCCTTGCGTTCGGCGCTATCCCGGCGTTCGCGGTCATCTTCAGCGAGAGCCCGACCGTGCCGGACTTCTTCCCCGTGTTCCCGATGGCCGTGACCAACGCCATCTTCCTCGACACGGACGGCGACGGCAGCTGGAAGCCCGAAAAGGCCCTGCCTGCCTTCTGCGAGCAGTCCTGCGATCCGACGGCCGAAGACGCCAACGACGTATGCAGCGAGGGGCTCATCTGCCTCCCCACAGGTCAGTGCGGCCTCTCTGTGACGGGCAAGTGCACGACCGGTGCACCTGGCTCAGAGCGGCGGGCGTCTCAGTTTATCGAGTGATTCGACGAGACACGGCGGTCGGTTCGTTTCAGACCGTCGTAGGGCGTTGCCCAGAGCGCGTGGTCGGCATGGTCAGTTCCCAGCGAACGAGGCCATGCAGCCCGCAGCGCTCGGCGTCGGCGGTGTCCCAGAGGTAGCTCCAGCCGAGGCGCGCGCAGCTTGCAGGACGATAGATCTTGCGGCTGCCTCGGCACTTGGGCGTCTCGAGGGTCGCGTCGAGGCGCATCTCCGGCAGCCACGATGGCCACGCCGTCTCGGCGTTGATGACCGCGCCAAGCCCCAACGCCTCAAAGAGCTGGACCACCTGAAGAAGGCAGCCAAAGGGCGCGGACGGTAGGGGGTCAACGAAGTGCAAAGACGCCGTCATACCGCGGGTGTCCGCTGCCTGGTAGGCCTCGAGAACAGCGATCGTTGCGTGCTCGGACGCGAAGAGCGCAGTCCGCACCGGCAAGACCCAGTGGACGGAGTCGTCTTCGGCGTTGGCGGCATGATGAACAGCCGCGGAGAAGCTATCGAAGGCATCCATTTCCCGCCCGAGACTCCGCAGGAACCGGTAGTTCCTGACCTGGTCGCCGCCCCTCAGCCAGATGACGTCGGAGCCCTGGCTCGTCGGACTTGGACGCAGAAGAGCGGCATCGACCTCGAACGATGGCTGCGTGAGGACGCGCGCGACAACGCGGGTCGCAGTTGGGACGTTCTTTGTGTCGCGAAACTCGGCAATTGACCGCGCAACTGCCGCTTCTCGAAGCTCTCCGCGCAGTCCAAAGAGTCTGCGAGTGCGCTCGCGTGCCTTTGGCGTTCCTGCGATCGTTGTCCGACGCGATGTGCATTGGATGGCGACGCTGACGGCTTCTTCATCGGACGTTGGCTGGCTCTTGGTGACGGCTTTTTGCCGCCACGGAGCGTCCGCAGATCTCATCACCCACCCCCGGTGGTTTTGAACGCGACTAAACGATTACCTCGATAGTCCTTAGTTCGGTCTGAACATGTTCTAACTTTATGGAAAACATTGCGTTTATCAACAGACACGGCCCGACCCGATCGAATTTGCCGATACGAGCAATTGATTGACGATCCAAAACCCGACATTTCCCCGTGGCTGGCGGCGGGATCTGTTCAAAACGCGAGCGCGATCGAGCTCTTGCCTGCGCATGGTGCGCGCTGCTGACACTCTGGCCGAGTTGAACGCCTGCTTGCCGGGAAAATACGGATTCTGGGACGCAGCGAGGTGTGACGCTTTCGTGATGAACGACACGAGACCTCAGCGCGCAGGGGCGCAGCTCCTGAGTGACCTCGAGATCAACAGGAGCTGCGCTCCGGGGCGCTGAGCGCATCGCAAAGCCATCAGACTTTTGCGTTTCCCGGCAGCTGCTTAGTTGTAGAGGTCGGAAGTTCGTTCCTATCTCCTCGACGGTCCATCGCCGATCTCTTCGGTCCGACTTCTTGAAGGGTCCTGACAC
>CALHXW010000039.1 GCA_938040325.1 uncultured bacterium | reverse complement strand
GCCAAGAGCGGGATGAAGTCGGTGATGGTGTCGATGCCGTCATCGAGCGGCGGCGCGCCTGGGGCATGACTGGTATCGAGCCAGACCACGGCCGCCGCGGGAAAGGCTTCGTGGAACATGTTGCAGAGGCCGGGTTCGTTGTCGAAGCTGGCGACAACGCGGCCGGTCTTGCGCAGGTTGTCGATGACGCCCTGCTTGTAGACCTTGTCCGCAGTCTCAAAGTCCGGCTTGAGGATGGTGCGCGTGTCGACGCGTCCCACGGGGAAGCCGTCGCGCTGCAGGGTCAAGATCGTGCCCTGGAGCATGTTCGGTGCGTCGCGCCCAGTCAGGTAGGTCGGCACCGCGCCTGCTTTGTGCAGCATGTTGACGAACTCAGCGCCACCAGGCGTTGGGAGGTCGTACGGCACGTAGGCATCGGTGAAGAAGCGATCAAACCAAAAGCGCTCGGCCGCCGTGACGATGTGTCGGTCGTCGATGCCAGCCGCCGCCATGGTCTCAGCGAGCTTGTAGCGCATGGTGTGCGGCGCCAAGCCTGCAACGTCTTTGACCAAGTCCGGGTACGCGATGGAGTGCGTGTGCGCGAACTCCTGCAGGATGCGTAGCGTCCGGTAGGTGTTGTCGTAGAGCGTTCCGTCGAGGTCGAGCACGACCAGCGGATCGAGTCCTTCTTCCTTGGCCGACGCAATGCCGTCCAAGATCGCCTTCGTGATCGTCGATGCCGCCACGTGTTCTCCCCAGAAGATAAGCGCGGCGACAGTCTCACGCAGCGACGCGCAGATCAACCGCTTGCGGTGTGATCGCGAGCGGCACCACAACATGCGGCGGCGGGACGCAACTTTACGACGACAAATGCGTCAAAAAAGCTCGACCGACAGAACCGAAAAGCCGCGAGTCGACGATCGCGGAGCTCGACTCAACCGGCCGTGACGGCGTGCTTCCGGCGCTCGATCGACTCGCTGTATGAGGCGTTCTGGACCAGCTCCGAGAGGCGGCGCACGTAGGTGTCGGCGAGGTCCGGACGGCTGCGGCGACGCGCATCTTCGATCCAGTCGAGGACGCGAAGCACGGCCCGCTCGGCATTGACGAAGTGCTCGACCCCTCGAACCACCGCGTTCACAGACGAGGCGGTGATCGACGAGGACGTCGCCTCAAAGTCGAACGTCCGCCCTTCGGTGTTCTCGATGGTGAGCCGGACCCGACCCGGGACCTCGGTACGCGCTGTGTTGTCGGGCGCGGCGTTAAAGTCACCGCTGAGGGCAAAGTCCACAAAGTGGATGTGGCCAAGCGATGGGTAGTCCGTGACCAGTGCATCTTTGAGACCGGCGAACAGCGCGTCGATGAGCCCCACACCTTGACCCTCGACGGCTCGGGAACGGTCTTGATCCACCATGACCATTTGACACACCAGCTCCGCTTCACCCTTGGCGATGTCCTCAGTCAGGGTGTAGCGGGTGACCTCGATCGACAGGTAGTCGTTGCCGAGGACCTCGCGGGTCAGATTCGATAGCTCATTGAGGGTTCTCATCGGGTCGTCCTGGCGTCTAAGCCGGTCGGGGTCTTGCGTCTGGGTGGTCTGAGAGTGCGGTCGCCATGTGGCGTGAGTCGAGGGGTTGGTGTGAGTGATCAACATAGGCACTCAAGAGGTTCAACTCACCCCCCAGGCCCGGTCTTCCTCAAAATGCGGTGAGACAGAAACGCGCGCTCAGGTTCTCATCACTTACCTGCGCCCCGCCCCACCGGGCCCAGAAGCTCTTCGGCGGTGGCGCGCTCAGGGTCAGTTCGGACTTGCGAACGGGATGCTCAACCACCACGTGCGCGGCATGAAGCGCCATCGTGTCGCTCTGACGATCGCGGCCGTAGCGCGGATCACCCACAAGGCCGTGTCCGCAGGTTGCGAACTGGGCGCGGATCTGGTGCTTGCGACCGGTGAGCAGCTCGACCAGCACCAGAGACTGCCCGCCGGAGCGCGTCGGGTCGCGGCTATGGGCAAGCGTTAGGAACCGAAGGTGGGCTGCCTTGCCGCTAGACGCGACCACCTTGACCCCATAGCCATCCGGCGCGAGCTGGTGCTTCAGCTCTCCCTGCGCCGCCGTGGTGCCATCAACAATCGCCACGTAAAGCTTGCGGACTGAGCGCTCGCGGAACGACTTCGAGAGCCGCGACGCTGCTTTCGACGTGCGCGCGAGCACGACGACTCCGGTCGTGAGCCGGTCGAGCCGGTGCACGAGCCCCATGTAGACGTTGCCCTGCTTGTTGTACTTGTCGCGCAGGTACTCACGGCCACGGTCGACGAGGTTGTCATCGCCAGCTGCTGCCGACTGGGTCAGCAGGCCGCTGGGCTTGTTGACCACCAAGAGATGGTTGTCCTCAAAGACGACGTTGATGCTAACCTCCTGAAATCACTCACGCAGACGCGAGGTGTGCGAAAACCGAGACATGGGGCTGGGCACTTTCTTTGACAGGCGAAAGCGTCCAGTTAACTGTGTGCGCGACTGGGAGGAGCATGCCATGACTGAACCGATGGATCTCCTCGGAGCCTCGCCTTTTGGCGCACGCTCCGAGTCGGGCAAAGCACCGAAGGAAAAGATCGAGCGTGAGCTTCAGTTGATCGTCGAAGCGCAGGCTTCCGGCCGGGCACGTGAGGTCATCGAGCGTGTGGCCGCCGCCTCGAGCTGGCTGAGCGGTGCCCCGGTCCGCCGAGAGCTTCGCGTAGCGCTCCCGCGGGAGCGTGGCCTTGCCCACATGGTGCTCGATGAGCCCAGCGACGCACGCCAGGCCCTAAGTCTCGCGCTCGAGCAAGCTCATGGCGGCCCGGCGCTGCGTGACGAGCTCCTTGGGGCACTCGCTCACCTCGAGCTCATGGACGGCCGGCCAGAGCGAGCCGAGCAGCACCTCGCGGAGCGCCGACGCGACCGCCGCGCGACGCTCCTAGCCGCTGCACGACTCGCGCTCTACCGCGGCGAGCTCGGCGGGTGCGAGTCGACGCTTCAGGCGTGCGAGCAGGCGCCCGGTGGCGCGATCGGCTGCGCGCCTCCCAGCACGACGCTACGGGCTCTTGCTGCACTTTGGGCTGGTCGCGCAGAACAAGCACGCATGCTCTATGACGGCGTTGCCAGCCGAGACAACGACTTCTGGGAGATGGTTCGGCTCATGATGCTGCGTGCGTCATGGCGTCACAGCGGCGACGCCCGCTACCTCCAGCTCGCCGCGAGCGTCGCCGAAGAGCTCCGCTTCGGCGACGCACAGACCCGCCTGCCCGGGGTCGCGACCGCCGCGGCTGCCCAGCATGCCGCCGTGCTTTTGGCCTTGGGCGAGTTTGGCTTGGCGGCTGACGCAGCGGACCGCGCCCTCGGCAGCTTCGGACGTCTGTCGCTGCCCGAGTGGCCAAAGATCGCCGTGCTGCACGAGCTCGCCATCGTTTACCGGGACATTGGCGCCGACGACCGGCTCGACACGGTGCGCGCACTGGCAGCGCCGCTGCGTGACGAACTCTGGGCTCAGCGCGTAGCCGCGCTTGCCGGGCCACGTGCCGTCGGCGCCCTCGACCGCGTCGACGATGCCGGCCCGATCCGCGAGAGCGAGGACGGCTGGCTGGGCGTCGTCGCCCTCGATCTCATCACGTCGCCGGGGTGCGCCTACACCGCGAGCCTCCGTGCGATCGTCGAGCGGACGTGTGCCACCGGCGGCCGCTGGGAAGCGGCCGACGGTGAGCGCAGAGCGGCGACCGGCATCGCCCTGTCGAACGTGGAGGCGCCCGGCCAGGTGTTGGCCCTGAGCGCGGGTGAGCGCGTGACGCTCTGGGACGGCGACGAGGCAGCCCTCGCGAGCCTCGACCGCCGCACGCTCTTGTGCCTGGCGGCAGCGACCAGCACGGTCGCCGCCCAACGAGCCGCAACTCAGAAGGTGACCGCTCAGCTCGAGCTCTCCGACACCGCACGCAAGCACGCTGAGGCCTCACTTGAGCGTTCGCGACGCCGCGGCACCGCCGACGGCCATGGCGGGATCTTCCCGAGCGTCGTTGGACGCTCCAGGCTGCTCGCCGAGGCCCTCGACCGCCTCGGAAGCCTCGTCGACGTGCGCCTTCCCGTCATCATCGAGGGCCCAGCGGGCTCCGGCCGCCGGCACCTCGCTCACGCCCTGGCGCGCAAGCTCGCCGGCGCTAACGTTCACTACCCCGCCATCGACATCTCGCTGGTGCCGCCCCCCGAGCACGCCCGCACCATCGATCGCGTGTGGCGGGCCGAGCGCGGCGTCTTGGTGGTCCTCAACGTCGATCAGCTCGAGCCCATGGCCGCAGCGGCCCTCGACACGCTCTCGCGCGATCTGGCCGCACCGCGGCTCATCCTCACGGTCAACAGCGAGCAACCCGGCAGCGTCGGCGAGCAGCTCCTCGAGCGTTTCGGGGCTGGCCGAGTCACCGTTGCAGGCCTCGACCGTCGCCTCGAAGATGTCCCGCTCTTGATCGACGCGTTCGCCCAAGCGCTGGGTCGCAAGCCCGATGTCATCACAACGGCAGCGCGCGCGGTGCTCGCTCGTCGAGCCTGGCCAGGCCATATCACAGAGCTACGAACCACGATCGAGCATGCGATTGTGCGCGCCGGCAAAGGCAAGGTCCAACCCGAGCACCTCGACGCCACGGCCGCGGATGCACGAACCGACCTCGCTGAAGCGTGCGGCCTTGGCTACCACGACGCTGTGCGTGAGTTCCGCCGCGATCTGCTCCGCTACTCGCTGGGTCTGACGGCTGGCAACCGAACGCGTGCGGCCGAGCTGCTCGGCCTTCAGCGCACCTACTTCATGCGCCTGATCCGCGATCTCGCGGCCAACGACTGAGCTCGTCGGCGACGCGCGTGTTTTCATTTGCTCTGACCGACGGGCTCTGATAAATCCGCGCCCACCAACTGTGGGGCTATAGCTCAGTTGGTAGAGCGCTTGAATCGCACTCAAGAGGTCAGGAGTTCGACTCTCCTTAGCTCCACCAGGACGGGGACCCAGTGAACACTGGGTCCCCGTTTTGCTTTGGGCGCGGTCAGTGGCTTACTCGCCGGCAACGTTAGCAAGGCAAACGCCGCGCGCAGTCGACTGCGGTCTGGTAGCGTCACGCTGTGGCCGACGACCTGACTGCGGCGGAACTCAACCGCTTACCGTTCCCAGAACAACTCGCTGCGCTCGACGTAGCGGTCAGCGGCGGCAATCGCCAGCATCTCGCGGCTCTGCTGCCGACACTGGCCGCTCTCTCGGACCACGAACCGCTCGCACACTGCGTTCGTGAGGCACTTCGGCACGGCCTTGTCTCAACACCCGAGACCCAGTCCGCGCTCCAGTCGGCCCTCGCTCGTGCACCGGACACCGGCGTCCAGCGCGTGCTGCGCGGCATTGACCGCGCCGACGGACTCGACGGGGCCATGCTCGCCCCTCTCTGCCTCGCTGTCGCAAGCACCCTCGACCAGCTCGACTTGAGCCGCATCGGCGCCATCTGCTTGATGGACCGGTGGCTCAAGAATGCAGCCCCGGACAAGCGCGCAACGCTCCGCGACCACGCCATCGGCACTGCACAAGCGGCCATCGCTGCCGGCGACGACGCGATCGCCAAGCTCTCAGACCGCGTCATGATTCGGCTACCGGGCAAGCACGCCGCCACGCTCTCAGCGATGGCTCACCGCGCCGGTCGCATCGACGCTTGGCGCACCCGTGTGACCCGCTTTGCCAACAACGTCTTGGCCACCCTGCGCGATGCCCCCCGCTCGCTCTCACAGGCCAACGCCGAAGAGCTCTTGTCTCGCCGGGTCTACACCGATCCAGGCCACTTCCTCATCGAGCTGCTGCAGAACGCTGAGGACGCTGGCGCATCGGCCTTCCGCGTGGGTATCGCGGAGGCCGGCGTGACCGTCTGGCACGACGGTGCTCCCTTTGACGCCAGAGATGTCGTTGGCGTGCTGTCGATCGGCCAGACCACCAAGTCGCGCGACCAGATCGGCTTCTTCGGCGTCGGCTTTAAGTCGGTCTATGAGGTCTGCGAGCGACCGCAGGTCTACTGCCGTCCATTCCGCTTTGAGATCGCCGACGTCTCGATCCCGCGTCCACTGCCGTCGCGGCCACCAAGCCCCCACCCGGACGACGGGACCCTGCTGGTTCTGCCATTCCGCGTGCCACGCGACCCGGAGCACGCGCCCCGCGCGCTGCTCGACCGCGCCTTGGCGGTCCCCCCGGAGACCCTGCTGACGCTCAAGCACTTGCGCGAGATGACGCTGATGTTGGACGTGACGACCTCAAGCGCCACCGCGTCCCACGGTGGCGACCGGCAGGCGCGGACCGTCACCAGGACCGACCGGCCCTCGGAGACGGGAGCTGCCGCCGTGCGCCGCGTCCAGCTGCGTATCGACGCGGCGGGTCCCGCGGTCGACAACGCGGTGGAGCACCGGACCTATGTCGTGGCCGAAGACACGTTTCGATACGACGGGCCCAGGCGTGAGCTCAGCAAGGGCATGTCGACGCGCTCACTCGTGGCGATTCAGCTCGACGCCGATGGACGTCCGGTCGCCGTCGCCGAAGGCGCGCCCACGATCTTCAGCCACCTGCCCACTGGTGAGCGCTCCGGCCTTCGCTTTATTGTCCATGGCCACTTTGACGTGCCGGTCGACCGCGAGCGCTTAGATCTCGCCTCTGCGTGGAACCGATGGGGACTCGTGCAAGCCGGCCACCTCCTTGCTCAGGCGGCCGCAGCCGTGTGCGCGTCGGATCGGGTCGACGCCGCGCTAGCACTGCTCGACATTGTCCCGCTGGCCGGTGAGCTCGGCCACCCGGCGTATGAAGCCGTGGCAAGAGCAGCCACTCCTACGCTGTCGCAGCTTCCGCTGCTCCCAGAGGCGGGTGGGAGTGAGCGCCTCGCACCGAGCGGCTCCTGCCTCGTCGACTCCCAAGAGCTCGCGATCGCCCTGCGTGGCGTCGACCTCGACCAACAGGGCCGGCGCGCGGTGGCACCGCTCCCTCAGCGGCGTTCCGATGTGGCGACAAGCCTCGGCGCCCTGCCCTTCACCCCGAGCGACCTCGTGCAGCTGCTCAGCAGGACGCAATCGACGGCAGCCGAGGGTGAGCCCCCCCGAGCCGACTGGGTCACGGCGGCCGCGGGCCCGATCTTGCTCACCCTCGCGCGCGGCGAGGTCGACGACGAGCTGAAGGCCCTGTCCCCGGCCCCGCTGCTGCCAGACGACGCCGGCCGTGCGTGGTCTGCCGGTCGCATTCGGCGGACGACGCCTGGGCTGCGACAGCTCTATGCCGGGGCGGTGAGACCCTTCTTGAGCCAAGACCTCGACGAGACGGCCGACGCCGCGCAAGCGCGCGTGCTGACACTCCTCGGCGTGCAGACCCACGACGATGTGGCGCTCCTCGACGATCTGCACGAGCCGGCGCACCGCGCCGAGCTGCTTGACGCCGCAGGGGCCGTGGCGCTTCACAGCTACCTCGGCCGGCTAGGTCACGCGCTGACCGCACCGCTGGCCAGCGTCCCGCTCTTCGAAGTCATCACCACAGGCAGCCCAGCGTGGCTGCCGCTCCGACCCGACGCCACGGGCGGTCCGAGGGCCTACCTCCTGCCGGCCCAGCCTCTGCGGGCACTCGTCTTGGGGCTCCCCCCAGCCGTTCGACCGCCGCTGGTCACATCCGAGCTCTGCGATGCGCTGCCGAGCTACCTGATCGGCCTTGGCGGTCAGCCGCTCGATCTCCTCACCCTCATCGCCCATCTCTCGTTGCCGGCGCGGGCGCAACTCTCCGCCGATCTGCTGTTGCCGCTGCATGAATACCTTGCGCACGAGGCGTCGCGATTGAGCCGAGCCGAGCTGGACGCACTGCGCCACGCTCCGATCTACCCAGACGTCTCCGGCGTGTTGCGACCGCTGACTGGCGGCTCTCTCCTGCCTGAGGACGACGGGATCGAGCGGCTCGTCAGCGGCGCTCCCTGGCTCGCGCGAGCGCTTCGTCACCACGCCCATATCCACCTGCTCACGCGCTCAGCAGTTGGCGTCGCCGACATCGTCGAGCAGCTATCGGCCGACTCGGGGCCTTTGGTGTCGCTCGGTGATATGCGGCAGACCACACGCCGACACGACGTGATCGCCTACCTCATCGAGCGCGCCTCGATGCTCTCGGCGCACCACGCCGGCCTGCTCGCCGCAGCCCCACTGTGGGCGGCGCGAGCGAACGGCGCGGAGACAGCGCAACCGGTCGGCGACACGACCGACACGCTCGGCGCTCTCGCGACCCGCCGAGGCCCGCAGCCCGACGCCGACATCGGGCTGCTGCTGGACCTTGTCGCCGGCTGCCCGGAGCTCGAGCCTGCCGACCTAGAGCTGGCCAACGCTCTGGGACTCGACGATGCCCTCCACCGGAGCGATCTCGCCGGTCTCTTGTCCGACCTCTGCCTCCACGTTGTCGAGCAGGGCGAGCTTGAGCGCCGCTGCCAGGCGGCTGGGGTGGCTCTCGACGATGCGCGCGCTGCACTCTCGCGATGCCTCAGTCGCGCCGCCACAGAGCTGAGCGCTGTTGAGCTGGCACCGATCGTCGGTGCGGCGGTCTTCGAAGGCGTCGATGGCATCTTGCGACCTGCGGGGAGCTGGCAGGAGCCTGCAGCCGATGCGGTCTACCGCGCGCCGTCCAGCGTGCGCGACGCGCTTGGACGCTGTGAGCGCGTTCTGATCTCGCTGCCCGCTGAGGCGGCTCATGGGCCGCTGCTCGACGCGGCAGGCATTGCACCAGCCGGCCTGAGCGCCGTTGTCGCAGCGCTCGAGTCCGACCCACCTGGAGACGCTCTCGCAGCAGGGAGCGCCCGCCGCGCCCTGCTCGCGCTCGCAGACGCACCCGCGGCTCAGGCCGAGCTCCGCTTGAGTGACGGCGACAGCCTCGCGCGCCGGGTCGCGGAGCTTCCGCTCTGGCCGACCTCGACCGGTGGTCTCGCCAGCGCGACAGGCTGCGTGCGCGCGACGGAGCTGACGGCACTCGTCGGCCTCGAGGGCGCACGCGACATCACCGACTCCCTGGGCGAGCTCGATGCGGTGCTGGCCGCAGGTCCCACGGTCGACGACGACGCGGCGGCGTTCGCAAGCCTTGGTGTCGCCTTTCGGCCACCGGATGCGCTCATCATTGAGCGCGTCACGGCACTCGCGGCGATCGGCGAGCCGGTCGAGCGACAAGCACCGCTCCTCGCGGATCGAGAGCGCGTCGCAACGCTGCTGGCGCTCGTCAGCGACGCCCTCGCGGACGGGACAGAGACCGACTCGCCCACGACCGGGAGCGAGCTCCCACTGTGGGTGTCAGTCGACGGTGCGCTCGTGACCGGTCCGTTGGTGAGACTCGATGCTGCATTCACGTCTCTGACCGACGGGATTCCGCTCCGCCGCCACGTGGCTGAGCCAAGCTGGGCCGCGCACGTCAACCAGCTCCGGCCAGCCACGGTGTTAGCGCTGCCGCCGCAGCGGCTCCTGCGCGCGCTGGCCGACGCCGCGCGAGTGAGCCAGCCGGACGCAGCAGGAGCCGCCGCGCCGGCGCCCGCACTCGCCACCATCGCGGGTCGTGCAACGTGGCATGCGTATCTGCAGCACCACGCCGAGCTCATCGCTGGTGACCCCCAAGCGCTCGGGATCTTGGGCAAGGCGCCACTTCTTTTGACCGAAGGAGGCGTTTGGCGCGCTCCGCGCGACCTGCTCTTGAGCACAGACGCAGGCGACCGGCTGCCCGACGACGACGCGCTCGTGGACTGGCGCCCCGCAGCCGAGATCCCCCGAGCGCTGTGCCGCTGGCTCGATCAGGTCGTCCAGATCGAGCGCGGCCGGCGGCGTCAGCTGATGACCATCCTCGTGGCCGCCCACCGCGACGCCGAAGAAAAACGCGACTTGGACCGCTCGGTGGCGCTCATCGCCGGCATCGCAGGCTGCTGGCCGCTCGCCGATGGGGCCCAGGCGGACGACGACAAGGTGGCCCTCGAGTGGAGCCGAAAGAACCACAAGCTCAACCGCTTGCGTGTCGCCGCGGCGCCGCTCGGAGGCGAGGCGGCTCCGACGTGGGTTCAGATCGGCAAGCTCATGGCGCCCACGCAAGCGGAGCGACCACTGCTGGCGGCCTTTCTCACCGAGCCAACCCAGCTCGTCAGCGCGCAGTATGGTGAGGGCACGTCGGGGTCGACGATCATCGAGATGCTTGGGCGCATGGGTGCGACGCGTCGACTGTCTCCGGCCCGCCTCAAGGAGCTGCTCGACACGGGCGTCGGTCTCGCCCCCGAGCTGAGCGCTACGCTTGCCCTGTCGCGCTATATCGCGATGGACGCGGCTGCGCTCAAGGGAGCGCTCGATCTCGCCAACGCCCACTGGGTGCCCGACGGCACCGAGCAGCGTCGGTCACCGGCGCAGCTCTACTGGCCAACCCCAGACGCGCAGGCGTTGCTCGGCGACGCCCCGCACCTCTATCCACACCCAGAGTTTTTCGTCACGCTGCCGCGCGCGGTCAGCGACTCACTGCCGTTCCGCCGCGTCGCAGACGCCTCACCGCACGATGTTCTGCAGGCCCTGGAGTCGAACTCGGCGCCGCGAGAGGTCTCGGCTCAGGCGCTGCGATGGCTCGACCGCGCGCTCACCCTCGATGCCGTCGCACCGACGGAGCTCGACAGGATGCGCCGCGTGTTCGCGGAGCCGCGAATCGTCGACGACAATGGACGCCTTCGAGCCGCCAAAGACCTCGTCATCACGCCGGAGCCTGAGCTCATCGGCGACGCCCTCACGGGCTGGGCCGAAGGCGCCGACGTCCCCGCCCTCGCGCGTGCGCTCGGGGTTGCGCGCACGGTCGACCGGACCGCGGTCGTCACCTACCTGGAGCACGTCGCCAAGCGGGTTCAGCGCGACGGGTCAGCTGCGACGCTGAGGCACGACCCGGCGCTGCGGCAGCGGCTGCCACGCTGCTTGCGACGGCTCGCCGCCCACGGATCGACGAGCGCGACGCCAATCGCTCTCATGGCGCTCGACGCGGATGGTCAAGACCTGCTTGTCACCAGCGACGAGCCTGCTCTCGCGATCCCTTTCCCTGCGGCCCTGGCGGCCATCGCCACCAACGTCCTGCTCGCACAGGGCGCGTCGGAGGCTCGAACCCGGGCCTACCTTCGCGACGCCGGTGTCGTTGACCTCTGGGCGCTCTTTACCCCCGAGGCGTCAACGGCCCGAGTCGACGACGACGTGACCACCGAGCACGCTGCAGCCGTGCGGCTGGTTCGAGCCGCGCTCGAGCGGGTCCTCCGGTCGTTGGGGCTCGACGACCAACCCGCGACCGTTCGGGTTGCTAGCACTGTCCACCTGGTTGGACGCCTGGCTGGCCATCCGGTTCGCACACCTGTGCTGGCGCGTTTCGACCTCGACCTCAAGCGACTTGTGGTCGACGCAAGCCTCGTGACGCCGAGCCGCCATCACCGGACCACGCACGGCCTGACAGACGCCGGCCACTACCTTGTGGCGGAAGCGATCGTTGGCGCGGCTGGCGTCCCGCCGCGCCGGTCCGAGCAGGCACTTGTTGCTGTCGTCGATGGCCTGCGGGGCGCTGAGGTTGCGCATGCGTCACCAGCGTGCCCGACGCTGCCGCCTCCCTCTCGAAGCCAGCCCTCGCCAAGCGGGCGTGACGCTGCTGCGCATGAGGCCGCTGAGCCCGCACCTTCAGCGCCGGTTCGCGACGCGCCGGCCTCCGACGCGCTAGACACCGAGAAGTCCCTCTGGGCCAAGGTCCGCGGCTGGTTCGGTGGTGACGAAGACGAAGACAAAGACGAGGTCGAGGAGGTAGAGAAAGACGCACCGTCCCCCCGCGAGGCGTTGCTGCCAGCGGACGCGGGACGTGGCGGTGACCGGTCACCGGCGCCGCCTGAGCCCGATGAGAGCGTCCCGTTCACCGTCCCCGATCAGAGCCAGTGGTTTCAGACCACCGACTCCGTGACCTCACAGCTCGACTCTCAAGGCACGTTTAGCCGCGATCGCACGGCCGCGGCCGAGTTTGGCTACCACTTCTCGCCGTCCGACCTGCCCTTCCCTTACCGGTATGCGCCCGTCTCGATCACCGGCGACTTCCACCCGGCATCTCAGACCTGGCTGCCGATCCGTGGCCAGCTGGTGGCGTCTGGGCGACGCGCGCTGGCGCCAGGCACGTTCGCGGTCGCCCTTCGCGGCTACCTGCCGCGCGGCATGAACCTCTTTCCCACGCCGCTCTATGGCCGGCTCACAGCCGTCGATGGCCGCGGCGCCCGGCATATCGACGGCGCCGATGGACGCCACTACATCGCCATGAAGGAGCCGGCAGCCGTCGCGTGCACCGTCGAGCTGGACACTGCTCCTGAGTTTGAGGACGCATCGGTCCACCAGACGCTGCACCCCACGGACCCTGACGCGGTGCGCAGGCTCTTGGCGGCGACGGTTCCAGACAGCGACCTACCGGACGAAGTGCTGGCCCTGTGCGAAGACGTGCGAGTCTCCGATGAAGCCGCCCTCAGCAAGGCTCTGCGAGTCAAACGCTTCCTGCAGACACGCTACTTCTATGACCCCAGCTATCTTGAGGACGCATCCGTCGCGCGCTGGCTTCGTCGAGCCACCAGGGGACGCGCCAACGTCCACATTGCCGCACTCCACGCCCTCGGCGACAGCCGACACCTTGGCCGCGGCGTGTGCTTCGAGCTCGGGGTGATGGCTTGCGAGCTGCTGCGGCGGGTCGGGATCCCGGCCGCCATCTCGAAAGGCTGGGTCTGGGAGGGCGGGCAGCTTGCAGCGCCAGACCACCTCTGGGCAATGGCGCTCCTCCCCTCCAACGCGGGCCCGAGATGGGTTCCCATCGACCCAGCGACGCGCGACGGCCGAGCGTTGCGAGTCCACGCCCAGGCCCGGATGGAAGGCATTTCCGCGCCCGAGCCCGCACCAGGCGACAACGCACCGGAGTCGCCAGATTGGTCAGACGGCGACGAGCGGGGGGACTGGGAAGCCAGCGACACCCGCTCGCCTGAGAGCGGGTCCGACCACCGAGACAGCGCGCGCCGTCGTCATGAGAGGCGCCGCGGCGGCCCCTACCAGCAGCCGTCCTCAGGCCCAAGAGGCGGGCAGCGGCAGACCCAGGCCGTCAGACGTCGCCGCGAGCGCCGGCGCCAAGACACACCCCCAATCGGCGAGCTGATGAAGGTCGTCAAGCACCTCTCGGACGTCACGGGCGAGTCCCTCGACGGCCAAGCGCTCTACCGCAGGTGCCGAGCGCTACTCGCAGATCCCGACGCCGCTGCCCGCTTACTCGCTGCCATGGAGCTGGCTGATGATGACACGTGAGCTTGGTCGCCTCTTCGGGCCGCTGACTGAACCGGCACCGGGGCCCGACCGTCGCCCCATCGGACGGCAAGCAGCCCAAGCTGCGCGGAGGTTAAGAACGCAGCGGCGCGCAGCCGGCTTGACCGTGACCATGTTGCTGCTGTCGACCAGCGGGTGTTGGGACGACGTCGGTGGCCTCGAAGCGACCTCCGTCACGCGCGTCTACGACGTGTTTGCGGACACCGCGGACGCGAGCCCGGTCGGTGAGGACGCGCTTGGCTTGCCGGATGCGGACACAAGCGGCTCCGCCGACACCTTGCAAGAGGACGTCGACACGGGCGACACGAGCGTCCCGGCCGGCGCCTGTGCTGTTGCCGCCGACTGCCATGCCCTGCCGGTGGGGCCGTGTGAGGTTGGGGCCTGCATCGGCGGTGAGTGCCTGCCGAGTGCCGCGCCGCTGGCAACCCCCTGCACGGACGGTGGTGTTGAGGGTCTCTGCATGCAAGCGAGCTGCGTCTTTGCGTGCGGCGATGGAATCGTCCAAGAGAGCCTGGGCGAGAGCTGTGACGACGGCGGAAACGTCGACGGGGACGGCTGTAGCGCGAGCTGCGTTGTGGAGGAGCCGATCGGCGCTGGCTTCACTGGCGGCCAGTGCGCCGCGAGCTCCGCATGCGGGCCCAGCGGCGCCGTCTGCATCCAAGGGGTCGCGGGGGGAAGCTGTGCGGTGGCCTGCGACCAGTTCTGCTCGGACGCCCCGGAGAGCCCGACCACGTTCTGCATCGCGGCAGCGGCCTACGCGTCGCGTTTGCCCGCCGGCACCGCGCTGCCTTCGGAGCTATCGCCCGCGCTCTGTGTGTCCAAGTGCGACTTCGATCGCTTTCCACGGTCCGGATGCCGCAGCGGCCTGCACTGTGAGCTTCACACGCGCTACCAGTCGCTCGTGGCCGACGAGGTCTGCGTGCCTGGCCCGTGGACCATCGGGCTTGAACAGGACGCAAGCGGTGCCGTGACAGGCGTTGCCCCAAGCGGCCCCTCCCCGACCGAGCCTTATGCTCAGCTCGCGAGCACCTCATGCCCTGGGCCCGCTGGCGCCAACGACGCCATCCCCGCCGAGCTCTTCTTCGGCCTAGCCACCACGCTGCTGGCCATGGACGCCGACGGCCGAGACATGACCTGGCAGCGACTCTGCTCGCCGCCCAGCGACCTGCCCAACGTGTATGCCATGCACACAGAAGCCAGCGCAGGCCGGGCGTTTCGTCTCAATGGCGTACGCCTCGACGTCATCGACTGGACCGCCGCGGCGATCTACGGCAGCAAGGGCGCTCGCCGTGAGCTGGTCGGCGGGCCGCTCTACCGCTCCCGGGTCATGGTCCACAGGGCGGGCGGCATGAGCACGCTCTACGCTGACGCTGCGGCTGACCATCCGTACTGGGACCCGGCGCGTGGCCGTCACTTCGGCATGATCAACGGCGATGAGTGGCGCCCCCTCGACAGCACGCTCGAGCCCCACGTTGACTACGTCACCATCAAGGTGGACGGCACCCACGGATTCTACAAGCAGTGGGGACGCGTCGACACCGTGGAGTACGTCGCCGACATGGCGCTCAGCAACGTGGCGGCATTCGGCGTGCCGGTGGGCGTCGGCGATCTCTCGCTCCCAACAGGAGGAGACATCGTCGGCCACGGGTCCCACGAGACGGGTCTTGATGCCGACCTCTATCTGCTGACCTATCCGCCGGGCGACGGAACCGGCGGACACGACCTCGATCAGCCGTCGCTATGGGTCTCAACCTGCAGCGGCGGCGGCTCAAGCTGGACCTGTAGCTACGTCAACAACAGTGGAGGCGGCGCGGAGCCCGCACCTGCGCCAGGCGCACCGAGCGTCTCTCAGCTGCTGGCCAACCTGGCGCAGTTCGCGCTCGACAACCCAGGGATGAGTCACTTCGTGCAGCATGATGTCGAGACGCTTGCGCCCTTTGTCGCCCAGCAGACGGGGCAGACCAGCTTTGTGGACGCCGCGTCGGATGGCCCCTCCGGCTGGCCGCTGCACGCCAACCACATTCACGTGCGGTTCTACGACTGGCCGTAGTTCGCTGGAGCGAGTCGCTGCAACGACCGCCGAGCGGAACTCCAGTTAGCGGCTCGGAACCCAGTGAGTGACGCATTCGCGCTAAGCTGGGGTCCTGGTTCGACGGACAACCTGCCGTCGGTCACCAGCCAGACAGATGACTCGGAGAGATGTGGTGCCACAGAACACCCTCGCAGCTCCGTCCGTCAACGCACTGACAGCGGCCATGCTGCTGTCTGCGTGTGTGGGCGACGGCCGGGAAGCAACGACCCAAGCAGGACCGGACGCCGACGATGCATCGGCGCCAGTCGACACCTCGGAGCCGCACGACACGTCGCAGCCGCACGACACGTCGGAGCCGCACGACACGGCACCCTCGCGCGCCGCCGTACCCGACGCGATCGTTGAGCAGTGCCACGCTTACTGCCACCGCAGCGCCGCGTGCCTGACTGGGGTCTGCCATGCGAGCTCGTTCCAGTCACCGACGGCGTTCTCGGAGCTGTGTAGCCGCCGCTGTCACGAGAGCGTCTCGCTTCAAGACCGGGCTGAAGCGCTGGAAGACGCTGCCTGTGACACCGTGAATGCGGCCTCCTGCCAAGCGTTTCCGGAGGTCGCTCAAGGCTGCGACTGCAGCGGCGGTACCGTGCGCGTCCCGCCGTGTGAAGACGCCGCCGTCGCGGCGACGGTCACTGGCGTCCACTGGGTCGCAGACGACGTCCTCCCCGGCTTCGTCAACGGCTTGGTGCTCAACGCCGACGGCACGATGCTGCGGAGTGTCGAGGGCGGCGATACCTGCGACGGCGGCTCGTGGAGCCTGACCTGCCGCACGGCTACCCAAGGCCGGATCCTGCTCAACGGTTGCACCAGCAGCACGAGCTTCACCTTCATTGTGTTTCAAGACACGCTTCAGATGATCAGCGACCCGCAGCCCGGCGACGACGGCATCGCCGAGTACTACTGGCTGACTCGAACGGACGCGCCGACCACCGAGTCGCTGGCTGCCATGTGTCCGGCTGGGAGCTGCCCATGATGCACCAAGCAAACGTCACAGCGTGTGACCTCCGCGCGTGGGCCGGGCCACGCCTCGGCGTGCTGGTGCTCGCACTCACGCTCGGGCCTAGCTGCGTCAGCGACGACCGCGAAGGAACGGCGTTCAGCGCCGAAGGCGCGGCAGACGAGGCGGCGGCGGGCACCGACCAGAGCTCTAGTGACATCGGCTCGGGCGACGTGGCCCCGGATGCAAGCTCGGACGTGACAGCCGCGGACACCGCGTCTGGCACGCCGGCGCCTCCGGACCTGCCAGGCTGGCAGGTCGAGGAGTGCGAATCCTACTGCCAGCGGCTCGTCGCTTGCCTTGGGGCGATGTGTCCTGCAAGCGCGATCGGTTCCCAAACGACCTATCTCGACCGCTGCAAAGAGGCGTGCTTTGGCAGTATCTATGAGCAGGCGAATGCAAGCGCGCTTCACGACGCCGAGTGCCCGGCCATCAACGCCCAGACCTGCTCTGATGTGGAGGCCATCGCCGACGTATGTGATTGCCCTGGCGACGGCGAGCCTGGCTGTGACCCCGCCACGGTGGCTGCAGGCCTTGAGGGGGTCCACTGGATCCATCTCGCGACCGAGGCGCAGCTGGTCCTCGGTGAGTCGCACGTGATGGCGCGCAGCGGTCCCGAGGGAAGCGATGAGCTCTGCGACACCGGCACGTGGAACCTTGGCTGCGACTCGTCCATTCATGGGGGACTGACCCTCAACGGCTGCTTCGGGGAGGCGCGCGCTGTGTATTGGGTCGACGGCAACCGCTTGCTGCTGGAGTACGGCGACTCAAGCGAGCAGGCGCACACCCGCCCACCCGCGGGCTGGTACGCACGCGGCGACGAGGTGACGGCAACGTCGATGGCGGCGATGTGTCCGGCGGGGCTCTGCTTGTGACGGCCGCGGGCTCAACACGAGTGCCCAACGCTCGGTGACGACGCCAGTTTGACAGGCCTGACTGGCGCACGCAGTGTCACGCCATGCCCGAGTCCCCGATCAGAGCGCGAGCAGCGGTGGGGGAAATGCGGTTTCCTCTCGTTCGCTGCCCCAGCGGCAAACCTCACTTCGTCTTTGAGTCCGCATTTTCCCGCACGCTGCTAGAGCCCCCAAGAGGAGTGACTGTGCTCCTCACTTTGGACCTGCAGCGCACTGTGTCGTCGCTCGTTGGTCATCGAATCCACCGAGCGACGCCGCGAGCTAAACGGCCGCTGCTGATCGCCCGAGCGCGGCACCGAGCGGTTGGTCACCATGGATCTCCGCCCGAAGACCCGCGCCGAGGTGGCGTACCCGAGCTAAGAGACGCTCAACCGCTCGACGTGTCGGGACGCTCCAAGCCTCGCACCGCGCAGGCAGGGCTCTCATGAGCATCGGCGTCATTGTCCTGCTGGCGCTGCTGACCCTGCAGCTCGTCATCATCTTTGGCTTTGTCCTGCTCGAGCGTCGCGACCCCGCCGCGACCCTTGCCTGGATCCTCTCCGTGATGCTGCTGCCTGTGGTCGGCGTCTTGCTCTATCTCTTCTTCGGGCTCCGGACCAAGCGACGCCGGACCAAGACGAGCGAGCGCAGCGCAGCACGGGTTGACGAGGCCCTGGTCGCCCAAGGACTGACGCCGGCCGTCTTTCAGCCCCAGCCGGTCGCCGGCCGAGCCAAGTCGCTGACCAAGCTTGCCGAGAACGCATCCGGCATCCGCGCCAGCCAGAACAACCGGGCCACGATCTTACACAACGCAGCGAACACGTACCGAGCCCTGGTCGACGCCATCCACGCGGCCAAACACCACATCCACGTTGAGTTCTACATCATCCAGCCCGACGAAACGGGCCAAGCGCTGCGTGAGCTGCTCGTCGCGCGGGCGGCGGAGGGTGTCGAGGTCCGCGTGCTCTGCGATGCCGTCGGCAGCTGGTCGTTGCCCGCAGACTTCTGGGCGCCGCTCGAGGCTCACGGCGGTGAGTTCGCGTACTTCTCGCCTGTCAGGCTGCTCGCGCGCTTTCGCCGACGCGACCGCATCAACTACCGAAATCACCGAAAGATCGTGGTCGTTGACGGCCAGGTTGGCTTCACGGGCGGCATCAACGTAGGCCGCGAGTACTTGGGCCTCGACCCGGACGTCGGCGAGTGGCGCGACACGCACGTCCGCATCGACGGGCCCGCTGTCCTCGCGCTCCAGGAGGTCTTCGTTGAGGACTGGCTGGTCGCTACCGATCGCTTGCTTGACCACAGCGCCTACTTTCCGACAGGCACCCTGAGTCCGTCGACCGCGCAGGCCGAGACGCCAGCGACCGACGACGATGCGATCGTTCAGATCGTGGCGTCCGGTCCAGACCGTCCCTGGTCGCTCATCCACCGCCTCTACTTCCAAGCGATCACCGAGGCCCGTGACCGCGTCTGGATCACCAGTCCCTACTTCATCCCCGACCGCATCATCCAAGAAGCGCTCGTGACGGCGTCGCTCCGCGGCGTTGACGTGCGCTTGCTCGTGCCCAAGCGCACCGACAACTGGCTCGTCGACCTCGCATCGCGCAGCTACTATGCCGAGCTGCTCGAAGCCGGGGTCGCCGTCTGGGAATATGACCGTGGCTTTGTCCACGCCAAGACGCTCGTCGTCGACGACTGGTTTGGCACCATCGGCTCGGCGAACATGGACAACCGGTCGTTCCACATCAACTACGAGCTCAACGCTTTCGTCTACGGTGCCGCCTTTTGCGCCGAGCTGGCTGGCCAGTTTGAGGGCGACCTCGACGGCGCCAGTCCAGTGTCGGCCGACTGGGAACTCAAGCAGAGCTATGGCCGACGGATCCTCTACTCCACGGCGGGCCTGCTCTCGCCTCTCCTCTAAGGACGTCCCTATCCGCTCTTCAACAGATGCACCCCTCAGCCAAGACCGCGTTGCCGCCGCCCAGAGCTTCTACGGGCCGCTCGCCACAGCCTCCACGGCCGGTCGACGGGTCGGGTGGGAGTCCGATGCCCTCCAACAGATCCGACACGCACTGCTGCTCGAGGCGGCCCCGGATCTCTCAGCCGTCAATAGCGTTGTCGACATCGGCTGTGGCGAGGGCGTGCTCCTCAAGCGCCTGCGCCAGGCGGGGTATGACGGCAAGTACGTCGGTGAGGACATCCTCGAGCCGATGATCGAGCGCGCGACAGCCTCCGAGCTTCACCAGAGCGATGCCAACGCCACGTTCCGCTGCGTCGATAGCCTCGCCGTCGCCACACCTCACGATCTCGTGCTCTGCTCTGGCGCACTCAACGTGGCCTGGCACGACGATCACCAGGCCCAGGTGTTGGCGGCGCTCAAGCTGCTCTGGCGTCGTACGCGACAGGTCCTCGTCGTGGACCTGGCGGTCGTTGGCCCGCACCCCGGGGGCGGCGGCATCGTGCCGGTCGACATCGAGTCCGTCTTCGCCGCAGCCCGGGCTCTCTCACCGGTCGTGGCGCTCTCCGAGGGCGCGCTGGCGGGCGAAGCCGTCCTAGCCATCCGTCGTAGCCCAGCAGCAGCGCTCCATCGGCTCGACGTGGACCCCACAGACATCGCCCAGGCCTTTGTTCTCGCCGGTCATCCCGCCGATGCGCTCGCCGCGCTTGGCGATCTGAGCGATCCGCGCCAAGCGCTGGTTGGCGCGGAGGCCCACCTGCACCTCGAGCAGCTGGACGAGGCCCGTGCGCTGGTCGCGACCGCCCGAACCAGCCCTGACGCCATGATTGCTGACGGCGCGAGCCTCGTGGACGCCGGTGTTCGCTGGCGCGCCGGCGACCGCCGAGGAGCACGCATGACGCTGATGACGCTCATCCATGCGGGCGGTCCTCAAGCCGACGACGCGCGCATCCACCTTGTCGAGATGCTGCTCGCCATCGGCGATAGCGAGGCAGCACGCGAGATCGCGCAGACGATCGAGGATACGTGGTCGCGGCGAACGGCGCTCGAGCGCCTAAGCCCAGGCCGCAAGCCCGGCGAGTAAGGCAGCGGCCAAGCCGAGGGGTTTGGTGGTCACAGATGCGCCGAGGTCAAGCAGCGAAACCCGCAGGATTGGCGGGACAGTTCGAGGGGAGCGACGCCGAGCACATCGCGTTCGCCTCGCTCAAAAATGGCGCCTGGACTAGCACTAGCACTAGCGCTAGCTAGACGGGACACTCGCCGCGAAGACGTCCATCACGTCGTTGAGCAGCTTGACGGCTTCGGCTTTCGGTCGCTGGAACGCGTTGCGGCCCATGATCGAGCCAAACCCGCCACCGGCTGCGATCTCTTTGACCTCAGCGAGCACGCTGGCCGTGTCCTTAGCGGCGCCACCGCTGAAGATCACGACGCGACGCCCGTTGAAGCACGACTGAACCACGTCGGCGATACGCTCTGTGAGCGTGCCGACGGCGCGTCCATTGTCCTCGTAGGCTTTCTTCGCCGACGCGAGCTCGAGGTGAGCCGTCGGCGGCTTGACCTTGATGATGTGAGCACCGAGCTGGGCGCTCATGTGGGCGGCGTAGGAGATCACGTCGATGGCCGTCTCGCCCGCCTTCGAGATCTGCTCGCCACGGGCGTAGGCCCAGAGGACGACGACCAAGCCCTTCGCCTTGGCCTCCTTGGCAAGCGCGCGGAACTCTTCGAACTGATCCTGGGCGTTCGCGCTTCCCGGGTAGACCGTGAAGCCGACGCCCACGCATCCCAACCGCAGTGCGTCGTCGACGCTGGCGACAACGGCTTGGTTGGGGTTTTTGACCGCATAGAGCGAGTTGTTGTGGTTGACCTTGAGGATGAGCGGAATCTCACCGGCAAAGTCCGCCGCACCGGCCTCAAGCGCGCCGAGCGGAGCGGCGTAGGCGCTGCAACCAGCGTCAATGGCCAGCTGGAAGTGATAGCGAGGATCGTAGCCATCTGCGTTGACCGCAAAGCTCCGTGCGGGACCGTGCTCCCAGCCCTGGTCGACCGGCAGGATCACCAAGCGGCCGGTTCCGGCGAGTCGCCCGTGGTTGAAGAGCCGACCCAGGTTGGTGAGAACGCCGGGGTTCTCGCTTCGGTACCAGCTGAGGATCTCGCGTACGCGTGCGGAATGGGCCATGGGTCGCTCCTGAGCGCCGACAAGACAGCGCGATGCGGTTTGCGGACGGCGACCGACCGGCCGCGCTATACGTCCGTCATAGCCAAGGCCGCGTTGTCCATCAAGCGTACCGGCTGCTCCACCAGCACCCAATGTGGCGTGAAGCTCGCTGCCAACAACGCCAATCACCGAAGAGTTGATCGACCCGCGTGACGCATTCGGTCGGCCCGATGTACCGTGTCGCCGTGAGGAAACCCCGCAACCAAACCGCACCGGCGAGCATCGACCGCTACCACCTCCTGCGCGTGCTGGGGCGTGGCGGTATGGGGATCGTCTACCTTGCCTACGACACGCTGCTCGACCGTGAGGTCGCTCTGAAGGTCGTCGACCGATCGATGGTGACCGCCAGCGGTGATCGCCTCGCCGGGCTCTTCCAGCAGGAGGCGCGCAACCTCGCGGGCCTCAACCACCCTGGCATCGTCCAGATCTTTGACTACAGCGGCCTCTACTCCAACCGCCTCTACCTCGTCATGGAGTACGTCGCTGGCAAAAACCTTGGCGACCTGGCTCCGGCGGGGACGCCACTCGATGAGACCCTCGTCACCCACATCGGCCGGGCGGTCTCCGGCGTGCTGGCCTACGCGCACGCCCACGGGATCATCCACCAGGACCTAAAGCCGGAGAACATCCTCCTGAGCGTCGACGGTCGGCTCAAGCTGACCGACTTCGGGATCTCGCGCCGCCTCTTTGACCAGGACCAGCGCTCTGGCCGCTTCGAGGTTGTGGGGACCCCCGCTTACATGGCGCCGGAGCAGTCCATGGGCCGCCAGGTCGACCAGCGAGTCGACGTGTTTTCCCTCGGCGCCACGCTCTACACGCTTGCGACCGGCTCGTGCCTTGTGGAAGGCGTCAGCACCCACGAGACCGTGGCGTCGATCGCCCGCGGCGACTTTCCGAGCTTGGCGACCCGACGCCCCGACCTCTCGAGCGGACTGGCCGCTGTGGTGGACCGAGCGCTGCTCGTCGACCCCGACCAGCGCTACCGAACGGCGACGGCCATGGCGGAAGCCTTCTCAGCGCTCTTGGGCCAACCGGCTCCAGAGCCCGAGGACGTCCCTCGCGTACCGCGAGAGCTCTTGCCGCGCGAGCGCGCGCCGCGCACCGATGAACACGCTCGCCCGCTCATGCCAGGACGAACGCCGACCGCCGACACCGGCCCCACCGCCCTGGCCGACACCGGTGCACTGCCAGCCGCCCAGACGCTGGACCCCGCAGACGTCGATCGCACCAACGCCACGGTCCCGCACGATGCGCTCGAGCAGCGCCTGCGCTCCACGGTCCCGAGAAACCGGGCGCGCGAGGCGTCGAGACAACCTCACGCGCTGCTCGGTCGGTTCGAGCTGGCCCGGAAGCTCGGTACCGGGGCGTTTGGCGAGAAGTGGTTGGCCCATGACCGCCTCGGCGACGGCGCGGCCGTCGCGCTCAAGATCTTCGAGCCAAGCCAGGGCGCCAGCATTGACGAGTTCAAGGCGGAGTTTCGCGACCTGGCGCGCCTAAAGCACCCCAACCTCGTGGCGATTCACGACTTCGGGCTGCTGCCCAACGAGCACGCAAACGTCGATGCGCCGCCGCGTGCGTTTTACACCCTCGACTACATCGAGGGGCCGTCGATACGAGGGGCGATTGAGGGCAAAGGCGTTGAGGACATCTACGAGCTCCTCGTGCAGGTGGCGCGCGGCCTCGTCTTTTTGCACACGCACACCCAGCGCCCCCACCTCTCGCTTAAGCCGGAAAACATCATTGTGACCACAGGCGAGGCGGGCGCTGCACGGGTGGTCATCACCGACCCCGGAAACCCCACCGAGAAGCTCCGGTCGATCCAACGGGGCGAGCGCACGTGCCTGCCGTACGCGGCCCCCGAGACGCTCGCAGGCCTCGTGGCCGGGCCCTCCGCCGATCTCTACTCGCTGGGCGTTATCGCGTTTGAGCTGCTGACAGGGAGGCGCCCGTTCACGGCACGAACCAGCGAGACGCTCCGAGCCGCTCACCAGCACGAGCCCCCTCCTGACCTTGGCAAGCTCCGCCCCGAGATCCATCGCGCCGTTGCCGACGCCGTGCTGGCGCTTCTCGCCAAGCGGCCCAGCGACCGACCGAGCGGCGCAGATGCCTTGATCCGGGCCATCAACACGGTGGTGGTGCCGCCCTATCCGATCGAGACCGCCGACACGCGCTTCGGCAGGTTCTCGAGCGCCCAATGGGCAGGCCGTCCTGAGCACCTCGATGCCCTCATCGCCGGCTATCGCGCTGCGATCGAGCCTGGTTCCCGGGCCGCGCGCGTGTGGCTCATCGAGGGCCCGGCGGGCGTTGGAAAGCAGCGTCTACTGGGCGAGCTCAAGCGCACGGCACAGCTCGACGGCGTCTTTGTGATCGAAGGCATTCCTGCGGCGCCCACACAGCGCCCGCTGGCACCGCTCTTCCCGTGGCTCGCCGCGCGCAAGAACTCCGCGATCGGCTCGTCCCTCAGCCGACGCGACCAGCTGCTCTGCGAGCGCGTGTTGGCCGGAACGGTCGATGAGTCCGCCGAGCCCGTGGCCCCCGTTGAGGTGGCCCGCCTGCTCGTCCAGGGGGTGACCCGACCGTCGGTGGTCATCCTCACCAACGTCCACTTACTCGACCGCGCCACCCTTGAGGTCGTCAACCGCGTGAGTCGCGTGCTGTCGCCACTCGACGAGCTGGACGAGAGCGACACGCCGCCGCTCCTCTTGGTCTTGAGCCTGCGCCGAAGCTCCCTGCAGACAGCAGATGCCGAAGCCCTCGAGGCAATGCCCCAGACCCGCTGGCTGCGGCTCACCGGGATGGACGTGGACGGCACAGCCGCCATGCTGCGCGCGGTGTTCGGCGAGCAGCCGCTGCCGCCGGACAAGCTCCAAGCCCTTCAGCGGGTCACCGACGGCAACCCAGGCCATATCCAGGACGTTCTCTACACGCTCATGGAGCGCGGCGATCTCTCCAACACAGGCGACGGCTGGCGTCTCCGGGCCGGGGTGGACGTGCCGCTGCCAGCCTCGGTGGAGGCAGCGCTGAACGAGCGGCTTGCGGTCTTAGGCCCGCAGGCGCGGTCGGTCTTGGAGGCGTTATGTGTCTTCGCAAACCCGGTGCCGGCGCTCTTCATCGACGGACTTGAGTCACGGGAGACGGGCGCCGCCACGGCGGTCCGCGGGCTCATCGAACGCGAGCTGCTCACGCGCTGTTTCATGGGCCCGGAGGTTTGCCTCACGTTTGGCAATGAGGGCATCCGGGAGGCGACGCTTCGCAGCCTGAGCGCGACGAACCGCGAGCGCCGACATCGCGAAGCCGCCGAGTGGCTTGAGGCGCAACAGGGGGGCGACGACGACACCGCTGCCCTCGCCCACCACTGGAACCTCGGCGGGCGGCCGGATGTGGCCCTCACCTACCTCACGGACGCTGCCGACCAGTGCCGAGTCGCCGGTGACACGCGCCGAGCGGTCGTCTGGTACGAAGCGGCGCTCGAGACACTGCCCAAGGCCGGGCTCGGCGTGATCCGCCGCCTCCGTCACGAGGCGACCCTGCGCGAGCACCTGGGAGCCACGAGCCGCGCGGCCGGTGACCTCGTGGCGGCCGAGACCCACTTCGCGCGTCTGCTGGCGATCGGCGAGGACCTCGAGAACGAGACCGTCTGCGCTACCGCCATCGACCGGCTGGCGCTGGTCATGATCGACGCGCGGCGCTTCGAGGACGCTCTGGCCTACGCTGAGCGAGGCCACCAAGCCGCCGTCGAGCGCGAGAGCCGACGCGACCAGGCGATGGCGCTTCGGCTCATCGGCAGCATCAAGCGCGACCGTGACGGCGCTGGCGCCGGTCTGGCGGACCTCAAGCGTGCCCTGGAGGTCGCTGGCGACGATCCCGAGCTGGGTGAGGTGCGCGCGCGGATCGCGGTCACGCTCAGCTACAGCTACACATCGAGCGCTGCCCCCAACAAGGGGATCGACTGGGCAGCATGGGGGCTTGAGGTCGCGCGCAACGAAGGCCTCGTCGAGATGGAGGTCAGCCTCCTCATCAACCTCTCGATGGCCGCCTACTACGCCGGGCGCTTTGAGCGAGCGCTCGAGGCATCCCGCGAGGCCATGCTGCTCTCTCAGCGCCGGGGCCTGCAGCGCTACGCGACCCTCGCCGTCGGTAATGTCGGCGACTGCTTGCGCGCCTGCGGCCGCTTCGAGGAAGCCGAGGGGCTGCTGCGACAAGCGCTCAAAGACACCTACGCCGAGGCCGACAACGACCGCGTCATCGCACGCCTGGTGGAGCTCGCAAGCCTCTGCCTCGACCAGCGGCTACCCAAGCGAGCCCTGCCCTACCTCCGGGAAGCCTGGCGGCTCTTGCCCACCGTCAAGAGCCCCACCCAGGCGCATGCGGTCGCACTCCTCGAGCTTCGCAGCCGCCTTTGGAACGACGGAGACGTCACCGCGTCTGCAGAGACGACGGACACGCTCATCCAGCTCGTGTCCAAGCTCGACGCGCTCTCGCCGACCATGGCGCTGCGTGCCTCGGCCCTGTGCGCAACGGCTGCATGGGCAAGCCATCATGCAAGCGCCGCGGAAGACCACGTCAGCCGCGCCCTAGCGGTCGTACCCGATCTGTCTGGCGCTGAGATCGTCCACCACACCGAGACCCTCAACGCGCTAGCCGCGACGCTCGTTGCGATGAACCGGTGGAACGAAGCCGACGACCTTCAGCGCATGACGACAGCGGCGCTCAAGCGCTGCGCTGCGGCCTTTGAGAGCGACAAGCTCAGGCGCTCGTTTGAGGCCATTCCGGCACATGCCGACCGGCTTGCTGACGCCTGACGCCGTGCCGGCCATCACCCTGGCAGCACTGTCTCCACACGGGGAGCGCGCTCAGGGCGCTGGTGCGGGCCGCGCGTCGAGGTTGCCGGTTGGCCCCGCAGGCTCGGGCGCGACGGCGTCTGGTGTTTGAAACGACTTGCCGATGAAGGCGAGCCACTGGTCGACCGGCTCCATCCACGCCGACCACTGGTGGCCGCCTTCCGCTTCGACCATCTCATGGCGAACGCCACGTGCGGTGAGCTGAGCTGAGAAGGCGCGCGCGAGCTCCACGAACTTTGCTTTGCCCTTGTTGTCGTCCCGTCCTGCGCTCAGAAACACGGCCGGCCAGCGCGTCTCTGGCGACGCACTGGCGACCAGCGCGACCGGGCTGGTCGCTCGCCAGTGAGTGCCGTCGTTGCCTGGCCCGGGTTCACCCCAGACGCGGCGATAGATCTTGCGGTGCGTTGGCGCCTCGCGAAAGAGCGCGCCGCCGAGGCTGACAACCGCGCAGTAGTCATCCGTGTGTCTGAGCGCAATCGAGACGGCGCCGTGTCCACCCGCCGAGATGCCGACGAGCGCTCGGCCGCTGCGCTCGGCCCGTACCCGGTAGGTCGCCTCGATGTGGCGAACCAAGTCGACGCTGACAAGGTCGCCGAAGCGGCGCTTCTCCGCGCCGAGGTGGTTGGTCCAGTATTGGTTGCCGCCGTCAGGCGCGACCACGATCATGGGCGGGATGACGCCAGCGGCGATCAGGCCGTCGAGCTTGCCCTCGAGGTTGCCCTTCTTCGAGTCGAACCAGTCGCGACCGTGCCCCCCGAGACCGTGCAGCGCATAGAGGACAGGGTATCGCTCGCCGGACGTCTGGTAGCCCGCCGGCAGGTACACCATCGCCTTGACCCGCCGCTTGCCGACCGACGGGCTGGCAAACGTGATGGGCTCTACCTCGCCGACCGAGCGAGGAGACTCTGCGAGGGCGTCGGATGGCGCCAGCGCGAAGAGCCCGACAGCCCCAGCGAAGAGCAGGACGAGGGTCGCTCGGTATCCACCTCGTCGGCGCCTTGTTCGTGGCGGTCTGTGTTCTTGCATCTGAACGACTCCGGCGTCTCCGCGGACACTCAGCGGACTAACGGCATCGCGATGGCGTCGCATTCCGGCGCTGCCGTTCAATCTTCCCACAGCTCAAGCCTCTTGAGCTTCATGTTGAGACCTGCACGGCTGAGTCCAAGGTCTCGCGCCACCGCGCTCTTGTTTCCGCGCGCGCTTGCAAGCGTTGAGCGCAGGACGAACGCTTCTAACCGGTCGACGCGCTCGCGCAGCGTGCCGCGATCCAGGCCAAGCCGCTTGAGCTCCGCCCCATCGGCGCGCTGAGCGATGGTGCCGCGCCGGGCGCTGGCGACCTCAGGCGAGAGGTCCGAGACGTCGATGTCGCCGTCGCACAGGAGTGCCGCCCGCGTGACCTCATTCTCCAGCTGACGCACATTACCCGGCCAGCTGTACGCGATGAGGGCTTTCATCACGCCCTTGCCGAACGCCACCGTTCGGCCGACAGACGCCGCACGAAGCTTCAAAAAGTGCTCGGCAAGCACGGTGATGTCGTCCGGCCGCTCGCGGAGCGGCGGCACCGAGATCTTGACCACGTTGAGCCGGTAGAACAGGTCCTCGCGGAAGCGCCCCTCTCGAACAAGCTCCGAGAGGTCGTGGTGCGTGGCGCTCACGATCCGGACGTCGACCGAGAAGCTTCGTTGCCCGCCGACAGGTCGGACTTCGCCTGTCTCAAGCACACGCAGCAGCTTCGACTGAAGCTCCAGCGGCAGGTCGCCGATCTCGTCGAGAAAGAGCGTGCCTCGGTGTGCGCGCCGGAAGAGGCCCTCGCTAGCGCGGTTGGCGCCGGTAAATGCGCCACGCTCGTGACCGAAGAACTCGCTCTCGAAGAGGGTATGCGGCACGGCGCTGCAGTTCTGGGCGACAAAGGGTCCAAGCTTCCGGTCGCCATGGTCATGGATGGCGCGGGCGACAAGCTCTTTGCCGGTGCCGCTCTCGCCCTGAACATGCACGCTCAGGTCGGTGTCGACGACCCGGTCGACCTGTCGCAGCATCTTGCGCATCTGCGGCGAGGCAAAGACGATCTCCGGGTAAGCGTTGGTTGGCCCAATCTTTTCCCGAGTGGTCTCAAGCTCCCGACGCAGCACCAGGATCTCTTCGGTAGACCGCGTCACGACGGCCTGGCGCTCGGCCTCGGCCCGCTCGGCGTCGCGCTGGACATGCGCGAGACGGGCCTCAAGGCACCAGATGCGCAGCAAGATCGGTAGCGCCCCAAGCTCCACCTGAGCGTCAAAGAGGTGCTCAAACGCTTCGGCGGCAAATCGGTTCTGCAGCACGAGGACACACACCACCAGATCACCGCCGACCCGGAGCTGGACCGGGATCCCGGCGATGGACCCGCGTCCCTTGCCACCCGCGCCTGTCCAGATCGCGCCACGCTCGCGAGCTTGCTCGTGAGCCACCATCGGGACCTTCTTCGCCGCATCTGACACCGACTCCCCGTCGGCGTCGCGCGCGCACACGACGCTGCCGCTGCCGTCGACGAGGAACGCCCGCTCCGCCCCGAACGCGGGCACGAGATCGGCCAGCACGCCGCCAATGCTCGCCACAAGCGCGGGACGTGCGAACGTCGCCGTGCCGCGGCGCACCTGAGCCTCGCCGGCTTCAACTGAGTCGCTCATAGGTTCCCCCTCGGTGTCTGCATGCTGCTCTAGGATTTCGCGAAGCGCGATGACGGACGCCATCGCGTTGAAGCTAGCCCGCGATGGGGCATCGACGGCGCTGCCGGGCTCGACGCCGTCGGAGACAGGTGCCTCGGGCCAGCGCCCTGCCCACTCGGCAACGTCTCGGCGAGCCTGAGCGACCGAACGCCGCAGCAGCGCCTGGTCGCCGACAGCTCGCGCCACGTCGATGACCGTGTTCCACATCGACGGCGAGCGGCCTTCTTCCGCCGCGGCGAGCGCCTGGTGACAGGCCTCCACCGCACCGGCCACGTCGCCCTGCTGTCGCAGGATCGCTGCTCGGATGCGCATCGCCTCGATCCGGCCGAACGCGTCGACGCTCGTGTCGTTCGTTGCTTCGTCTGCCCACTTCAGCGCGGCATCCATGTCACCCACGGCGAGTGACGTTGCGGCGCGCGCCACGCTCGAGCGCGACGACGAGTACGAGGTTGCGCCTGCCGAGACCGCCCCCTCCAGGCTCGCTCGGGCCGCAGAGACATCTCCGAGCCCAAGCTCTGCCTCCGACTTTGTGATGGTGGCGTCGGCGGCAATCATGGCGTCACCGAGAGCACTCGCCGCGGCCAGCGCGGCCTCCGACCGCCTCAGCGAGTACGCCCATGCGCCAGCTTCCAGGCCAATGTTGGCCAGGGCACAGAGGCTCCAGGCAATGCCTCGCCGGTGCTGGGTCTCGCGTGCTGCGGCATAGGATGCAGCAAAGTGAGCCATCGCCTCGGCATGTCGCCCAAGCCGCATGCACATCAACCCCATGTTGCCGACGGCGATCCGCTGCCCAACGGGGTCGCCTTCCTCCGTCTTGAGACGGTTGGCCTCAGAGTACTCGACCAGTGCGCTGGTAGGATCTTCACGGTAGGCAAACACGTTGCCGAGGTTGTTGTGGAGCCGCGCCGAGAGCCCGAGCACACCCAGCGGTGCAGCTGTCGTGATGGCGCGCTTCAGGCAGGCCTCGGCGTCGTCGTAGGCGCCACGATGCGACAGCACGATCGACAGGTGCCCGAGTGCCTCGGCCAAGAGACGGGTCCGTCCCCGCTTTTCCGCGTGTTCGATCAACGCCCGTCCGATCGGCTCTGCCTCGTCGTCTTGGCCAGCGCGGGTCAGCGCCCAAAAGAGACGTGACTCAAGCTCAAGGTGCCGCTCATCCGTCGGGTCGAGCTGGCTTAACGCCTCCCTCAGCGACCGAATCTGCCGCTCGCGTGGGCCCAGGAGATCGGCGACCTCGGCGCGCATGATCAGCGCGTCCAGGCGCTTGGGAGCAAGCTCGAGCGCCAGATCAAGCCTGGCAGCAGCGACCTCGACATCTCCCTGCTCCCAAGCCGCACTCGCCATCGTGTAGAGCGCCTCGGCACCCGCCGCACCGCCCGCGTGCCAGGCCCGGGCGACGTCATCGAGGCCTGCGAGGGCGCGGACGCGTGCATGGCCTGCATCGGCCCCGCCAGCGGGCTCCCAGCCGTTGAACGCTGCGTTCAGTCCTGGATGACTCAGCTGGTAGCGATCGGTCTCATGCCAGATCAGTCCGGCAGCTTCGAGAGACAGCAGCGCTTGCGTCGGAGGCTCCTGAGACGCGAGCGTGGCGCCGATCGCATCGCCGTGACTCGGAAATCGGAGCCAGCTCAGAGCCGCGAGGGCCTCCCTTGCCGGCACATCCAAGAGCGCAACCCGCGCGCTGAGCACATCCGCCACGTCAGCAGGCAGCGTGAGCTCCGCACCCTGCTCGCGCGTACGCCAGCGCGCGCCGTCAAACGCAAGGTGCCCCTGCGCGACGGCCAGCGCTGTGAGCTGGGCGAGGTGCACGGGCAGGCCACCCGACGCTGCCGCGAGGCTCGCGCTGAGTCTGGCGTCGGCGGCACCGATCCCGAAACACCGGCCGAGGAAACGTCGAACGTCCGAGCGGCCAAGCGGCGGGGCCTGAACCGACAGCGCGGATGCGTGTTCTTCCGCGCCAACCAGCAGCGCAAAGGGCAGCGCGCCGCCGGCGTTCAGATGGTCGAGCGCGGCATCCACGATCGCCCGCACGATCCGTGGACAGCGACCGAGGTCAGGCAGCACAAGGACTGGCGTCGGGTCGCGCGGTTCGACGTCGGTCAGCAGCTCCACCACGCGAACGGCGCGCTCCCGCATCCACGCCGCAAAGCGCGCGCTCGCATCGGCACTCGGTGCGCCGGCGCCGCGCTCGGTCAGCCCGTCTGCGGTCTCTGAGAGCGTTGTGAGAATCGACGAGGCGCCGGTCAACCGTGTGATCGCTGCGGCGAAGGAACGCGGGGTGGCGCTCGACTCCGACGCCGGCCACGACTCCGTCCAGCGCCCGGCGACCTGCGCCTGTCGCTCTGCAGCGCGCAACACGCTGGCCTTGCCTGCGCCGACTGGCCCGACAAGCACCAGCCCGCCGCCATCGCGCCACACCGCTTCGCAAGCATCGAGCTCCGACTGGCGCTCCGCCGGCGCGCCGGCGCGAACCATTGCCGCGACGTCGTCGGGCAGAAAGAGCGCCACCTCCCGTCGCCGATGACGCGCCCAGAGCCGTGCCGCCTCATGGGCTGAGCGCGGCCGCTTCGTGCTGTCCTGGTCGAGCAGCGCGGCCACCGTGTCCTGCCACGACGGTGGGCAGCCACCTGCCGCCAGCCACGCGACGCGGGCGTCGTAGTCTGCCAGCTCTTCTTTGAGCGCGATCGGATCGGGCGGTCGCCCGGTCGCCACCTCACACATCATCACGCCGAGCGCGTAGAGGTCGGCCGCAGCCGTGATCTCGCCACCGACAACGACCTCTGGCGCGACGTAGCTGTAGCTGCCGCCGACGTGCGTGATGGCGCCATCGCCGTGGTGTGCAATGCCGAAGTCGAGCACGCGAACCAGCGGCCGGCCGTCGAGCAGCTCGACAAAGACATTGTCGGGCTTGAGGTCGAGATGGAGGACGTCAAGCGCATGCAGATAGGCAAGTGCGCGCAGGATCTGATCGAAGGCTTCTTCGTGGACCTCGATGGGCTGCGACTTTAGCGCGCGGAACAGGTCGGTGCCGCCGACGAGCTCTTGGGTGTATGCTGCCCGGTCGGGCGACACAGGGCTCGCTTCGAACCAGTCATGCACACGCGCCAGGTGCGGATGCCGCAGCCGAGCGAGCAGCCCGAACTCCCGCGCCAGGATCTGGCGGCCGGCCATGGTGGTTTCCTTGAGCGCGACCATCTCGTCATCGCGCGCATGGTCGGTCACCGCAAACACTTGCCCCTGGCCCCCGCTCCCTAGAGGACGGACCACGGTAAAGCGCGCGCCGAGTGCTGAGGCAGACGTCACCTCAGGTCTCGCGGCGCGTGCGGGCGGATGGACGGACGGACATAGCCGCCACGCTAATGAGTCACAGCGGCCATGTAAAGTGGCTTAACAGTCACATCCAGACGAATCGATGCGACACGTGCACTGGCTACTTGCTCAACGCCAAGTGGCTAGCCAGCGGAAAACCGAGACCATTTGCGGCCACTTAGACAGGCACTTGAACCGGGGGGACCCTCACGACTCGACGTGAGCCTTACAAGTCCAAGGTTCGAAAGTGGACAATCGGCCGACCGGTGTGGAATCTGACGGCGGCGAAGGGAATGTCGGGTCCCCTATGCCAGTTCGCTCAAACGCGGGCACGAACGAAGGATACGGACATGTTCAAGTGGCTATGTATGGCGCTGATCGCCACCGGCCTTGTTGCTGGTGACGCCCAGGCCGAGACGTACGTCGTCAAGCGAGGCGATAACCTCACCAAGATTGCCAAGCGCTTTGACTGCACTGTGGACGCAATCCGTCAGGCGAACGGTCTCACGCGCGACCTCGTCAGGCTCAAGCAAAAGCTGACAATCCCCAGAATCTGCGGGGCTGCACCGCCAGTGATCACCGGCGAAGGTCACCTCCCGGTGATCCACCACACGGTCGAGGGCGGAGACACCCTGGCCAGCATCTGTGAGACCTACGGCGTCACCATTGCCCACGTCAAAGAGATGAACCCGCAGCTCAAGCGGCGCCGCAAGCGCGGCCGGCGCTACAAGAGCAAGTGGTCGATGAAGGCGGGCGACCACCTACAGCTTCAGCCGACCCGACGGGTGAAGCCGAAGACGAAGCTGCTCTACCGCATCAGTGCTGGCGACAACCTCACGCGCATCGCTCGCGCCCACGGTGTCACGCTCGAGCAGCTCAAGAAGTGGAATCCGAAGAAGAAGTCGACCAGGCTTCGGATCGGCGACCAGCTGACCATCCTGCAAGAGTCTACCTACAGCCACTCTGAGGCCGAAGGTAAGCCCCAAGCCGGAAAGCTGGTCAACGGCGTCCAGATGCCCACGGGCCCCGGCTACTACCGACGGCGCCCAGAGCGTTCGTGGGGCACGGCCGAGACCATCGATGCGCTTCTCGATGCCATCGATGTGGTCCGCAGCTACCACCCCAACGCTCATGACCTCGCGATTGGGGACCTCAGCGCCGAGCATGGCGGCAAGCTCGCCAAACATGTCTCCCACCAGAACGGCCGGGACGCGGACGTCGGCTTCTACTTCAAGAACCTGTCGCGCCAGGGGCCTCGTGCTTTCTATCGAACGAGCCGCCATCCCGTTGACTTTGAGACGACGTGGACGTTCTTGAAAGCGCTGGCGGGCTCGAGCGATGCCGAGTCGCGTGTCGACTACATGTTCATCAGCTACGACGTGCAGAAGCGATTCTACAACTGGGCGAAAAAGCGCGGTGAAGACGCCTATCTGCTCGAGCGGATGTTCCAGTACCCGCGCGGCAAGCGCGCAATGCGCGGCCTGATCCGCCATGAGCCTGGCCACTCCAACCACATCCACATCCGCTTCAAGTGCCCACGCGACGATCAGCACTGCGTGTAGCCATACCAACGTCCGGCGGGAGCAACGCCGCGCGCCAGCCAGCCTGCCGAACCGCTGCTTCGCGGGCGCAGAGCGCTCCAACTCGCGGCGTGACGGCGGATCGCACCGGCTTGCGGCTCGACAAACGAGCTTGAGCCCCTCGCCGCGTCGGCAGCATCGATGGAAACCATAGCGAGCGTGCGGGTTAACCGTTGGTAATGCATTGACAACCGCGCAGAATCTCGGCATCCCCCCTTGACCGTCGACTCGTGGTGCTTGCAGCCACCTCGGCGGCCCGGTACTTTCACCGGACAACCTCTCACAGGAGCCGACGTTGCGTACTACACGCTTGCTTTTCACTGTCCTCGCAGCAGGTAGCCTGTTGGTTGCTTGCGGTGATGACGACACCAACGACAACCCCGACAACGGCACGACCGAAGACACCAACACGGGCACGGACAGCTCCACGGACACGGGCACCACTGGCTGCACCGATGACTCCAGCTGCACCCAGCCCGCCAATCCGTGCCAGGTCGCTTCGTGCAACACCACGTCGGGCGCCTGCGAGGTTGCCAACGCAGCTGACGGCACCGCCTGCAGCACCGGCAACGCATGCGTTGAAGACCAGCAGTGCCAGGCCGGCACCTGTGGCGGCGGCTCACCAACGCTCCCCGACTGCGGCACGGCTCAGTGCGGTAGCGACTCCTGCGGCAACAGCTGCGGTGAGTGCCCCGACGGCGAGATCTGCACCGCGACCGGTGAGTGCTCGGCTGGCGGGCCTGGCGGCTGCGGCGACATCACCTTCGAGGGCTGCTGCGGCGCCAACGGCGTTGTCACCTGGTGCGACGAAGAGGGTGTCCTCCAGTCGTTCGACTGCCCCACCGACGGCCCCACCAACAATGTTGGCGGCGTCTGCGGTTGGCTTGGCACCGAGAGCTACTTCTGGTGCATCGACGAGGAGCTGCCCGACACGTCTGGCAACTTCGACTACCTCTGCCCCGGCGAGGCTTGCGCTGATGCTTGCTCGAACCAGGCCTGCGGCTTCGACTGCGGCCAAGAGTGCGGCACGTGCGATGCCGGCCAGGAGTGCAGCGCTGAGGGTGCCTGCGAAGACTGCGCCGACAAGTGCGGCGGCAACTGCGGCGAGTGCGCCGACGGCGAGTTCTGCAACGCCGACCGTGAGTGCGTCCCGAACGCCTGTGGCGACCTGACGATCGTTGGCTGCTGCACGGGTAGCACCACCTACTACTGCGCCAACAACGAGATCATCGAGGAAGACTGCGGCGGCGACGGATGCGGCTGGGACCCGGACAACGCTTGGTACTACTGCGGCTTCACCGAGGAAGACCCTGCCTCCGAGTTCCTGCTCGACTGCTCCAACTACACCTTCGACGTTCCGAACGTCGCCGAGCCGGGCCCCGAGCCTGGTCCGGAGCCGGAGCCGGAGGCCCCTGCTGACGAGGCGATGGATGCCGGCTCGACCGACACGGCGATGCCCATGGACACCACGCCGGCCCCGGTCACCTTCGACCAGGTCCACGGCATCTTCATGGCCAACTGCGGCGGCTGCCACACGGCTGGCTCCAGCGGCGGTCACTCGATCGGCCAGACGGACGTGAACGCGGCGTACGCTGACTCGCAGCTCATCGCTGACTCGGCGCTGACCCCGGCCCCGACGGCTGGCGAGACCGTTGGCTCCTACGCGCTCGTCCTCATCCAGGCGGGCGAGATGCCGCGCCCGTTGGGCACGTGCGACGGAAGCCCCGCGGCTGACGACAGCACCAACTGCCTCACCCAAGCCGAGCAGGACTTGATCCAAGCTTGGCTCGACGACGGGCAGCTCGGACCGCAGTAGCGTCAAACTCGTAAGAGTAGGAAGGGGCCGCACAGACGTGCGGCCCCTTTTGTTTGCCGTCCGTGCGTCACGGCCAGCTGCGTAGCGCTTGCACGCGAGCAGGAACATGGGCACGCACCATTTTCGTCTAAGCCGCCAACCGCCGAATCGCCTCGCCGAGGCTAGACAGAGCTCTCCCGTCGCCGGGCGGCCTCCAACGCCTCCGAGCGAGCTCCGGGAAGCCTACAGCTGAGCGAGCGGTCGACCCGGGACACGTCGTCCCAAACAGAGGCGTTGGCCGTTTCACAACGCCACCCAGTATGAGTGGGTGACCTAGCTTGAGCGTCGAATGGCTATCGGTCGTCGAGGCCTACAATAGCGGCACGCGGTCCGCTTGAGACGCCAACGGCGTCCAGCGAGCTTCTGGGTTCCGCGGGCTGCAGTGGGGTCGCCAGTCCTGCACCCTCGCGTCTTGGGTCACGTCAGACGTCGCCGCACCGATGAATCGACCTGACCTCGGGACAAGGTGATCTCGAGGTCAACAGGAGCTGCGCCCCTGAGACCCGTTGAGCGCATCGCAAAGTCATCGGATTTCGTATTTCCCGGCAACGCTGCTAGTCGTCGAGAAGATCGACCTTGGGCTTGGTCTTGCGCTTCGGCGCAGGTGCCGAGTCATCAAGAAGGTCCACGTTCGGCTTCTTCTTGGTGTCCTTCTTGGCCGGGAAGTAGCGCTTGGGCTGCTTGGGAACGTACGCGTCATCCCAGGGCTTCGCGGAACCGCGCTTGGTGCGAGCCTTGCGCTTCGACCGCCGCTTTGTCGTCGCGCGTCTCGTCGTGGTGGTCGGCGATGCCTGATGCACGCGGACGGGTTCGACCGGTAGCGGCTCAAGGCTCAGCGTCGCGCGCTGGTTCATCACGGCGGTTGCCGTCGACTCGGTCACCACGAGCGTCGAGACCTGGCTGATGTAGCCAGGACGGGCGTAGCGCACGCTGTAGCTGCCGGCACCAAGCTCAAGGCTCAACGGCACAGCGCCGCGCTCGACGCCGTTGATGGACACGCTCGTGTTGGAAGGAAACGCGTCGAACCGAATGGGGAACGTCTTCGCGGCAACGGGAACCTCGAGCGCCGCCTGCTTCACGCCGGCGGCGTCCGTTGGCACGTCGGCCGCAGGAGCGGCTGGTTTTGGCGGCTGCGCGGTCTTTGTCTTCGCAGCAACCGCGAGCGGGTCTTGGCGATCGGCGACAACCTCATCAGGCTCGGCCGTCTCTTTGGAGCCTATGACGCCAACCTTCGGATCGGTGCCCACCCCTGCAGCAGCACTCGGAGCGGTCGTTCCAGTCACCGAGGCGACCGGCGGTGCCTTCTTGGCATCAGACTTGATCAGCTTCATCACGCCGACAACGCCGCCCAGCCCGAGCACAAAAGCGGCCGCAAGAATCGCGACCGTCTTGCCGTTCGAGCGCGGCTTCGCCACAGGCGCAACCACCACCGACCCTGTCCGCGTTGCTGAGTTCGGCTCGGTCTCTGAGGGTGATGGCGCGTACATGCCGAGGCGCGATGGGTGCCGAATCTGGACCGCGCTCAGTGTGCCTTCACGTCGCTCAACCTGAGAATGCGCGGGTACTGGCGGCGCGGGTGCCGGCATCGCAGGCGAGGTAACATGAACGGCCGGTGGCATCCGAACCGCCGCAACCCGCGACGTCGTCGGTCGGCGCTTGCTCGGCATGGCCGCACCACCGAGCTGGTCCCACACGGTGTAGAGCGCTTCGCGCATCTCTCGAGCGTTCTGAAAGCGCCGCTCCGCCCGCTTGGACAGCGCCTTCATGACGATCAGCTCAAGCCGCTCTGGGATGTCGAGGTCCGGCCGGACTTCTTTGAAGCGCGGCGGCGCACTCTGAAGGTGCTTTTGGTAGAGCTCGTAGCGGGTCTTGCCGTCGAAGGGCAGCTGACCTGCTAGCATCCGGTACATCACGACCCCCAACGAGTAGAGGTCGGTTCGCGCGTCTACCGGCGCACCCACCACCTGCTCGGGCGCCATGTACTGGGGCGTCCCACAGACCTGACGCTGTTCGGTCACGTCGGAGTCCAACGCGTCCGACTCGCGCTCTTCCGAGCCCTCCTCTGCATACTTAGCGATGCCGAAGTCGAGGATCTTGACGAAGCGTGCGTCGTCGTTGCGCGAGATCAGGAAGATGTTGTCGGGCTTGAGGTCGCGGTGAACGGCGCCGTCACGGTGTGCGTGCTCAAGGCACTGCAGCAGCTGATCGGTGATGTGAAGCGTGTCCTCGACCGGCATGCCCTCGTAGCCGAGCGCGTCTTGCAGCAGCTGACCGTCGAGGAACTCCATGACAAGGAAGAGCTTCCCGTCCTCGGTGCGCCCGTAGTCGTGGATGGTGGCGTTGTTGGGGTGGCCAAGGTTTGCGGCAATCTTGGCGCCACGGGCAAAGCGCTTTGCAGCCGCTTCCGTCGCTGGCGGAAGCACCTTCACCGCAACGACACGCTCCGTGCCAGACTGCCACGCTTTCCAGACGCTCGAGTCCATGCCGCCGACACCGATGAGGTCGCGGACGTCGTAGCGGCCACCGATGCGCTGGCCGCGCAGGTCCTCGATGACCCGATGGCCGTCGGTGGGGCAGCGAGCGCGGGGCCGTGAGAACGACGCGCTACATTCCGAGCAAATCCAATTCACCGTGAGGGCAAGACCTCGTGTGCGTGCGACCTAGCGCGAGCGTGTCAGGGCCATTCGCGGCGACCCAAGCACTCCGCAGCGGGCTGCGAAGGCACAAGCTCCCCTCCCTTATACACGTTTTGGTCGTCCAACACGACACCGAGGTTGACAATTTCGCCCGCCGACGGCGCGAAACGCCAGAGCTCGATCCCGGACGGGGCCTCGCCCGTGGTGCTGTCGAAGTCGAGCGGTCCGGAGATGCCGACGACGTCGATCGTCGACGTCGGACTTTCGCTGAGGATTCGAACCGCGTTCGTGAAGTTCTGAAAGCCGACCTCGACACGGTCACCGCTGGACATGCGGGCGAGTCCGGCAGCGAGGTCCTGACCGCGGAGTGAGTCGAGGCTATCGACGCCGGCCCCGCGAGCCGCCGCAAGCGCAAAGGCGAGGAGGTACGTTGCATCGTACGCGTTGGCTGAGAATGGATGAGGCGGCTGGGCAAACTGTCCAAGCCAGCGATCCTCGAACGTCTCAAAGAGCTCTCCCGAGGGCGACGCAGGGTTCGTACCGACGACGCACTCCAGGATGTTGACGTCGCTAATGGGCTCAACGCCCTCTTCTTGACCGAGCAACGCGGGTGCGCGCAGGCCATCGGTCAGGATGTACTGAGGGGCTACACCAGCCGCCGACGCCTGGTTGATGAAGGCTGAGCCGTCTGCCGGAAACCCGATCAACACGATCACGTCCGGGGGCGATGAGACGAGCTGAGTGACGATCGTCGCAAACGCTTGGTCGCGCACGATCGGGTCGTCGACCGGGTAGTTGTAGAGCTTGAAGTTCTCGTTGTCGCAGGTGAACGCCGTCGTCTCGGAGCAGAGGAGGTTGTTGACCTCGATCGAGAGCCCCGTGCCGTACGCATCGCTCTGGTGGATCACCGCCACCTTGCCGAGCTGCACTTGGTCGATGAGGCGCGCAATCGCGAGCCCTTGGATCGCGTCGCTTGCGACGGTACGCCAAAGCAATGACTGATCGGGAATCCCGGTCAGCGCCGGCGACGTCGCTGACGGCGAGATCATCAGCACGCCGGCCGGAGCGGCGATGTTCGTGAAGGCGTTGATGGTGAACGAGCTCGCACCGGCGCCGATGATCGCGTCGACACCGACCACGTTCACGAGGTGGTCGACGGCCTCGAGCGCTCCCTCGTTGGTGGTCTTGGTGTCGCATGAGACGGCGGCGAGCGCGACGCCCAGCACACCGGAGAGCTGATTCATCTCGCTGACGGCCAGTGCGACCGCCTCATCCATTCGCTGCCCAGCGTCGGCGAGCAGACCGCTCTTGGGTAGGGCAATACCGATCGTAAAGACCGTGTTTGGCAGCGCTTGGCGCGGGTCGGCACCGTAGATCTTGGTGCATGGACCGCTCGCCGAGATGACTTGGCGTTGCTCACAGAACCCAGCGTCGCAGAAAAAGCTCGCGCCGCGATTGGCGCAGTCGTTGTCGGACGAACACTCTTCCTGGAAGTCGAGCGCGAACGAGCACCCTCCCAGGGTCACTGCAAAGACGAAGGCGAAGGCGCCCATCCCGCGTGCGCTCACAGGCTGCCTCCCAGCACGAGCCCAGCTCCGCCAGGCATCAACGCCGGGCGTAGCTCGAAGTTTGACGACTGGCTCGACCTTGAGCTGCTCCCGGCCGACGCCGCAAGGATGATGCCGGTGATGAGCGCGACGCCGCCGGCTCCCATGAGGATGTCGCCGACAAGCGCCTCCGTCTCGCCGGACTCTTTGAGCTCGCGCTTCTCAGAAGCGCTTGCAGCGCTAAGAAACTCGTCGTGCGTCGACTTTGCAGTCACCGCAAACACGACGCCGCCGGCCAAGAGCGCGCTGCCCGTCCCGATCAAGATCCACGCCCCTGCGCCTGCGCCGCCGTCATCGCCCGGTACGGGTCGATGGCCCTGCCAGACGTTGCCGCCGCCGGTCGCGTTGCCGCCGCCCGTTGTGTTGCCCCCGCCCGTCGTTCCGTTGTCGCCGCCGCCTGCGCTGCCATTGCCCCCGCCGCCTGCGCTGGCATTGCCCCCGCCGCTCGGGCTCAGGTGACCCCAGTTCCCGCTGCCACCGCCCGTGTTCGTCCCTCCGCCAGGGTCGGGCTTGGTACGTGCCAAGCGCTCCTCCAGCGCATCGATGCGCGTCGAGGCCTTCTTCCGCAGCGTTGCGTCAACACCTTCCGCCGACCGAACGCGGCGGTAGTAGTCGAGGGCAAGCTCACTGTCGCCGAGCTTTTTGTCGTAGATGTAGGCGATGTTGTAGAGCAACTCAGCGGTCGAGGCTGTCTCGTAGGCTTCCATGTAGAGCGCGACAGCGCCCTCGAAGTCGCCCGCTTTGTATTTGTCGCGAGCGTCGCTCGCAAGGCGCTCGGCGCGGTCAGCAGCCCCTTCCGCAGCCGTCGCGCTCGTCGCTGTTGTGAGCAGCGCGGCCACCACAAAGGCTCCTGCGACCACATTGACCAGAAACTTGCTCACCGGAACTCCCGTCGGACCACGCTGTCGTCATCGCTCACCAAAACTGTGCGTCTCAGCACTCTATGGGAAACCCACGGGTCCGGCAAAATGCTCCCGGCGATCCATCAGGTGGCAGCGCGCCGCTCGACGGAGACGACAGCGTTGTAGTCGAAGATCTGAGCGTTGGGTGAGCGCCGATCGCGGGCGATGAGAACGTTGCCTTCGGGCCAGTGGACCTGAAGATTTCCAGGGCGAACCCGAGCGATCCGCACACGACCGTCATAGCGCCCGAGGCTGTTGGACAGCGACACAGGGTCCCCATCGGCAAGGCCAAGGCGCGTCGCGTCGTCCTGGGACATCAGCACCGCGTCTCGCCGCGCGCCTGTGATCGCATCCTTGTCTTCGTGGATGATGCTGTTGAACTGCTTTCCGCGTCGGGTCGTGACAACGAACTGTCCGTCGGGCGCACCTGTCGCAGGCAGCGGCACGTCAGCGAAGCTTGCGCGCCCTGTCGGCGTCGGAAAGACACCGTCTGCGCAGAGGTGCGGCCCGCCGTACTGCACGTTGTCGCCTTGCTTGGAGAGCTCGCCGATCCCCGCATAGAACGAGACATCGCGCTCGATCTCCTTGCGCAGCTGCGGCGTCCCGGGCCACGCCAGCGCGTCCTCAAGCTCCGGGCGAACGCGCCGCGCAAGCTCGTAGAGGACTTCGCCCTCATGGCGGGCATCTGGGATGCGCGGCCCTTTGATCTCGGGGCTGAAGATGATGCGACGCTCGGTGGATGTCTCGGTGCAGCCCTCGGCGATCTCGTAGCGCGTCACCGCCGGAAGCAGGACCGTCAGCTCGGTCGGCTCAAGCAGCATCTGCCGGCCAATCACGATGTCGTGGTGAACACGCACCGGCACGTTCTCGAGCGCGCGCTTGGCCCAGCCTGGCTCTGGCACGACGTCGAGCCAGTTCCCGCCAACCGACCAGAGCGCCTCGAGGTCCCCGCGGTCTGCTGCATCCATCATCTGTGGTGCGGTGAGCCCCGGCCACGACGGCACCTCAAAGCCCCAGCTCTCAGCGAGCTCCGCCGCAGCCTCAGGGTTCACGGGCCGCCCGCCTGGGAGCGCGGTCGCGTAGGCGCCCATCTCGGCGCCTCCTTGGACGCCCGAGTGTCCGCGGATGGGCATCAGGCCGCAGCCCTCACGCCCCACAAAGCCTTTGGTCAGCGCTAGGTTGATGATGGCGCTCACCGCGTCCTCGCCGAACGTGTGCTGGGTGATCCCCATGCTCCACACGAACACCGCGCGCTCGGCCTCAGCAACGAGGCCAGCGAACCCGGCCATCTCCTCGCGCGAGACCCCGCTGAGGCTCTCAAGCGTCTCCCAGGGCGTCGCTTCGACGCGTGCTTTGAGCGCCTCGAACCCGTTCGTCTTGTTGGCAATGAAGTCCTGGTCCACAGCGTCGTCTGCGATGAGCTGCTTGAGCGCCCCCATGATGAACGCGATGTCGCCGCCGATGTTGACGAGGAAGAAGTCGGTCGCAAGCTTCGTCCCAAAGAGCGCGCTGTCGGAGATCGACGGGATCCAGTAGCGCTCCATCCCGGGTTCTCGGTAGCTGTTGACGATCGCGACCTTGGTGCCGGCTTTCCGTGCCGCATATAGGTACTTCGTCGCCACTGGCTGATTGTTGGCGACGTTCGAGCCGAAGAAGACGACCAGATCGGTGCCGATCCAATCGGTGTAGGAGCACGTCGTCGCGGCCACGCCAAGCCCACGCTTGAGCCCAGACGTCGACGGCGAGTGGCAGATGCGCGCGGCGTTGTCGATGTTGTTGGAGCCAAGCCCGCGCACGGCCTTCTGAGCACTGTAGTAGGTCTCGTTCGGGAGACCGCGGCTTGTCAGGTAGAACGCCAGCCGCTGCGGTTCGACCCCGCGGAGCCGGTCAGCAAGGACGCTAAGCGCATCGTCCCATGACACCGGCGTGAAGCCCTTGTCGCCGCGGCGCCGGATCATCGGCGTCGGCAGCCGGCCCATCTCCTGGAGCTCACCGTTGCGCATGTCCTGGAGGCGCTCGACGTCTGCAAGAAGGCTCGGATCGAACGCCTTGGCCGTGTTGAGCGAGAGCAAGCGCAAGCGGATGTTGCACAGGTGCACGCCATCCCGCGTCCAGTCGCGCATCCCCGTCGTTCCGAGCGCGCAGCCGTCGCAGACACCCTTCTTGAGGATCCGCCACGCATAGCGCCGATTGCCCTTCGTCGCGCGAAACGCCTTGGTGAACTCGAGGTAGTTGTTCGGTCGCTGCTCGCCGATCCCGAATGGCTTCCAGCTTGCCCAAAGTGATGGACGCCAGCCCCACTTGACCTTTTTCAACCGCACCTCCTCACTGAAGCGATGACCCTATCACCGATCGGCATCATCCTGTCAGGCGGTCGTTCGACACGGTTCGGCGCCGACAAGGCCAGCGCCGACATCGACGGTCAGACGAGCCTCAGCCGAGTTCAAGCGACGCTGCGGCTGGTGGTCGACGAGGTGGTCATCGTGGGCGGCCCCCACGGCGCGCTGGCGGACCTTGAGCCGAACGGCGGGCCGGTCCAAGCCCTCGCGACCGCCGCCCTAGCCTACCCGGCGCGCTCACTCCTCGTGGTCGCGTGCGACGTGCCGCTGGTCCCGCAGCAGGTGCTGGTCAGGCTGGCGACCCAGAGCGGCAGCCACCACGACGCGTTGATCGCTCGCTTAGACGCCCGTCCGCAACCGCTGCTGGCCCGCTACGATGCTGGCGGTAAAGCCGCACTCGTCGCTGCTCACGAAGCCGGTGAGCGCAGGCTCATGCGCGTTGTTGACGGACTCGAGTGCGGGTGGCTCGACCTCGACACGCTGCCCGAAGGCATGCGTGCCCGCTGCCGAGACTTCGACACCCCACAAGACCACGCCGCCCTCATCGCGTCCCTGGCTGATACCCCCTAACAGGGTTGCCGGGAACTGCGGTTTGCGTGACGCGCACCAGTGGACACGCGTCTGCTCAGCCGCTCGACTCGCCGTGGTAGCGCGTGAACCGCCCGGCACGCGCGAACCCGATGAGGTCGAGGCCAACCTCGCCCGCAAGATCGGCTGCCAGCGCACTCACGGCACCGACGGCGACGATCCCGTCGAGACCGGCGACCGCGGCCTTCTGCACGATCTCAAAGCTCACGCGGCCACTGACCCATAGCGACTGCCCCGCAAGGTCGTCTGCCCCAGCACGGAGGGCCGCACCCAGCACCTTGTCAGTGGCGTTGTGGCGCCCGATGTCTTCGGCGACATCCAGCACGGCACCTGAAGCGGTGTGGAACCGGCACGCAGCATGCAACCCGCCCGTGCGCTCGAACACGGGCTGACGGCCGGCGACCTCGGCGGCCACGATGTTGACAGCATCCTCGGGAATCCGCGTTGGGTTCGCCCGCGTGCGGACGACCTGCGCCAAGTCTTGCAGCTGCGTTTTGCCACAGAGGCCGCAGCTCGATCCGGTCGTGAAGGTCCGGCGAGCGGGCTCCACCGCACACCCCGCAGCAAGCGCGGCACGGACCAGGTTCTCACGGTTGGGGCGGCGCGGATCGTCGCAGTGAGCGAGCGCGTCGAGGTCGCGGGCGCTCTCGATCACGCCTTCGGTCCACAGAAACCCGGCGACCAGATCCAGGTCGCGCCCCGGTGTCCGCATCAACACCGCAAGCGCGGTCCCGTTGACGACGATCTCCAGCGGTTGTTCCGACACGAGCTGCTCGGTCCGCGCGTCCAGCTCGCCGCCCGCGTAGCGCTCGCCAACGCGACCGACGCTCTCTGCGCTACTCACTCTCTGCGCCGCCAGTGCGTGTCGCCAAGGGCCCGCCCGTCTTGGCGGAGCTTGATGAGATGCGCCAGCGCAGACCGAGCTGCCAGTGGATAGAGCCGCGGATCGAGCTCTGGGTACGCCCGGCGCGTGACGGCGAGGAGCGGCTCGTCATCAGCGGTCAGCGCTGCCAGCACTTTCGCCTCACGCGCCAGCCGGTGCTGTATGTAGTGGTCGAGACGACCCACGGGGTCTGTGATGACCGCTCCATGAGACGGCACCCACTCGGTCGGAGCCAGCGCTCGAAGTCGACGCAGCTGCTCCAAGTAGATCGCCATGTCCCCGTCCGCCGGGTCGATGACGATCGTGCCGACCGACGCCATCATGTCGCCGCCGACGACCCGCTTGCCGACAGGCTCCCAGAGCACGACATGATCGGATGCGTGGCCCGGGGTGTGCAGCACATGCCACCGGTCGTTGGCGGCGCTAGAGCCCTCGAGGACATCGCCTTCGTTGAGGACGTGTTGAACCTGCAGCTTTTCGCCGACGAGTCCCTGGGTCGCCGGATGAGCCCAGACCTCCAGGCCGAAGCGCTCTGCCAGCCATGCAGCTCCGCCCACGTGGTCGGCATGATGGTGGGTCAACACGATGCCAGCGAGCGCTCGATCGCTCGTGAGCACGGCCGTCAGCTCAGACGCCATGCGTTCGCGCTCGTCTTGCCACGGGGTCGCCGGGTCGACGATCCAGATGCGCTCAGCGCCGACGAGGACCATGTTGGTGTGCGTGGCCGGCGGGAGCGTTGGCGTCCGGAACGGCCAGACCGTCAGCGTCGGGGTCGCGTAAGTGAGCGTGTCGGGGTTCATGACGTCCATGGCCGTAGGGTAGCAGCGTTGACGAAAATCCGAACGGTGCGCACGCGGCCGCGTCGCGAACATGTGTGCATTCGACGAGTCACGTGGGGCTTAAGCGAATCATTGGTTGACGCGATCGGGGTCCCTTGTTAGCAAACGCGGCCCCAAACGGAGAACGCAGATGCGAGTTTGTGAAATTACGGGAAAGCGCGCCAACATGGCCAACAACGTGTCGCACGCGCACAACAAGACGAAGAAACGTCAGAACCCCAACATTCAGACGAAGCGTATCTTCATCCCCGAGGCAGGCCGCCACGTGAAGATGAAGCTGTCGACCCGTGCGATCCGCAGCATCAACAAGATCGGCCTGCCGGCCTTCTGCAAGAAGAACGGCGTCGACTACAAGCGCATGATCGCCAAGAAGCTCGGGGCATAGCTCGGCGTGCCAGCCAGGCGCTCACGCGCGCCCGGCTGCTGCTCGTCGCGACAACGCTCTCTCCGCTCCTTGGCTGCCCCCCGGCCCCGTTCATCCACTCGGGGCCGACCGAACTTCGGCCCGCTTCCAGCGGGCATCGAGCCGATCCGCCTCCACGGTTCGAGACCACACCCCGTGCTGCGCTCAGCGGCCGGTGGTGGATCGCGTCTGTGGACGACCACCAGGCGGTCCGTCCAGACGGCACGACGCACCTCAGCCTCTCGCTGGTCGACGGACCGGCTGCCGTCGTGCGCTATCGCCTCCGTGCCGGCGAGCGTCTGCCAGTCGCCGCTGGTGACACCATCAAAGTCCGCACCTATCGGTCCGCTGCGGGCGAGGCCATCGTGGTCGCCACGGAAGTCGGTCGCCTCATCGCCGTTGTCGTGCGCGATGACGGGTTGCCTACCGGCGTCTTGCCAACGGACCTGAGCGTCGGCGGTGCCTTCGAGGCAAGCCAGCTCGTCTACACGGAGTCCCGACGGCTCGCCAACCTCTGCCAAGCGGTCCTGGAGCACCACACGGTCTTCGTGGAGACGCGTCGAGGCGTCACGCGCGCTGCGCCAGGCGCGTCCGCTGACGTCGTGATCGACGGCGGCAACTACCGTCTTCTTGCGTTTGACGCGAGCCGCCTCGTCGACGGCCGATGTTCGGACGCCGACCCAAGCCACGTCAGCTGGGCGCTGCTTAAGCAGGCCCAGGACCGTTGACCGCACCTTGACGGCGCAAGCGCGACTGCTTAACAAGACCGCACGGTGTTGAAGCTTCACAAAAAAACCGAGTACGCGCTGCTCGCACTCCGCTACCTCAGCCGACTCAAGCCGGCCGAGTGTGCAACCACGCGCTCGATTGCGACCAGCTACAACATCCCGGAGACGCTTCTCGCCAAGGTCCTCCAGACGCTGCGAACAGGCTCGATCGTCACGGCGACTCAAGGCGCACAAGGCGGCTACGCACTCGCGCAACCGCTCACCGAGATCTCGCTGGTGACCCTCTTTGCGCTCTGCCGTGAACAGTCACGGCTGGTCGAGTGCATCGGGGACGAGGCCTGTTCCTGCCAACAGGGCCCACACTGCGACATCAAGGGCCCGCTCGCGATCCTCAATGACGCGATGATGCGGCCGATCCGGCACATGTCGGTCGCAGATCTCTTTGCGGGGACGCCAACCCTCGCGCTCGGACCTATCGCCGTCGCGCGCTAAGCGGCGGGCTCCAGCCGCAGCAGCTCATGGCCCGCTGGCGGCGGACAACGCGCTCAGGATGTCGCCCATGTAGGCGCGGTCATCCATCCGCTCACCGACGTGGCGGAACCGAATGCCGCCCTGGGAGTCGACCACAAAGAGCGCTGGCACCGCCAAGGGATCGTCGCCCCCTTCCATGGCAACGCCCCAGGCTTCGGCGGTCTTGGCGCCAGGATCCGACAGCAGCAAAAACGGAAGGCCCATGCGCTCGGCTAGGTCCCGAGACGCGGCCGTCTCGTCGACGCTGATCGCGACGACGGTGCCGTTGCGCTCTTGGATCTGAGGGAAGAATCGGCTCAGCTCACCGAGCTGAGTGCGGCAGAACGGTCACCAATGTCCTCGGTAGAAGACGACCACGACCGACGCCTTGCCGGCGTAGTCCTCTAAGCGCACGATCTCGCCGGTGTGAGCGGTCAAAGCGAACGCCGGCGCGTCGCCACCCACCGGTCGATCGACGCCTCGGGTCGTGAGGCATGCCGCTAACGCCGTCGCCATCAGCAGGGTTGCGACCGTCTTGAGCTGGCCACGCGGTCGAGTGGTTGGGCGCTGAGCCTGCATCGCTCGCCTCACTGTCCTGCCAGGTGCGCTGGCGTCGTCTCGGGCTGGTGGCCGAGAGCGCGCGATCGAAGGGTTGCCGCCAGGGTGCCGTCCCAGATCGAACCGAGCTGGCTGTGAGCCTGCTCGATGCAGCGCTGGGCACGCCGACCTTGGGACCCGGTGACCAGAGCATCAGCTTGAAGAAGCCACGCGTCGCACGTCAGCGCCGCATCGTCGCTCTCGGCGACAGCCCGCTCAGCATGCCGGACCGCATCGGCCCACATGCCGCGTGCCAGCGTCGTGCGCCCAAGCCCGAGGCTGGCGCGCGCGACGCCCTCTTTGTAGCCGGACGCCACCGACGCCTTGAGCGCCGAGCGCAGCAGACGCGCGCCGTCTTCGAGCTCAGAGAGCGCGACGCTCGCATCGCCCCTCCCTGTCTCGGCGTCGATCGCCGCCAGTCCGTAGCCATGCGCGATCGCGATATCGTGCGCAGCCTTGAACGTCGCAAGCGCGCGTCGCGGGTGCTTGGCGTCCAACTCCCGCCGACCGAGCTGGATGAGACATCGCACGGCGTCACGGATCATGCCGAGATCGCGGAAGCTGGCGTGGGACTGCTGAAGGTTCATCTGGGCGCTATCGAGGTCGCCCTCAAGAAGCGCCACCTCTGCGCGGGCCTCTTGTGCCAAGCCCTCGAGTGCTCGCGCGCCACGGGCATCTGTCCGACGCAGCTGAGCCAGCGACGCCCGCGCTCGCGCGAGCTCGCTCATGGCCGACACGCCGTCGCTCCTGCGCACGGCGGCGCGTGCCGCGAGGATCGCAGAGCCCGCGCAAGCCTTCGGCGCCGATGCGTACTGAGGGACACTCCGAACCCCGTCGAGGATCGCCTGGGCCCGCTGAATCTCGCCGTTCTCGAGCATGAGCGTCGCGAACGCCAAGAGCTCTGTTGCGCGGTGTCGGCTCATGCCGCAGCGCACAGACGCATCGAACGACGTCACGGCGCGGGCAACATCGCCGGCACAGGCCCGCATGGTGGCTGCACGCAGCTGGAGGCTGGGCCGAGCTTCGTCGGAGACCAAGGCGAGCGACGTCTCGTAGGCGGTCGCGGCGAGTCGCCACATGCCTAGGCGCTCGCAGCGCTCAGCGCGGCGTTGCGGCCCGTCGGGCTCTGCATCGACCCACGCTGAGGCCAACCACGACGCGATCGGCCCCTCGTGCCGAAGGCGGCCAGCGAGCCACGAGGCAAGCGCCGGGTCCAGCCCAACCTGGAGGTAGAGCTTTGCCGCCTGCACGCTCAGCGGCTCGTCAGCGGCGTCGCCCGTCGCTGCGGCAACCCAAGAGCTGTCCGCGACCTTGGGCTCGGCGCCCCGCAGGTGCTCCGGCAGCAGCACGTTGATGATGCGCTCGCCGTAGACGTTGGGCACGGCATCTTCCGTTGTGCGCGCCAGCAGCTGCAGCGCTCGCGGGTTGCCCTGGGCCGCCGCGATCATGCTGTGCCGACGCCGCGGTGGCACGTCGTAGGCGTCGAGCAGCGAGTTGGCCGAGCGCATACCGAGCGGCCTGAGCTCAACCCGATGCCCCTCGGCGCACAGGAGCTGTGGCTTGAGGGTGCGCGTCGATGCGACCAGCAGCCATGGCTGGTCGCTGTGCGCGGCGAGCGCGGCCTCAAGGATGAGCCGGCTGGCCTCGTCCACCCCATCGGCATCGTCGATCGCGATGACGAGAGGGCCGCCGAGTGCCCGCTGCTCGAGAGCATAGCCGACAAGTGCTGCGAGACTTCGCAGCGACGGCGCGTCATCCGGGCGCTTGTCACAGAGCAGGAGGTGCAGCGTCGGGAGGTGCAGCGACGGCACCGACAGGCCGGCGAGATCCGAGATGCGACCGGTGAGCTTATCGAGCCCGAGGCTCGCAGCGACCAGTCGCGCGACGGTGTGCCCTGGCCAGAGCTCGGCAGCGGGTGCGACCCGAACCATGACGTGGCGGCGGCCCCGAACGAAGGACCGAAGGGCGGCGCTCTTGCCAAAGCCAGCCGCGCCGACCAGCAGGGCACGCTGTAGCCCCGTCCGTCGCGCTTCGTCGGCGATCTGCCCAAGCCGACGCAGCGGAATGCTTCTGCCCCAGAGCAGCTCACCATCGTCGACCAGTGCCCCGCCACTGGGGCTCGCGGGCGCGATCGACACGGCGGCGAGCGCGGCGCCACCAGGGAGAAACACCGAGGTCCTCGGCACCTCACGATGCCCGCGCTCGGCCCCTGCCCCCTTGGTGGTGACGACACGACCGTGGGGTGCGGACGCGGCGAGTCGCCGCGCAAGGTCGAGGGCGCGCGTCCCGTAGCCATCTGCACAGCTTGCCGCGCCGGTCCTCAGCGCGAGGTTGGCGTCCAGCGCAGCGCCTTGTAGCGCCGACAGCTCGTTGAGCAACGCGCCGAACGCGTCGTGTCCAGCAACGGCAGGCACGTAAACGTCGAGGGCATCGCCGTCCACGTCGACCTCCCAGCCCTCGGCCTCACGGGCTTCGATCCAGCCGCAAACAACCACATGGCTGATCACGTCCTGGCTCTCGGCGACCACTCGCGCGACCGCGGCAACCTGGACCTCCTGCGGCACATCGACCTTCGGAGCGACGGCGGCGGACATGCCAGGAAAGCTCAGCTCTGGGAGCGCCACGCCGCCGAGTGCTGGCGTGTGCAAGCGCTGCGACTGAGCTGCTTCGTAGGCCACGTTGAGCGTCGGCTGCGCCATGAGGGCCGCGGCGTTGCCGCGTGTGGTCTTGGCGCCAAGACCACGGGCAGCGCCGGGATCGATGGGCTCGAGCACGACGGGGGCTGCTGCCTGTGGGCAGGCCAGCAGGCGCCGCTTCGTGTCGCCAGCGGTTGACGGCCGACCGTCGACGGACTTGTGGAGAAGGCCATGAACGACCTCGTCGAGCCGACGCACATCCTCGCGAAAGGTGTTGAGCGCGACGGGCTCGTCGTTGAGCTGCTTCATGCACAGCGTGACGGAGTTCTCGTCGTCGAAGGGCCGCTGCCGGGTGAGCATCTCGTAGAGGATCACGCCGAGCGAGTAGAGGTCCGACCTCGGGTCGAGGTCTTGGCCCAGGATCTGCTCGGGGCTCATGTAGGCAGGCGTGCCTGCGATCTCGACCGTCGACTGGTGGACCATCAGCCCGGCATCGCGGTCTCGCATCGCACGAGCGATCCCGAAGTCGAGCACCTTCGCCCATACGCTGCCACGAACGAGCGAGACGAGGATGTTGTCGGGCTTGAGGTCGCGGTGAACGATGCGGCGCTTGTGGGCCTCGTCGAGCGCGTCGCAAACCTGGGACGCGATGGCGATCGCCAGCGAGGGCTCAAGGGGGGCGCGGTAGTGAATCAGATCGCCGAGGGTCCATCCCTCAAGGAGCTCCATCACCATGTAGAGATGCCCGTCTTCGGAGCGCCCGAAGTCGTAGACCGTGACGATATTGGGGTGGATCAGCCGACTCGCGGCCTGTGCCTCGCGGAAGAAGCGCTTCACTGCACGCGGGTCGTGCGCGTAGTGAGCGTGCATGACCTTGATCGCGACCGCGCGCTCCATGCCGACCTGCTCGGCCCGGTAGACGGTGCCCATCCCGCCACTGCCGACGACGCCGCCGATCTGGTAGCGCCCGTCGAGCAGCTGACCTGAGAGCAAGGGGGAGTCCGGCACCTCAAGGAGGCCTGCACCGCAGGTCACGCAGACCTGCACAGACGCCTCAAACGTCACGTTGCAAGCAGGACAGACCATCTTCAAGCCGGGGTCTAGGCTATCGATCACAGGCTCAACCATGGGACTTCCTCCAGTGCCGCCCGACCCTAGGTCTGCTCTAAGTGTCTGTCGAAAAAACCGCCCTCGTTCGGCCGCCTGAGTGAGCAAACTCGCAGGCACCGGCGGCACACGGCGACATGGCCCTGCCCGCGGCGAGCTCGCGCTTTGGGCAGGCGGGCTTGCGCAGCGGACGACGATGCCTGTCCGAAGCGCGAGTCGCGAGGCTGGCCGTCGCCTCCCCACCCGCCGGTCCATCAACGGCCCGGACGCCACCTCGAACGCGGCCCAAACCTCGACGGGAAACGCCGAGTTGCTGCTCGACGCGCGTGAACAATCGGCGTAGATCTCACCCATGGTTTGCCTGCCTCATCACCGCCTTTCCCTGCTGTGCCTGATCGCCATCAGCACAAGCTTGTTTGCCTGCGACAGCAAGGACGAGTCGATCTCGCCGGAGCTCCGCAGCCAGCTCAAAGCTGAGCTCCGTGCCGAGCTGCTCGAAGAGCTCCGCAGCGACATGCGCCCGCGACGGACGATCACCGCCGCCGAGGGGCCGTCGCTCACCGCGCGCGAGCGCGCCGCGATCGCCGAGGCACGCGTCAACAATCGCGACATCGCCAACGCCCCTGCTGCCGGCAACACCGCGCGCGCGCCTCAGCCTGTTGGAGGCAGCCCTCAGCTCCGCGGCAACGTGCCTCCAGTGGTCTCGCCGGGCACTGTGCCGCCGAGCGTCAATCGTGTGCAGCCCAACGCTCAGCCTCAGGGGCGACCGGTCAGCGCGACGAACCTCACCCAAGCCGACCTTGCCGCCGCCGCCGACGACCCGGCCTCGATCCGGGTGGTTCAGCCGGTCCCGGTGCCGGTGACCCCGATCCAACCCAGCGTGGCCTCGAGCGGCGCTGTCTCAACGAGCCCCCGCGTTGGACGCGAGGGCGTCACCATGTGGAACACGACCGGCCAGACCGAGCTCGTCGATCTCGTGATCGGCACAGGCGTCGAGTCGCGTCAGATCCAGGGTGCTGCAGCGTCGTTCCCGGTCATCCCGGAGCTCTTTTACTGCTTCACGATCTTCAAGAACACGATGCAGGAAGCCACCGTCACCCACATCTGGCGACGCGGCACACGTCTTGTTAGCAAGGTCGAGCTGAAGGTCGGCAAGAGCCCGAAGTGGCGCACATGGTCGCGGCAGCGAACCAAGACGAAGTGGACCGGGCCATGGTCGTGCGAGGTCGTCGGCTCCAATGGCGAGCGACTTGGACTGGCGAAGTTCAACGTCGGGGGCTAAGCGGTGACTCTGCACGTCGCGTTCCTCTGGCACATGCATCAGCCCTTCTATCAAGACCCGATCACGCGGGTCGCGACGATGCCGTGGGTCAGGCTCCATGGCACCAAGGACTACCGCGACCTTGCCTGGGTCCACCAACAGGTCCCGAGCGCCCGTGCGACGGTGAACTGGGTGCCAAGCCTGATGCAGCAGCTTGCCGACGCGGCCAACCTGGACCACCGGGACGCGTTCTTGTCGGTGGCACTCAAGGACGCCTCAAGCCTCACCGACGACGACGTCGCCTACCTGCGACAGCACTTCTTTAGCATCCACCAGCCGACCCTGCTCGAACCCCATGCCGGCTATCGCGCCATCCGCGACAAGGTGACGGCCGACAAGCCGCTCACCGAAGCCGAGCGGCGTGATCTTCAGGTCTGGCACACCCTCGCCTGGTGCGGCCACGTTGTCCGCAGCGAGACCGTCGCCCAGCGGCTCTTCGCGCAAGGCAGCAACTTCTCAGAGGCCGACAAGCACGCCCTGCATGAAGCGATCTGTCACGGGCTTGCAGACTTGCCAGACGTGTGGGGCGCCCTCGCGCGGAGCGGATCTGTCGAGCTTTCGACAACGCCGTACGCACACCCCATCCTCCCGCTTCTGCTCGACACGCATGCCGCAACTGCTGCCGATCCCGCCACGCCACTGCCCGCGCGCCGGCTCCATGCACCCGGCGACGCCGCTGCGCATGTTCGAGCCGGTCTTGCCGCCCACACGGAGACCTTTGGGACACCCGCCATTGGCATGTGGCCTGCCGAGGGCGCAGTGTCGCCTGCGGCCCTCCAGGTGTTCGCAGCCGCTGGGGTGCAGTGGCTGGCCACCGACGAAGCCCTACTCGACAAGAGTCTAGGCCGGCGAGCGACAGCGTCCGAGCGGCTGTCGCCTTGGGAGTTCGAAGGGGTCAAGCTGGTCTACCGTGACCACGACCTGTCCGACCGGATCGGCTTCGTCTACGCAGACTGGCAGCCGGAGCGCGCCTACGCCGACTTTGCTGACGCCGTGGCGAACCGTCGCGATGCGCTTGGTGGGACCGAACGCGACGGCGTTCTTCTTGTCGCCCTCGACGGTGAGAACTGCTGGGAGCGCTACCCCAGCGGCATCGCAGGCTTTCTTCCAGGACTCTACAAGGCCATCGAGGCGCTCAGTGGCGTCGAGCTCGCGACGATCTCGAGCGCTCTCGCGAGGGTGCCAGCGCGACCGCTGCCAGCGATGGCGACCGGCTCATGGATCGACGGCACCCTGCGGACGTGGATCGGCGATCCGGTCAAGAACCGAGGCTGGGACTTGCTCAGCGACGCACGAGCAGCCGTGCATGCGCACTATGCAGACTTCTCAGCGATCGAGGCTGGCGACCCAGAGCTCGCCCAGCTGCTGCTCGCGGCCGAGTCGTCCGACTGGTGGTGGTGGTTTGGCGAGGGACACTCGAGCCCCTATGACAGCGCCTTCGACCACCTCTTCCGCCGTCACCTCCAAGCGATCTACCAGCGTATCGGCGAACCGGTGCCAGACGCCCTTCGCTCGCCGCTGGCGCAGCCAACGCCGGCGCTGCGGGAAGCGCCGTGCGAGACCTTCTCACCGGCCGTGGACGGACACAGCGCGTGGTTTTTCAAGTGGCACGGAGCAGGCGTCGTCTCGCCAGCGGCCGGCGCCGACCACCGTGCCGCCCGGCTGATCGAGCGGCTGCACTACACCGTGGACGCCGACACCCTCTACCTGCGGGTCGACCTGGGCCCCGAGCCTCGTGCCTCCCTCGGCACGCACCGCGTCGAGCTGGAGGTCGATGGTCAACGCCAGCAGCTGTGGCCAGGCAACAACACGACCCTATGCGCCCTCGCCGATGTGCTGGAGGTCGCGGTGCCACGACCGCTTGGGGCAGACGTCGCGCTCCGACTGGTGCTCGTTAACGCTCACGGAGATGCCGTCGAGACGTTTCCCGGCGCGACACCGGCAACCGTGCGCTTGACCAGCAATGCCATGACGGGTTGGCCACGAGGATGATGCGATGACGCCAGACGCTGACGAGCTACGTTGGGACCCGCTGCGTGGCGGCTGGGTCGTCATCGCGACCACGCGAGGCAGGCGTCCGTCGGACTTTGCGCCGACGGTCACGCCGGTCGCGAGTAGCGCCCCATCGTGTCCGTTCTGCGACCTTGAGACAGCTCAGCCCCACGTCCTTGCAGAGCGCGCAGTGGGCAACGACCGCATCACGGTCGTGCCCAACCTCTACCCGGCGTTGCGAATCGAGCCTGAGCCCGAGACCCGCGAGCGCGGACTCTACGTCGCGCGAGCGGCGACCGGAGCCCACGAGGTCATCGTCGAGTCGCGCTTCCACGACCGCTTGCTTGAGCAGGCAACCCGCGATCACCTGGCGGCTCTCTTGGAGGTCTGGCAAGCACGAAGCCGCGATCTGGTCGGCGACCGCCGACTGCAGCATGTCCAAGTCTTTAAGAACTGCGGGCGCCAAGCAGGCGCCACCAAGTCCCACCCACACAGCCAGCTCATCGCGAGCTCGATCCGCCCAGCACGCGTGATGCGTGAGCTGGCGCTCGCAACTGCGCATTTCACCTGCCATCACGAGTGTCTGAGCTGCGCGGTCATCGCTCAGGAGCGGGACGAGCGCACACGGCTGGTCTTCGATGCAGGCGGTGCCGTCGCCGTCGCGCCCTTCGCCAGTCGCCAGCCGTTCGAGACGTGGGTGCTTCCGACTGAGCACGCGGCTTCGTTTCGTGATGCCAGCCCGAGCAGCCTCTCAGCGGTCGCCGCGACGCTTGAGGCAATCTTAGGGCCACTTCAGGCGGCAACGGCCCGAGCCGGCTACAACCTCGTCATCGTCGACGCTCCCACCACCGATTCGTTCGAGCATGGGCGCCAGGGGCTTGAGCAGCTCGAGGCGAGCCACCACTGGCGGATCGAGCTGACGCCCAGAGTCCTGCCCGGCGCCGGCTACGAGCTCGCCACCGAGACGCCGATCAACCCGACGCCGCCAGAGGCTGCTGCAGCCCACCTGCGCATGCTCATCGACAGGAAGTAGGGAAAGCTCAGCTGTCCTTGCTCTTCTTGGCTGACTTCTTGGCCGACTTCTTGGGCTTCTTCGCCGGCTTCTCGCCTGACTCTTCGCTCTCAGCCATCACGGCGGCGAGCACACGGTCGATCAGCGGCCCGATCGCGACCCCGTTGATCGTGCAGCCAGTGACGTCGACGTCGACCAGGTTGGCGCCACGAAGGCTCACGTCTTCGAAGTGGGCACCGCGGAGATCGCAGTCGGTGATCGTCGCCCCGATGAGCGCCGAGTCGTGAAAGTGTGCACCGGAGAGATCGGTGTCGACGAACCGAGCGCCGGCCAGGCTCGTGTCGATAAACTGCGTGTTTGCCAGCTCGCCATCGACGATGGCCACCAGACCCGTCGCGTCGTCGCCCGACTTGTGCGATCCTTTGCTCATGTGCGCTCTCTCCTTACGTCCATGGCTCGCTGAAAATGCGAACCCCGCTGCGCTCGAACGAGTGCTCGCCGAATCCGACGAGACGCTGCGGGTATACATCAACGAAACCCATATGAGCTATCTGCCGGTTTTCCAGCAGCGAGCCGATGCCCGCTTCGCCCTCGGACAACCGGCCGAGGACGTCTTGCGCGAGCTATGGATGGCGAGCCGCTGTTACGGTGATCACGGCGAGATCTTTCTCGCGAAGTGGCCCCACCATCAGCTCCGAAGGCGCCGGCTCACCGGCCTTGAGGTGGCGATCGCCGCGGGTGACGCAGACGTTGTCTCGCGTGTCGGCGACGTGCTGGGGCTCGACGCCATGACGGTTCTGGCAGGTGTGGAGAGCGACGCCGTTGGCGCTGAGATCTCGGCGCTCACGCCCCACTTCCGCGGCGGCCGACTGGTCGATGCAGCCGACGTCGCCGGTACGCTTGCAGTCTGCTACTGCCTAGCTCTGTCCGCCATCGCGATGACGTCGCTTGAGTCTTTTGCAGCCTCGGTGGCCCTCGCGACCGTGATCCGAGACGCCGAGTTCGGCACGCTCCGCGGCGCCCGTGGCGGGCTGGGCCGGGTTGCGGCTGCGATCGACGCGCTCGCAGCGATCCGCGCGCGCGACGCAGCGGGCACCCTCGCTGCCATCGAGCGTCACGGCGAGCTCCACGCGGAGACATGGCTCGCCAAGGCGGCCGACGACCCCGCGATCGGAGACGACGCTCGGGGCATCGTCGACACCACGTCACTTGCGCTGCTGGCTTGCGCGACGGCGTTGTCGGTCGACATTGGCCCGCACCTCGATGGCACTGAAGCAAACGTCACGCTTGCTTACGCAGGCGCTCTGGGGCATTCCTCCGTCGCATGAAGGTCATCTCGCTCGACCGCGACGTTCCAGAGACGTGGACACTCGGCCCCGCAATCGAGGCACTGAGAAAGGGTGAACTCGTCCTTTTTCCGACGGACTCGATCTACGCGATCGGCGTGTCCCCTTGGGATAACCGCGCCGTCTCAAAGCTCTACACCGCCAAGCAGATGGACAGGACGAAAGCCTGCAGCGTGATGTGTGAGAGCATGAAAGAGGTCGGCGCCTTGGTCCGCGGGTTCAGCGACGACGCATTCCGCTTCTGCCGGGACCACTTGCCAGGTCCCTACACGATGCTGCTTAAGGCTAGCCGCGACCTGCCGAAACAGGCGACCGGCAAGCGCAAGACCATCGGCATCCGAATCCCAGACCACCCGGTTCCGCAAGCGCTGGTCGAGGGCCTCGGGACCCCGCTCCTCGTGTCGAGTGTGCCCGGCTGGGAACAGGGCGTTCCCATCGACCCTGTCGAGATTGCCAAAAAGCTGTATGTCCGCCCGGCATTCGTCTTGGACCAGGGGCCGCTTGAGCCCCACCCGTCGACCGTCATCGACTTTACCGTCGAGCCACCGGAGCTCGTCCGCGCCGGCAAGGGCCCGGTCGACTTTCTCGACTGAGGCCGCTCAAGCGCTCGCAGACTCGGTCGCGACGTCCTCGGTGCGCGTGGTGTCCGGCGTGCCGGCAGCCGCTACCCGCTGAGACGCTGCGTTCGACGTTGTCGGCGACTTCGGCGGGCCCGTGGATGCGACGACGTCGCTGGACGTGCCGGCAGGCGTCTCGGGCGAGGATGCCGGCTCTGGCGTCGGCACGGGACGTGGCTGCGCGGGAGGAAAGCCGGTGGTCTCGACAGCGGCTTTGGGCTCTTGCTCGACGCTCGCCACCGGTGGCGGACGCAGGTCCGGAAGCTCTCGCGCGATGAGCAGCTGAGCTGCGCCGGCGGCCTTCTTGGCGGCGATGGCGAGGTCCGCCGCTTCCTTGCGCTCGCCAGCGGAGAGCGCGACGCACGCCTTGGCCGCGAGCAGCCGTCCAACGTCCACAACGCGCCCATCAGCCTGAGCTGCCTTGAGGTTTGCTTCGACCTCGGACGGCGCAACGGTGACGTGACAGCCGGCATGTTTCAGCCGCGCCAGGAGCAACAGCTCGCCGACGACGGTCGGCGATGGGGCCTGCGCTGGCGCCATTGAGCGCTGCTGAGCCCAGCGTTTCGCGGCGCCAAGGTCCCCTTGGTCGAGCGCTAGACGCGCCCGTGCCGCGCCGAGCAGCGGCAGTGCCCAGCGGCGTCCGGTCTGCGTCACGAAGCGCTCCGCAGCGTCGACCGCCGCTTTCCCGGCGGACACATCGTCTCCGAGCGCTGCCAGCGACAACGCCAGCAAGCGCCCATCGAGCTGCACCGTCAGCGCCTGAACCGCTTCCGGCGTCTGGTCGGCGCGCGTGAGCGCTTTGCTCAGAAGCGTCGACGCGGACTCGTGGTCGCCCAGCGCAGTCGCAAGGCGGGCAAGGCCGACCCGCGCGGCATCGGCCACATCGCAGAGCGTCGCATCATCCGGGGTCTCGTTGGCAACCTTGGCAGCCCGCGTGTAGAGGGCCGACGCGTCATCGAGGCTCCCCAGCGCTTCTAGCGCCCGCCCACGCACGACCAGTGCTCGCCCGACCACGACCTTTGCGAGCCGCCGGTTGGACACGCTCGCCCCAGCGATGGCGGCCGAGAGCGCATCGCTCGCCAGGCGTGGCCTCCCGGCGAGCTGCTGGCAGCGGCCATAGCGCAGCAATGCTGCGGCGCGCCACACGGGGTGGTCGTCGGAGTCTGGGTGCAGCATCGCCGCCGATGTCCCCCCAACCACGCCGTTCACCCAAGCCAAGTGAGCGCGCATTCCTGCCGCTCGACGCATGAGGTCGTCGTCCCTCTCAGCGGCGCTTGTCATCGACGCCGCCCGCGCCGCCCGCTCGGCGACCGCTACTCGGGCAGACGCGGCACCGTATTGCTCTGCATCGACCAGCGCCCACGCATGCACCAACGCCAGCCGCGGCCGAGCGTTCGTCTCAGGGTCGAGCGCGATGGTCTCATCGACCCAGCTGCGCAGCTGGGCAGACTCGCCATCGAGGAGCAGCTCGTTGCCATGCGCCTCCAAAAGCTCTGCAGCGACTGTCGCTTTCTTTTCGTCCAACGCTGCACGAATGCGGGTTGCGAGCGGGACTGCAGGACGTACAGGGCGTGACTTCTCAGCCATGAGAGCTCCGAAGGTGGTCCGAGGAGAGGAATGTTGGGTGCTGGGGTCAGTAGACCACAGTTAGCCCTCGGCTCCAAGCCGCACGCGGCAATGGGCCCCGCTCTGAGCGTGCTCGGCGACGCCAAGCCTCGTCATCGGTCCGAGTGCGGCCGACCCAAGCACTCGGCGCTACGCCGCTCCAGCAGACGCGCTCTGGACCTTGCCGGGCCGGAGCTCGGCCAGCACCCTCAGCGCGTTGCCCCCCAAGACCTTCTCGACACGCTCGGCCGACCAGCCGCGCGCGAGCATCGCTGCAACAAGCCGCACGTAGTTGGTACCGCTGCGCAGATCCGGTGGTGGCACGATGGCGCCGTCGTAGTCGCTTCCAACGGCCACATGATCTTCGCCGACCACGTCGATGACGTGCTCCATATGGTCGACCACCATGCCGGAGTCACGAGGCCCGCCACGCACCTTGAGGAACGCCTGCGAGAAGATGATGCCGATCACGCCGCCGGTGTCAGCGATCGCCTTGAGCTGGTCGTCGTCGAGGTTGCGCCAGTGCTTCTTCACACCGTTGACGCCAGTGTGAGTGGCGAGGAGCGGCTGGGTCTTGTCGTGGACCTCGACGGCGTCCCAGAACGTGCGTGGGTTCACGTGGGCCAGGTCGACGAACACGCGGTGGTGGTTGAGCTCTTTGACAAAGTCACGCCCGGCATCCGTCAGGCCACGCTTGCCCTTCCAGCCCTTAAACGGACTGGATGTGATGCCGTAGGCCGAGTTGGTGAGGTGAACCAGCGTCACCCGCACGATGGGGTTGTCAGCGATCGAGAGCCAACCATCCGGCGCGCCTTCGAAGGCATTGCCGCCCTGAACGCTGGGTAGCACCGCATGGGCGCCGGCCTGCCGCGCGGCCGCATACTCGGCGGCGTCTCCAACGATCCGCAGACGTCCGTCCGTGCTGTCGATGAAGTTGCGAAAGCGCTTGAGGTTTTTGGTGAACGTACGCCAGCGACCGGCGCGCGTTCGAAAGGGGTTGGTCGTGATCGACCACATGGCGCCCGTCAGGCCCCCCTCCTCCACACGCGGCAAGTCCAAGTGCCCGAAGAAGCGCCCACGCAAGAGGCCAAGCCCGTGCCGCTTATGGAGGTTGTAGCCCATCAAGCGCGGCGGGATGAACGTGTCGATGTGAAGATCGATGAGCTCAGCGCGCCGTAGCAGCTGGACTGCTTCGACCGGCACCCCATGGGCACCGGCAAACTCTTGGTCTGTTTGAGTCTGTGCAGACATCGCGATACCTCATCGTCGAGAGAGCAGCTGGCCAGCCGCCGTAGGCCATCGCAGCGGCGCTTAGTGCCCCATCGGAAACGGCATCGAGAACCGACCGCGACACGTCAGCGCTGTCGGCTCGCCGAGGTCGGCATCGAAGAGTGCGTCGAGTGCGCAGGACTGAACCTGGCCGTCTCGGCTTGAACCGGCACTTGGTGTCGCGTAGAGGGTCCGGCCGAAGCTATCGACCTCAAAGAGCACCTCGACGTTGCCTTTGAGCGCGGGTCGCTCCTGGAGCAGGCCCTTGATGCAGCGAGCGGCTTGTTTGTTGGCTGCGGCCAGACCGGCCGTGAACGCCCCGCCCTCACACTGAGCGCTCGCCGGCTTGACGTTGTTGGCGGGCAGTGGCGCGAGCCCACGGCCATAGAAGGCTTTCCGCCATGGTGACTCTGTTCGCTGGACGTGAAGGTGAGTCGCACCTCGCTCGGCAGCCTCCGCGCGCATCGACTCGACAACGTCCCTGGGGGCCGTCTCCGGCAGCGCGTCTGAGGGGTGGACGTCCCACACGCTAAGGCTTACCGCCCGCATGCCCTGGGGAGCCCGGCCATCGACGACGGCAACGAGCACGGGATCGCTAGCGGTACCGATGCGCGGACCGCGCTCGGCTGTTTGAAGGCTTGGGCCGCAACCACCGGCGAGCAGCAGGGCAAGGAGTGCGACGAAGCGCGAGGACCTGTTCATCGGAAGACGTCTCCGGGAGGCGCAGGAGTGACGCGGATCGCACGGCGGCCGCGATAGGGGCTCGAGTCGAGTCGCCGCAGCAACCGGTCGAGCTTGAGGTACGTCGGGTATGTCGTGCTCACCACAAGCACGCCGGCACGGTCATCGGCAATGATCTTGAGCGCGTCGGCACCCTTTTGTTGGTCGAACACGTCGAGCGCAAGCTCGGCCAAGCGTGAGGGCGTCACGTGAAGCACTGGACGCACGTAGAGTCGTCGCTCGCCGCCATCATCGGCAACGTCCAGCTCTCTGAGGAGCGTCCGGAAGCGTCGCAGCCGGGGTGCGGTGTCATGGACGATGACCGAGCGTCCGTCTGGCCGCGCAACGATAGAGCTCTCGCCCTGCGACCCAACGACTCGCTCGTGCAAAGCGACGGCGCGCTCCGCGGTCATGTGCTTGAGCCGGAGCGTGCGGGTCTTGTAGCTGTCGGGCGGCCCAGCCATGGCATCCGAGAACCCGCAGAGGCCCGACAGGCCGATGACAGCGACAAAGAGAGAGGTGGCAAGCCAGCCGAGGCGTCGAGGAAGCAGCATGCCGATCGTTTAGCGCAATCGCCGCGCTCAATGCCACTGTCGCGCGCGATGGCACGCGACATGGACAAAAAACAGCCGTCGCGGTTTACCTGTCGCTGCGCCCGGGTCCCCACTTACGGAGACACGTCCTCGGAGGCACCCATGATTGACGAGCAAGTCGACCCTAACGACCCCATCGCGCGATTGCTGACTCAGCGCTACAACGGCCAAGATGAGGCAGCCCCCATCGACGGTAAGCTCGAGCCGGTCGCGCGGATGCTCGACGGTGACGCGGCCGATGACGAGCTGGCGGTGGCTCGCTCGCTGGTCGCATCCGACCCGAGCCTCGCGGCCGCGATGCGCGAGCTCTCGCACCAGGACGCTGGCAATGTCGTTCGTATCGGCGACCGGCGGCAGCAAGCGGCCGCGCCGCGCGCTCCACGGCGTTGGCTTTACGCTGTCGCGGCCGTCGCGATGGCCACGCTCGGAGCCATGTACTTGATTCCGTCCGCCGAAAAGGCCAGCGAGGACCGTGCGCCGACCATGGGTGCAGCCGTGGGCGGAGCGGCCGTCGCCCGTGTCGGATGGGACGCCAAGAGCGGCCGGGTGACCGTCGCCGCGGGCGGGGCGTCGACGCTCAACGCTGTCGTCCTGTCGGAGACCACCGCGCCTCACCTTCAAGAGGCCAACCGCGTACTCAGCTCGGAGCTGATCCGCCTCACGCCAGCCCCGATGGACGGGGAGTGTCAGTGGCTCGTCGCGGTACTGACCAGCGCACCGGTCCAGCTCTCAACAGACGGCTGGTCTGCATCCGCAAAGGGGACCGACGGGACGTGCAACCGTCCGGTCGTCAACACCGCCCCTGAGGGCGCCACGGTGCTCATCCAACGAATCCAGCGGTGATCGGGGCCCAGGCTCGTCAGCCTCAAGGCTGCCACTTTCGTGCGACCAGAAACGTCAGACCTGTTAGGGTTCCGACCATGTTGCGCCTCACACTCGCCGCCCTCCTAGCCATTGTTGTTGCCCTCCCCGGTGGAGCCTCCGCCGCTGAGCGCACACGCGTGGTTGTCTACAAACTGAAGTCGACCTCCGAGCTTGCTGCCGCGGCCGCTCAGGTCAACGACGCACTACTCTTGCACCTTGGGCGCAAAGACAAGATCACCGTGCTTGGTGAAGCCGAGATCCAAGTGATGCTCGGTCACGAGCAAGACAAGCAGGTCCTCGGCTGTGAGAGCGACACCAAGTGTCTCGCCAACCTTCAGACGATGATCGAAGCCAACAAGGTGGTCAGCGGACACCTCGGCAAGCTGGGCTCGACCTACGTGGTGACGCTGAAGCTCGCCGACGCCGACAGAGCGCTCGTGGTGGGCGTTGAGGGCGCCGAGGCCGACAACACCGAGGACTTGATCGCCGGCGTGAAGGCTGCAGCCGATCGCCTGCTGGGTGACGCCGGCTCGGGTGCCCCAAAGTTCGTGTTGAAGGTCGCTCCCGAGGGGACCAAAGCAGCGGTCGTCGACCTGAAGCCCCATGGCGTCGATGGTGCGATCGCACAGAACCTGACGGAGCTTCTCACCCTTGAGCTCAAGAAGTTCGAGGGCCTTGGCGTCATCAGCCGAGAAGAGATCAAGACGATGCTTCGGTTTCAAGCCGAGAAGAGCGCCCTCAGCTGCGACGACGACACATCGTGTCTCGTCGAGATCGGCGGCGCCCTTGGGGTCGACTACCTGGTCACCGGAAGCGTCGGAAAGCTCGGCGACTCGTTCGTGGTGACCCTCAAGCTCATGGACGTTCACCGCGCCACGGTTGCCAGCCGCGTCTCGGAGTCGGTTCGAGCCGACGCTGCCGAGCTAGCGTTTACGCTGAGGTTCGCCACCTGGCGTCTACTGGGCCGGCCGCTCGACGGAACAGGCTCCATCCGCGTCCGCTCAAACATCGGCGACGGCCAGATCACGATGGCAGACAACGTGCGCGAGTTCTCCGAGACGACGACACTGAAGAGCCTCCCCGTGGGTAAGTACGGAATGACGCTCGCGTCAGACGGTTACTACCCACTGTACAAGGAAGCCTATGTGCTCGACGGCCAGACGACGCCGCTTCAGATGCAGCTGATCGAACAGCCCAATGAGTGGTACGAGGAATGGTGGACGTGGGCGATTATCGGTGGCGTTGTCGCCGCCGGCACAGCCACAGCCTTCATCTTGGCCAACCAAGAGGTCGACGATGGCCAGATCAACATCAACATCCAGCGGCCTTCGGCAACGAGCTCCGTCATGCCACGGCGGTAGCTCGGGAGTTCCCCGATGACGAGCGTCTGCCCTCAGTGTCTGCGTCGCTACGAAGGCAGCGAGTTCGTCTGCACCGAAGACGAGTCCGAGCTGCTGGTGCTCGGCGTGGGCGACCCGAGGATCGGCACCATCGTCAGCGACCGGTACCTGCTCACCACCGTCATCGGCCACGGCGGGATGGGCGTTGTCTACCGTGCGTACCAGCTGGCCATGGGCCGCAACGTCGCGCTTAAGACGTTGATGCCCGGCGCCGCACGCGACGCCATGCTCCGCAAGCGATTCATTCGTGAAGCCCGCGCGACTGCGGCTCTTAAGAGCCCGCACACGGTCACGGTCTTTGACTTCGGTGAGCTCAGTGATGGCGCTCTCTACCTTGTGATGGAGCTCCTCGACGGCACCGCGCTCGACGAGATGGTCTCGACAAAGGGACCGCTGCCGCTGACCACCGTGCGCACCGTGGGTATGCACGTCTGCAAGTCTCTGAGCGAGGCTCACCGCGCAGGGCTGGTTCACCGAGACCTGAAGCCCTCCAACCTGATGTTGGAGCGTGAGACCACGGGCGCTCTACACACCAAGGTCCTCGACTTCGGCATCGTCAAGCTTGTCGACGACGGCTCAACCCGGCTGACGGCAACCAACGCCGCAGTGGGAAGCATTGCCTACATGAGCCCCGAGCAGATCGACGGCAAAGCCGTAGGTCCGGCGGCCGACATCTACTCGCTCGGCTGCACGCTCTTCGATATTGCCGCTGACCGCCTGCCCTTCGATGCTGAGACGAAGGTCGCGCTGATGTTCAAGCACCTGTCGGCCAAACCGCCAGTGCTCTCCGAGGTCATCGCCGATACGCCTAGCTCGCGTGCGCTCGGCGCCGTCATCACCCGGTGCTTGGCGAAGGCGCCAGACGCCCGCTATGCCTCGACCGATGAGCTCTACCTTGCACTCGAAGCGCTGACGCTCACCGACAACGATCCAGCGTCCTACCGCCGCAGCCCAGCTGGTATCGACACGGCGGGCGACGTGACGGTCCCTGGTTCGCCTGCGACACAGCCCGGTCGACCAGCGTCGCGGCCTGGCGGAGAAGACACCTTGGACCCAGCGGCCGTGCCCTCGACGGCGCCGCAGAGCCACACCACGCATCAGGTCGCGGCTCCCAGCATTGGCCGCGCGGCACCCGTGACTGAGACGGCCAAGACGCTCGGCAGCACGCCACCACAGCGGTCGCGGTCGAGCATGCTTCGGTGGCTCTTTGTTGCGGCCTCCGTGCTCCTCGGTAGCTACCTGCTCGTGGAGACCTTGACCGGCGACGACGGGTCTTCAACGCCGGATATGGCAGCCACGACCCCCCAACCCCAGGGGGAAGCCAGCACGCTCCAACCAGACGCGGGGCCGCTTGGCGTCGAAGACGCGAAGAGCCCACCGATAAAGGCAGGCACCGCAACTTCCAGCGATATCCGGGTGGCCACCGGCAAGACGTCAGACACCGCCAAGCTCGCCGCCCCTGAAGCCCCGAGCGCGCGCACCAGCGCGACAGGGACCGATGAACCTCCCGCCACGAGCGCGCGCGTCATCGAGTCGCCGGTTGTCACCGCAAGCACCGCGCCGGACGTGGCCCCAAGTACCGTCAAGGCGCCGGTCGGCGCCCCAAGCACCATCAGGGCGCCGGTGGTTGTCGGTGCGTCCCCAAGCGCGGCTGCAGCGACCAGGCCCCCCACCACCGCTCCAAAGACGGTGAAGCGAAAGACGTCGTCGAGCCGGGTGTCGGTCCGGGCGAGCGCTGACTTCAGCAGCCGCGGAAAGCAAGCTGCCAAGAGCTTCGGCGTCAGGCTTAAGAGCTGCTACCGCAAGAGCAGCTTGGGCAAGGCCGGAAAGGACCTCCAGGCGCATGCGCTCGTCAAGTCGGACGGCGCGGTCACTCGCATTGGGTCACGCCCCAAAGACGCAGCCTTTGACGCGTGCGCCAAGCAGCTGCTGTCACGCGCTGGACTGCCAGCGCTGAAGTCGGGCTCTCGAGGCACGCTAACGTACTCGTTCCGCCGCTAGGGACGCAGCTGCTGTCGAAGTCCGGCATGCACGTTCCTGGCAACGCTGGCAGCGAGGCTTTCCGCGTCGCGGAACTACTTGCCCTTGGATGGCCTGTTTGCGGCCTTCTTGGCGAGCTCTTTCAGCTCGCGCTCAAGGTCACGAGCCGTCTTTTCATCGTATCCGGAGCGAAGCCAGACAATCTTTGCATCGGCATCGACGACGACCGTCATCGGCAGCTCTTCGGCGAAGTATCGACGTCCGACAACCCCGAACCGATCGGTGAGAACCGGATGGCTGAACTTGAGCTCGTCGACAAGCAGGGATCGCATGGTCTCGGTGGCTGCCGGCTCACGGTCGACAACGACGACAACCGTGGCAATTCCTTTGTCGGCGTAGCGATCGGCGAGCTTTTTGATCTCTGGGAGCTCGCGCTTGCATGGCTTGCACCACGACGCAGCGAACGTCACGACCAGACCCGCCTTTGGCTGGTCGGCCTGACTGCCCACGACGCGCTTGGTGGAAAACATCTCCACCCCACTCTCTTTGGGGTTGAGCGTCTTCATCAGAAACTGAGGCGCAAAGTCGCCGACCTTGAGGCCACCGGGAGCCTCATCTGGTTCCGCAGCAAAGCCAGTCGGCGTCACAAGCGCGAGCGCCGTCATGAGAAGGACTGCGCGGAGGCCCGAGGGCCATCGCGCCGAGGTCTGGCTTTGCATTGATCTTTTCATTCCCACAACCATTGGAGCTGCTCGGCAGCCAGCGTCACGGTGGACTCGGCGGACGTCGCGCGCCGCCCTCCCACTGCTAACCCGTTGGGTAACGATACATTCCGACGCTTGTACGCGTCACGAATCGCTTGTCCAAGCGAGGACCTGCCAGCCGCGGAACCGCGTGCGCCCGCGCCACCGAGGCCGCTGCGGCTGATCTGGGCGACGAGCGCGTCGCCGCCGTTGGCGATGCACTCAAAGAGGTGGTCATCGAATGCTGAGGCATCACCAAGCAAGTGCGACGCGATCGCGGCATTGGCATGGATCCGAGCGTCGCCTTGTCGGAGCTTGAGCGCAGCCAAGTATTGCTTACGCGCAACTGCTGGCCGACCGTCGAGGAGGTGAACGTTGCCGTTGTTGTTGACGGCGAACGCCGACCAGGCGCGGGCGTTGGTCAGGCGATCAAACTCCGCTTGGGCCGCAGCGAAGTCGCCGGCACGCGCTAAGAGGTAGCCTTTCTGGAGTCGCAGCTGCGGCTTGTCGCCTTGGTCTTTGAGGAGCGCATCAATGCGCGCAACGTCATCGGATAGACGCCCCCGTCGCTTTGCGCCGATCGACTTCACCGCAGCGGAGACCGACCCGCGCAGCGCCTTGGCATCGTAGCGGAAGCCATTGGCACCAGCGGCCGCCAGCGCCGCGGGTGGATGTTCCGACCAAGCGCTGCGAACCTCGATGACCCGCAGCGCGTCGCCATGGGCTGCAACCTGCTCAGCGGCACGGTCCCATGCGGCGTCAACAGACTTGTTCAACAAGGTGGTCTCCAGCGGCAGCCAGGCCATGCCCCGGTGGTTGAGCAGCCGGTCACCGGACTGGCTGGGAACGCCGGTGTAGGTCGCGACGAAGACGTGCTCCGGTGTGAGGACCAGCGCGGCGGGAACCCCAAGCGACTCTGCGAGCGAGGCGTACAAGACGGCCAGGTCGTCGCAGTCTCCCGTGTTGTTGGTCAGGGTTTGCTCGGGGAACTGGACCGTGTCGAGCACCTCTGCACCGTAGGGGTTGACCGGATCGCGCTGGTAGCGCAGCCCCAGCTCCTGCATCCCGGCGAAGACGGCCGCGCCGAGCGCCACAGGGTCGCTGGCCGCAGACGGGGGCAGTGCGCCTTGGATATCGCGCGAGAGTCGCGCAACGCTCGACGAGCGCGACGTCACAAACGATGCAACGGAGCCTGGGGTGCTCCAGTTGACGGTGTTGCGGTCAAAGACCATGACGGCGCGGGTGCGACGCTGCTCCACTTGGAACTCGCCGACCCGGTACCGAATGACCAGCGTCAGGATGGCGGTCTGGTTCTCGTCATGGTCGCGGAGTGTTGCAGGGTCGAGCACCACCTTGATGGGAAGCGTCGCTTTGCCCTTGGCCGCGATCTGCGTTGATTTGCTCTCGACCGGTGCAGCAAAGCCAGCGAGCTTCGCCTCCACGACCACGTCCTGGAGGGGCTCCGACGAGGTGTTGACCACGTTGATCATTCCAAGCGGCTGGTCGCGGTAGGCGTTCAAGCGGGCTGGGTAAACGTTGTCGACGTCAAGCGAGAGCACGCGCAGCGGCTTCGCGTCGCTGCCGCTGGCTTTGGAAGCGACTTGCGCCCGGGCAGGAAGCGCGTCCTTGAAGAGGTGTCGCTTCTTGAGCAAGTTGCCCATCAGGCCATCGCTCAGCTCATCGCCGGCAGCCGCAACGCAGCTCGCCAGCTCGCCTGTACACGGCCGCTGAGCGGTCGCGATGACGGCGCCGGTGGCCGCAGACGACAGCGAGATCACGACGCTTTCCTTGCCGCCGCCGCGGTGGAGAGCCCCCTCAAGCACAAGCGCGTTGGTTGCGTCGGTCTTCAGCCCTTTGAGCACCTTCTTGAGCCGAGATTTCTTGCGGCCAAGCCGGGCGGGCTTGTCGCTGTTGACGATATCTACGAAGCCCGTGTTGCTCAGTGACGCACCCACAATCTTGCCCATGGCGTCACCGCGCCAGCCGGCTTTTCGGCCGCCCGAGAATCGCGTGATGACGATGGGGAAGCGCGTCGCAGTCTCGGCGCGGTACTCGGCCTTGATGGCCGAGCGCGAGTATCCGAAGACGCTCAAGCCGAGGCCGCTCGCACCGTCGATCGCCACGGCGGTTTCCCGCGCGCCTGCCGACACCGTGAGCCGAAGCTTGGCGGCACCGCGCCCCATCTGGAGTGCGCGCACACCTTTGATCCCCTTGACCCGCTCAAGCCCGCGGACAACGGCCTCACCAGCACTGACGTTGGGAATCCCTTGGACCGTGAGCTCGAGGCTTGAAGCGTCCACCGCGGCGCCGCTCGACGCAGCGGCAATCTCCTCGGCCAGCTTCTTGCCGGCGTCCTGTGCCGCTTTCTGCTGTGCCTGCGCCTTCGAAAAGCCGAGACCTTTGCCGAGCACTTGGTAGGCACCGACGACCTGGCCGGTGTCGACGCGAATGAGCTTTGCGTCGACCGCAGCGCTGTACCGCACGGCCGTTCCAGCGATCAGCTCGTTTTTGATCTGTTCCATGCGGCAGACCGCAGCGATCAGGACATCGGCATCGAGGGCCGTGACCACGTCGGGCACGGTGCCAGCGATCAGCGTGCCAGCATCGGTGACCGAGCGAACCTTCTGACTTTGGCTTGCGTCGACGAACGTGATGCCTCGTTTCTTGAGCGCGTTGATGATGGCGACTTCGGTCCCGATCGACGTGCTTGCAGCGCCATCGACCACCTCGTCGATGAGTGCTGCGTGCCGCAGGTCGCCAGCCGACGCGGTCGAGGAGACCCACGCCACCAAGCCCACCAACAGAAGCCCTCTCACACAACGCATGACGCCGCGCTCAATCGTGTTGCTCAACATCAGCTTGGGTCCTCTCATGCTCGCCTCCCGACAAGTGGTCCGACACTGTCAGTGCAACCGGTGTACCAACCCCGACAGGCAATGGGAATCTTCCCGACTCGGCCCGCTCGGGCGCTCATTGAGTGCCCCTCAAGAGAGCGTCGCGCGCTCCAGGAGGCAGGGCAGACCGCCGACCGGCAAGGCCCGCAACCAACTGAAACAAAAACACATCCAGCCTTTCTTGCCGACGCGCGACGGCATGGATCGATGCACCAGCTCTCCGGCCCATCACACGAATGCCGCACCGCGAGTACGAGTCGCTTCAGTAGCCGGTTGCGCGCTCCAGACTGTCGAAACCGACTGTCGACGACTGTCGGCGACTGTCGACAGTCACCGTCGGCGCAGCCGGCTGACTTCGGCACGGCACCTCACTACCGCAACCGAAGAGGCGTCGACGCAAACGTAGAGGCGTTGATCCGAGAGGCAGACTCCGCGACACCCGGTAACCCGCGCGTGGGAGCGAGCGAGCGTAAACCTCAGCGCGGGGCGCTATCCGTGAGTGAGCTTCCGGCCTGCGGTGCGGCCATCACGATGCCAGCGAACGCGTCAGTGCAGGGTCGGCGGCAGACCCGCATCGCGCTGCGCCTGTAGCTCATCGAAGGCCTCTTCGGCATCGTCTCGATCGCCGAGGTCTTCCAGCTGCGACTTGCGTTCCCGGACCACGATCATGGCCACAATCGTGAAGAGCACCGTCATGAGGATCCAAAAGAGCGTTCCATCGCGAAAGAGCATCAGCACAGACGTAGAGTCCTCGAGCGACCCGACCCAGTCCTCGAACGACTCGGTCACCGACAGGTCTCCTCGGGTCTCAAACGCCGACTGCCATGGCTGCCCTTCGCTCATGTCGTTGAGGCTCGCCCGCATCACGTCCAGCCCGACGCTGTCGATGAGGTGACGGACGAAGAGCGCGCTCATCGCATACGACAGCGCGACCCGGCTCCCCTTGTTGGGGAAGCGGTCGGTCAGCTCGTCAAGCGACAGCAGGTTGCCAGTCAGCGCGGCGCGGTGCGCGGCGTCGAGTCGGCCGATCACGTCTTCGCCGGACTGCCAGATCGCAAGCCCCTCGCTAAGCCAGCGTGGAACCCGCGAGAGCTCGCCAAAGCTGTGGACGATGAGGTGACTCAGCTCATGGTCAAAGGTCTCTTTGAGAGAGAAGAGAGCGGTACCGTGAGCCCGGAGCGCAATCCGGTTCTGCTCGAGGAAGGCGACCCCAGCCGCCCACTCCGCCATGGGTGTCTCGTGCCCAAATGCCTCAGCGAACGCTTGGGCATCGTCGCTAATCCAGATGTGGATCGGCGTGCGCATGCGCTCGCACGCACCAAGCTGGCTGCAGATGCGCATCAGGCGTTCTTCCGCTTCGGGAAGCAGGCGCTCCACAGCGGCACGGCCCGCGGCGTCGGCGAAGAACTTGATGTGCTTGGTCGCGCCCGCGGCCGGCGGCGGTTCCGGAACCGCCGCGAGAGCCGTCGAGCACACGAGCAACGTGGCGAGCAAAGAGCTCGCGAGTCGGCGGGGTAGACGCATCGTGGTCGAAGTGTATGCCCCAACGCGAGCCCGGCAAGCACCGACATCGAAGAGTGCGCGTCGCCGATGACTACAGCACCGAAGCGGCGCGAGCGCTGGTAGCGTTGTCGGCAAAGGTGCAGGCACCGAAGCCGCCAAGCAGCGGCTCCAGCCTGACCTCAGCCGCGTTCGCTACGAGATGACGGCGAGCGCCGCATCGTAGTTGGGCTCTTGTGCGATCTCAGGCACGAGCTCGCTGTAGACGACCTTGCCGTCGGCGACGATGACAACGGCACGCGCGCCAACGCCGGCGAGCGGCCCGGTCGTGATCTTGACGCCGTAGTCGCTGAGGAACGAGCCACGGAACGTGGATGCTGACTCGACCTTGTCGAGGCCTTCGGCGCCGCAGAATCGCTTGTGAGCGAAGGGCAGATCGGCGGACACGTTGAGCACCGTGACGCCCTCGAGTGCGGCGGCGCGCTCATTGAACGCTCGGACGCTCATCGCGCAGACCGGCGTGTCAATGCTTGGGAAGATGTTGAGCACGGTCTTGCCCGACAGTCCGCTGAGCGAGACCTCCGAGAGGTCGGTCTTCACGAGCTTGAAGTCAGGGGCTGCTGAGCCGACGGCCGGCAGATCGCCGTTGGTCTCGATGGGGTTGCCTTTGAGGGTGATCGTCGCCATGGAAGTCTCCAGTGCCGCTATCGCGGCGGTTGTTCGGTTAAGAGCGGAAAGCTAGCGCAAGTCGCGGGCAGGCCCGGCGGTGACCAGCCAATCGCTGGTCGTGACCGTGTGGGCCGCAAAACGTGGGGGCATGGACTCGGCGTCGCCTTGGGCGAGCAGCTCCACCGTGCAGCCATCCGCGTAGCCGAGCATCACCTCGGCGGTGTCGACAGAGTGCGGAGGGCCCGGGAGAGCGGCCTGGTCGTACGTCATGGTGAGCAAGAGCAGCGTCACACCAGGCGTCATGTGCTGACGCATCACCTCAACGAAGCGAACCCGCATCGCCGGGGGAAGCGCAATCATGGCGGCCCGGTCATAGATGTGGGTGACCGGCCCAAGGATGGCAGGCGTTAGAGCCAAAAAGTCGCCGACCAATATCGTGACTCGGCCATGGCTGTAGGCGGTGTAGGGACCGATGTCGGCAACCGTCGGGACGTGGCCTGCTTCGGCGAAGTAGGCGACAGCAGCGCTCTCGACGAGCTCGACACCAACGACGTCATGCCCGCGTTCCGAGAGCCACGTGAGGTCGACGGTCTTGCCGCAGAGCGGCACAAGGACACGGCCGCCCGTCTCCGGCAGAAACCGGTCCGCATGAGCGAGCAGATGATGGTTGGCCGCCGCGGCGTGAAAGCCGATCCGCCCGTCTGCCCACCGCTGCCGCCAAAACGATCCGTCCATGCCTGGCGTGCTACCACTGCGGCACCAGGCAGGTAAAGTGACATCGCCGCCTCGCGTCGTGCCGTGATTTTCGAAACCGCCGGGAAGTGGTATCGATGCCGCATGGGGACTCCCTCCAACACACCACACCGCTCACTGGCCAGTCCGACCGCACCTGGCCAGACAACGCAGCTCACACGGCTCTCCGGGGCCGCGGTCGCATCTGCGCTGTGGGACCGCCTTCCCTACTACCTCCGAGGGATCTGGGGCGAGCGTGTCGATGCCTGTCGAGCCGCCGATGTCCTCGCCTATATCAAGGACGACGCGTCGCCGGTCGCACTCTCAGCAGCGAAGGACAACCCACGCCTGTCGGACACAGCTCGGCAGGCAGCCGCTGAGCGCCTCGCCACCCTGGGGTTGAGCGACGCAGACCAGGCGCGACTCGACAAGCACCATCGCACGCTGCTGACGCGTCCGCGGAGTCGGCTGCTGACCCACTTGGCCGGCGCCGAGCGGGCGGATGCAGCCGTTGACCGGCTCGATCTTTTGGCCGAGGTCGTCGCTCTCCGAGACGCGCAGGCCGACGTTCAGACGGAACGTTCGCTGGTGCGCGCCTTTCGGGCGATGTTCCGCACCCGAGACCCGTTCGTCGTCTGGGTCTTGGTCAGCCTCACGCTCGCAGCGTTCGTCCTGCTCAAGCGGGTCGACGAGAGCGGTGCCATCTACCAGACGCTCTCGCTCCCACCGAACCTCGCGAGGCCATGGGCCCTGCTCACCTACCCGTTCGTGCACTTACCGGCGTGGCAGCACGTCGTGTTAAACATGGCTGCGCTGATCCTCGTGGGGCAAATCCTCGAGCAAGTCCTCGGTCACGCACGGTTTTTGGGCGTCTATCTGCTCTGCGCGGTAGGCGGCGGCCTCGTCAGCATCCTGTTTCGTCTCGTGATGGATCTGCCTGTCGACACGGTGGGGGCCAGCGGTGCCATCAGCGGGCTCGCGGGCATGGCGCTCTTCGTTGGCCTGTGGTTCCAGAGGCGCTACGGCCGCATCCCGCTTCGCTACACGACGGCCACGCTTGTGGGTGGGGTCATCCTCGTCTCGAACGTGCTCGTATCCGCAACCGCCGGCACCATGGGCGTCGACCACGGCGCCCACCTCGGCGGCCTGTGCGTCGGGCTCGGGATCGGCGCGGCCCTGTTGCCAACCCTCGCCCGCCAAGCGGATCAGCGATTCGGTCGCCACAATCGCCGCACCTAAGCCGCTGGGACAGCCGGGACGCACAGTGGTTGACCGACGGCCACCGGGATCATAGCTGAATGGCTATGCCGACGATCATCGATGGAAAACAGGTGGCACGCTCTCTCCGCAAGGATGTTCGGCGCCGCGCGCGTAAGCTCGCTGCCGCCGGTATCGTGCCTGGGCTGGCCGTGGTCTTGGTCGGCGACCATCCTGCGAGCGCCATCTACGTGCGTATCAAGGAACGGATGGCCCACAAGTCATCGATCCGCTCTCAGGTGGTGCGACTCCCGGCAACGATCACCCAAGCGGAGCTGGATGCCGCCATCGTCGGTCTCAATCTCGATCCCGCTGTCCACGGTATCCTCGTCCAGCTGCCCCTGCCAGACCACATCGACGTTCAGCACACGATCGCTGGGCTGGATCCGGCGAAAGATGTCGATGGCCTTCATCCTCACAACGCGGCAGCCCTCCTCCGACGCCAGGACGGACTGAGCCCGTGCACGCCACGCGGGATTCTTCATCTCCTGCGTGCCTACGACGTCCCGATCGAGGGACGTCATGCGGTCATTCTGGGACGCAGCGTCATCGTGGGCCGACCGCTGGGCGCGTTGCTCTTGGCCGCGAATGCGACGGTCACGACCTGCCACCGCCACACGCTCGACTCTGCAGCGCACGCACGCCAGGCTGACATTCTCATCTCCGCGGTGGGAATCCCTGGGCTGGTGACGTCTAGCTGGGTGCGACCCGGTGCCATTGTCATCGACGTCGGAATCAACCGACTCCCCAACGGCGAGATCGTCGGAGACGTGGCCGACAGCGGTGCAGCAAACGCGGCGATGATCACGCCGGTCCCGGGTGGTGTCGGCCCGATGACCGTTGCGTCGCTCTTGGCCAACACCGTCGAGGCTGCTGAGCGTGCGACGAAGCGGGGCTAGCAGCGTTGCCGGGCAATGCGGTTTCTGGGAAGGTGATCTTGAGGTTGTTGCCTCAGTGGTGCGCATCACGAAGTCATCGGGAATTGCATTCCCCGAACGCTGCTAGAGCACCGCACGGTTGGTTACTGTCGCCAGAGTCTTCAAACGGAGCCAAACGCCGCGAGGTCGGTTACGAGCGTTCACGTCTTGCGCTAGGTGCTGGGACGCCCCCCTTCCGTCTCAGCGAGCGGCCGACCGCTGCCGAAGTCTGCCGAGCGCCCCGGCACTTCGCACGTCAGACAAGCGGCTGCCGGCCCAGTGCCCGACGGCCTTTGGACCAGCCGTCGTGAACAAAGCACAACCGGCCAGGACGACGGTCTGCGTAAGGGACTCGCAGATTCTGATGACGTGTCTATACTCAGCGGGTGGCAATCGATGACGAAAAGAACCTGCGACGGCCCAGGGTTTCAGACTCTGACTCCGTCGTCGCGACCCTGCGCGCGAACACCACGCGCAACCTAGGGCAACGTTCCCGGAGTCGACCGATTCGGCGCGCACATGAGACGCGACGGCCGGTGATCAGCGACAGCCGGGACTCGCTCCACCCGGGTCTGTCCCCAGACGGTCCGAAGCTCACCGATGAGGGGGACAAGCGTTATGCCCTCGGGGCGGTGATCGGCCACGGCGGCATCGGTACCGTCCAGCTAGCGGCCGACCGTCAGCTACGCCGCACCGTGGCGCTCAAGACGCTCCGCGACCACCACGCTGCGGAGCCGATCATGCGGCGCGCTTTCGTTGAGGAGGCCGTCATTACCGGCGCCCTTGACCACCCGAACATCGTGCCGGTGTACGACGCCGGCAGCAGCGAGGTCTTTGGCCCCTACTACACCATGAAGCGGCTCGAAGGTGAGCCGCTCGACCGCATCCTCGACCGACGAAAGCGGGGCGCTGAGGAGCCTCGCCTCCCCCGACTCCTCGAGTACTTCGCCCAGATCTTGCGTGCGATCGTGTTCTGCCACGAGCGCGGCGTGGTCCACTGCGACCTCAAGCCCGCCAACATCATCATCGGTCCTCTCGGCGAGGTGTGGGTCTCGGACTGGGGTCTCGCGAAAGTCCTCGGCGCTGGCGGTAAAGCCCAGGCGCGGCGAGAGCTCTGGAGCGGCAGCCCAGGCTACATGTCGCCGGAGCAAGCCTCTGGCTCCGATCCGGACATCCTCGATGAGCGTGCTGACATCTGGTCGCTGGGTGTTCTGCTCTACGAGCTGCTCACCACGGAACTGCCGATGCCGCGTGCGTCGTCTGGCGTAGGGGGCCCTTTCGTCTGGGAAGACTTCCCATCACCGGCGCGTCGCGCCCCCAACCGACGGATTCCTCGCGAGCTCGACGAGCTGACGATGCGCGCGCTGGCACGACGCCCAGAAGACCGGCCGCCTTCCGTCCGCGACCTCCTCGAGGGGGTCGAGGCCTACCTCGACGGACGCCGCGAGGCGCGACTCCGCGAGGAGACGATCTCGCGCCATGTCCAGCGGATCGACCCGCTCCTCGACGAGGCATCCGAAGGACGACTGGCCGCGGTGGACGCAGCCTCACAGGCCATCGAGCGTGCGTTCGACGGAAAGCTCGACAGCCTGCGGCTCCGTACGCGCGCCGCTGAGCTCTATTGGACCTCCTTTAGAGCCCTCAACGCTGCAGGTGAGAGCCAAGCGCCAACGTTCGTCGCGATCATGAACGACATGATGAAGCTTGCCCCGGAGGCCGTCGTTGCTGCCGCCGCCGCAGGCACCGGGGAGAGCTCTCCCGAAGACGTCCTCGGCGATGAGCGCTGGCTGCAGGCGGTCGAGCGTGTGGCGACGAGCAACGGTCGTCGTCCGCTCCCGCGTCCGGTTGCCGAGCTGCTCGAGCGAATCGCGCACCTCAAGCGGATCAGCCTCTTTGCAGATGTACCTGCCCACGCGCTGGTGAGCATGGCGCTTGCGCTGTCGCAAGAGCACTACACCGATGGCGAAGTCCTCTTTAGCTACGGCGACGAGGCAAACGCCCTCTACCTCCTGTCGTCAGGCAGGATCGAGATCGCGATCAACGACACCGTGCTCAACACCCTCGACGCACCGTCCTGCTTCGGTGAGGTAGCACTCATCGACGGCAACACCCGGACCGCTGCAGCTCGTGCCAAAGGAACGACCTCCTGCTGGGTCCTTGGGCACGAGCACTTCGAAGCAGCGATGCTCGACCCCATGGTGTCACGGCGGGTGGCTGGCGTTCTCGCCAGCAGGCTTCGCATGGCCACCAAGCGCGAGTTCGGCAGCTAGTTGCAGAGATCGGAAGTTCGTTCCTATCTCCTCGACGGTCCATCGCCGATCTCTTCGGTCCGACTTCTTGAAGGGTCCCGACACGTCGGCGTCGTCGGATCTCGACCTCGACGACGGCCTGTCGGGACCTAGGAACAAACTTCCGGCATCTATAACTAGGGCTAGGCTTGCCTCGTGCGAATCCTGTAGCCCAGCCTGAAACGCACCACTATAGTCCCGCGTGCGACCGCTCACGAAACCTAGAGGAGGCAGCGTGTCCGAACTCGCTCGCACCGCGCTCTACGACGCCCACGTTGCGTTGAAGGCGCGTCTCGTGCCCTTCGCAGGCTTCGAGATGCCTATCCAGTACGACGGAATCGTCGCGGAGCACACGCGGGTGCGCGAGGCAGTCGGACTCTTTGATGTCTCCCACATGGGCGAGGTCCGGCTGCGCGGCAAGGACGCGCTCGCCGCTGCGAACCGCTTTGCAACCAACGACCTCAACCGCATCGCCAACGGTCGCGCCCAGTACACTGCGATGTGTGCGCCCGACGGCACGATCGTCGACGACATGATCGTCTACCGCCTTGCCGACGACGACGTCCTCATCTGCGTCAACGCGTCCAACCGACACACCGACGTCGCCCACATGCGCGAGCACCTTCGCGGGGATGTCGAGCTGACCGACGAGAGCGACAGCTGGTCTCAGATCGCGGTGCAGGGACCGCATGCGACCGAGCTGCTCGACCGAGTCATCGGCAAGACCTCGAAGCTGCGTCCGTTTCGCATCCGTGAGCGAACGTTTGCCGGCACGTCCGTCCTCTTTGCCACGACCGGCTACACCGGCGAGCGCGGTGGCGAGATCTACGCCCCCAACAGCGTCGCGATGGCGCTGTGGGACGCGCTGATGACGCAGGGAGCCGACCTTGGCGTTGGCCCAGTCGGCCTCGGAGCGCGCGACACGCTGCGACTTGAGATGGCGTACGCTCTCTACGGCAACGACATCGACCGCACCACGACCCCGCTGGAAGCAGGCTTGGAGTGGGTCGTGCGGCTCGACGATGGCGACTTCGTAGGCCGTGACGCGCTGGTGGCGCAGGCCGCCAAAGGTGTCAGCCGAAAGCTTGTTGGACTCGAGCTGACCGAGCGCGGCATCCCCCGCCCTGGCTACCCCATCGCGCACGCTGGCGCGGTCGTCGGGTCGGTGACATCAGGCACGAAGTCTCCCACCACGGGCCGCGCCATTGCGCTCGGCTACGTCCCTGTCGCACTGAGCGACACGGGCACTGAACTGACCATCGACTGCCGCGGGCGCACCAAGAGCGCACGCGTGGTCAAGCTACCCTTCCTCTCCCGCGACTAATCCCGAGGTTGTCATGGCTGAAGTGAAAAACGACCTGAGCTACACCGCCGACCACGAGTGGGCCCAAACCGGTGACGACGGTGTTGTGACCGTTGGCATCACCGACTTCGCCCAAGCCCAGCTTGGTGACGTTGTGATGGTGGAGCTGCCTGAGGTGGGCGACACGGTCGACAAGGGCGATGCGTTTGGCACCGTCGAGTCGCCCAAGAGCGTGTCCGATCTGTACGCGCCGTTCTCCGGCGAGATCGTTGCGATCAACGAGCGGCTTGAGGACGAGCCGGAGCTGGTCAATGCCTCGCCCTATGGAGACGGCTGGATCGTCAAGCTCAAGGTCACAGGCGATGCCGAAGGCCTGCTCGACGCCGATGCCTACCGGGCGCACCTTGAGGCCGAGGACCACTGATGCGGTACATCCCCCATACCGACGCCGACCGTCAGTTCATGCTGGAGGCCATCGGCGTCGCCTGCGTCGACGACCTCTTTGCCGACATCCCCGAGGCTCTTCGTGTTGCTGGGCTCTTGGACGTGCCGAGCGCGATGAGCGAGCCCGACCTGCTCTCGCATATGGGCCAGCTTGCCCAGCGCAACACGACCGCGTCGCGGGCGACGTCGTTTCTTGGTGGCGGCACCTACCGTCACCACATCCCCACCGCGGTGAGTCAGCTCTTGCTGCGCGGTGAGCTCTACACCGCGTACACGCCCTACCAGCCGGAAGTCGCGCAAGGCACGCTACAGATCATCTTCGAGTTCCAGACGATGGTCAGTGAGCTCTTGGGTACCGAGGTCGTCAACGCGTCGCTCTACGACGGCGCGTCCGCCTGCGCCGAAGCCGCGCTGATGATGCTTCGGGTCAAGAAGCGCAACGACGCACGTGTGCTCGTCTCCGGCGCGCTGCACCCGCACTACCGCGAGGTGATCGAGCTCTTCGTGAGCAACGCTGGAGCCGCTTACGTGGAGCTGCCGGTCACGTCGGCCGGCACCACCGATCTGACAGCCCTCGAGCGCGAGCTCGACGCCGGCGCTGCAGGCGCGATCGTCGGCTACCCGACGTTTTACGGCACGATGGATGACATCCCGGCCGCCAGTGCGCTCTGCCACGACCATGGCGCGTTGCTCACTGCCGGCTTCCAGGAGGCCATTGCCTTCGGACTGCTGGCGTCTCCTGGCAGCCTCGGGGCCGACATTGTCGCAGGTGAAGGCCAGAGCCTCGGCGTGCCGGCCTCGTTCGGTGGACCGCACCTGGGGCTCTTCGGTACCCGCTCGGCGATGATCCGACAGATGCCGGGGCGTATCTCCGGCCAGACCCTCGACAGCCGGGGCGAGCGTGGCTTCGTCTTGACGATGTCGACCCGCGAGCAGCACATCCGCCGTGAGAAGGCGACGTCCAACATCTGCACCAACCAAGGCCTGATGGCGACGGCCGCAACGATCTATATGACCTTGCTCGGCCCTGCGGGGCTCAAGAAGATCGCGACGGCCTCCCACCTGCGAGCGGAGCAGACGAAAGCGGCGATTGCCGCGCTCGACGGCTACGCGCTCTGGTACGACGGCCCGACGTTCCACGAGTTCGTCGTCCGCACCCCGCGCCCCGCATCGGAGCTCGTGGCCGAGCTCGGCAGCGCAGACGTTGGGTGCGGCATCGCGCTTGGGCAGTTCGACGAGCAGCACCAACACGCGCTGCTTGTGACGTGCACGGAGCTGACGACCGAGTCCGACATCACGACACTGGTCGAGGCGCTTCGACGCGCAGGTTAGGATGGCCGCGCTCGTGCGGCTCCAACGCCTCAATCCGCTGCTGACGCTCGGCGTGCGAGGAGGACCGCAAGCTCTTGGTGACCGGTGTGCGGCGCGACATCGAAACCGACCAGCTCGACGACGCTGTAGGACCCAGCCTCGGTGAGGCCTGCAAGGTCGCGCATCGCTGTGGCGACGTCGCAGCTGATGTAGATAATGCGCTCCGCGCCGCACGCCCGTAGCCACGGCAGCAGCGGTGCGGCGCCAGCTCGAGGCGGGTCCAAGAGCACGAGCCTCGGCCGCGGTGGTGCCGGCAGAGGCACGCCCACCGCGAAGAGATCGCAGCCGTAGAGCTCACTGGCCTCTCCACAAGCGCCGAAGGATCGAGCACGCGTGCGGAACGACGCGCGACCGCGAGCGTCTAGCTCGAACGCTGACACGGTGTGTCCTGCTCGCCACAACCCTGGCGTGAGCGTGCCGCCCCCAGCGAAGAGCTCGACCGCGACACCTGGTTGACACTCGCGCGCCCATCCCTCGACACGCGCGATGATGTCGTTGATCACGGCGGGGTTGGCCTGGACGAACTGGTCGGCCTCAACCCGCAACGGCAGCCCGCCAAACGCCAGCGTCGTGGCGTCTTCACCGACCACCGTGCGGTGGCCAGGACCGGCGATGACCACGGCGACAGAGCGATCGCCGGCAACGAGGTGAACCTCGCCTGCTGCCAGCGGCACGTCCGCCAGGCGGTCCCGCACGCCGGGCAGCGCAGCGTTGATCGTCGGGTGGGCGACCACACACTCCGCGACATCGATGATCGCGTGACCGCGGCGCGCCCGATAGCCAAGCGTGACCCGGCCGTCGCGGCGCTCAAAGCTCAATCGAACCTTGTGCCGGTACCCAGCCGCGCTCGTGTCCGGCGCCATCTCAATAAGGCGTTCGGCCTCGTCGGCCGTCCAGCGCAGGTGCTTGCGGGCTTCCCCAAAGAGGATCGCCGTCCGCGACGCACGCTGTGCGCTCGGAGCGCCAACCATCCACGGACATCCGCCGCACGCTGCTTGGTGCGCGCAGGGGGGCTCGACCCGCTCTGGGCTCGGCACGTCGATCGCATCGAGCTGGACGCGGGCCCAGCGCGCCTTCTTCTTGACCAGTCGCCCTGCGACCGTGTCGCCGGGCACCACGCCACCGCTAACGAACACCACGCGGCCTGCCAGTGGGCCATCGCTCGGCAACGCCACACCGTCGCCGCCGTGAGCCCAGCGTTCGATCTTCAAGCCGGCGACGCGCTGCCGGCGACTCGATGAAGTTGCCATGGGGCGACCATAGACGGCCAACGCAGGGATCAACAGCACCCGTTGTTTGCCGGCGCTTATGGACGCTCGCTCCCTCACCGGCTCGCAGTCCGCAGGTCCTGCAAAACGCGTCCGAAGTTGTTAGAGTGCGTCCGCTCCTCCGGACGTCTTGGAGATGTGCTGCTGTTGAAGTCGAAACTCGTCCTCGTGGTCACGAAACCGCGTGCTGCTGCGCCGACAGCTCCGGCGGCCGAGCCAGCTCCTAAACGCGAGGCTGATGCCGCCACTGGCGTCACCGACGCCCAGGTCGCTGCGGTCGCCTCTCGGGCTGCGCTCGCCCGGTCTGAGCACGCCGCGTCGGTCGATCGTGTCCGACACGCGCTTGATGAACATGGACTGCAGACGCACTTTGTCGCCACCGGTGAGACGCAGGCGCCTTGGGGGGAAGCTGACCTCGTCGTCACCGTCGGTGGTGACGGTACGTTTTTGTGGGCCGCGCGACACTGCAACCGTGTCGTGCCTGTCCTCGGGGTCAACTCGAGCCCGTCCACCAGCGAGGGCTTCTACTGCACGGTCGCTCCAGCGGCATTCCCAACCCAGCTCGTGGAGGCCCTCGAGGGCCGAGCACCGACGCGGCGACTGCATCGCCTGCGTGCCAACATCGACGGCCGCGCCCTGCCCTACATGGCGCTCAACGACGTCCTGCTCGCCAACACCTCGCCGGTCGCAGCGTCACGGTATGCGATCGCTGTCGGCGACCGTGGCGAGATCCAGCTCTCGTCAGGCGTGTGGGTCTGCACATCCACGGGCGCGTCAGGAGCCGTCCGCTCAGCGGGGGGCGTCGCGATGTCCCATGACGACCCGCGACTGCAGTACGTTGTCCGCGAGCCCTTCCGCGGCAAGCACCACGCGCCGGAGCTGCTCCAGGGCGTCGTGGCTGGACCGATAACGCTCATCTCGCGCAGCGACCACAACGCGGTGTACCTCGACGGCCAAAAGCACGGCTACCCCGCGACGCGCGGCGCCACGATCGAGCTCGCTGTCGTTAAAGACGACCTTCAGACCTATCAACCTGTGTAGCGCTACAACAGCGGTGCGCAAGCAAGTAGGCCGCGCCTGCCGTTCGACGCGTGACAGGCGCGCTCGGGCGTCGTAGGTCAGAAAGGCAACATCTGATGACGTCGTGATGCGCACCATAGCGCCGATGAGCTCGAGACCGCTCCCCGCGGCCGCCCCCTCGCTCATCACACTCTGGCAGGCATCGTCTGCAGGACCAGCACCGCGGTTAGGAGCAGGACAAGCACCATGAAAACTCGACTCTTGCTGGCGATGACCAGCTTCATCGCCGCGCAGCTCATGGTGACGGCGTGCAGCTCCACGCCGACCGTACCCGCAACGACCGATGTCCCGGCCGCTGCGGCAGCTGGCGAGCTGACACCGCTGCCCCCTGTTCCAAGCGCGGCGAGCGCGGATATGGCAGCCGGCGCCACCGCCCTCAGCTCTGGGGATTTGGTCACTGCGAAGGCTGCGTTCGAGCGTGCTCAGCGGACCGCTCCGAGCCACGCAGCACCTGTCGTAAACCTCGCGATCACCGCGATGATGGCCGGCGAGGCGCAAGCGGCGCTCACGCTTGCCGAGCGTGCATCCAAGATGGCACCCATGGCGCTCGAGCCGCAGCTCACGCTCATCGAAGCGTACCTCGGCGTTGGCTACCCCGTCGAAGCGCTCGCGGTCGCCCAGCGGACCGCGGAGCTCGCGCCTAGCTCGGTTGACGCACACTACTTGCTTGGCAGCGCGTACCTCGCGCTCGGGCAGGTCGACGAGGCCAAAGCGGCTCTCCGCGAAGCGCTCCGCCTCAACCCCAACGATCTCACGACGCAGGTGGCGCTCTTTACGCTCGAGGGTGGCGATGCCGACAGCGACGTGACCAACAACCCCTATGCGCAGCTGAGCATGGGTGCGACCGCTGAGCAGAACGGCGACAAGGCCGCCGCCCGCAAGCACTACGCGGCTGCGATCGCGTCTGACCCCACCCTTCACTGGGCCCACTACAACCTCGCGAGGCTGGTCCACGAGACCGATGGCCTCGACGCGGCACGTCCCCACTACCAGGCGTTCATCGACCGGGCTCCGGCCAGCGCCGCCAAGTATGTCGACCACGTCAGGGAGCTGCTCAAGACATGAACTACGACGTTATCGCCTCGACCGACCCCCAGGTCGCAGACCTCATTGTCGCGGAAGAGACCCGGCAACGGGATCAGATCCGTCTCATCGCTAGCGAGAACTACGCCAGCGCGGCCGTCATCGCGGCGACCGGCACGGTCCTGACCAACAAATACTCCGAAGGCTACCCCGACAAGCGCTACTACGAGGGCCAAGCCCACATCGACGTCGTCGAGCAGCTAGCGATCGACCGAGCCAAAGCGCTCTTCGGTGCCGAGCACGCAAACGTGCAGCCCTACTCTGGCAGCCCAGCAAACCTGGCGGTCTTCACCGCGCTGATGAAGCCAGGCGACACCATGCTCGGGATGTCGCTGCCAGCAGGCGGCCACCTCACGCACGGGTGGAAGGTGTCGGCGACCGGCAAGTTTTGGAACGCCGTGCAGTACGGGGTCCATGAAGGCAGCCACCTCATCGACTACGACCAGGCCGCGGCACTGGCCTTGGAGCACAAGCCTAAGGTCGTCATCTGCGGCGGCAGCGCCTACCCGCGCGTGATCGACTTTGCGCGCTTCCGCGCCATCGCCGACAGCGTCGGAGCCTACCTGGTCTGCGATGTCGCTCACATCTCAGGACTGATCGCTGCCGGTGTCCATCCGAGCCCGTTCCCCCACGCTGACGTCGTGTCGACGACGACGCACAAGACCCTCCGTGGACCACGCGGCGGCATGATCTTGTGCAAGAAGAAGGTCGCCAAAAAGATCGACCGAGCGGTCTTCCCGGGACTGCAGGGGGGGCCGCACAACCACACGACTGCCGCCCTTGCCGTGGCCCTCGGGGAAGCCTCGACACCTGAGTTCAAGCGCTACTCCCAGCAAGTCGTCGACAACGCAAAGGCACTCGGCACGTCCCTGGAGAAGCGGGGCTTCACGCTCACGACCGGCGGCACGGACAACCACCTCCTAGTCGTTGATGTGACGCCGCTGGGCACGTCAGGCGGCGCCATGGCCCGCGCTCTGAACGCCGCTGGGATTGTCTGCAACATGAACGCGATCCCGTTCGACGAGCGCTCACCGAAGGATCCGAGCGGCATCCGGCTGGGAACCCCAGCGGTCACGAGCCGCGGATTCGGCGTCGAAGAGATGGACCAAATCGCGGCGTGGATCGCCGACGTCGCCACGAACGCCGACAATGCCGAGCGGCTGAGCGCCATCGCCGCCGACGTCAAGGCGCTCTGCGCGCGCTTCCCTGCCCCGGGGCTGGAGCACGTCGAGTGAAGACAGGCAGAGAGCTGACCACGGTGGGCGGGGCCTGGTGGCTCATGCCGATGCTTGGCCTCGCACTCGCTGCGGCTACGCTCATCAGCGGCGTCTCGCTGCCCCACGCCGCGGCACCGACACCCACGGCCACGGCCTTGACGCACCGCGCAACCTTCGACTGGCACATCGCCACGCTCAAGCGCAGCAAAGGCGTCGACGCGCACATTGCCCTCTCCGAGGCTCAACGCCTCGCCACCTCGGTCCCCGGCGGCTGGGCCGAGCTCGCTCCGGTCGCCGAGTCGATCGCCAAGCGGACCCGCGTTCCGTGGCTCGCTGGCGAAGCCATGGGCACCCTCGCAGCCGCGAGCCACGTCGTCTCACCCTCGAAGGCACGTGCGGCACTCGGTGAGGCCGGCGTGCTGATGAACGGCGCCGTCTTTGGCCCCTTGACCGGCTTGAGCTCTGAGCCCCCTCTAGCCTACAGCGCCACCGAGACCCGCCGTGGTGTCGTCGATGACGTCACGTGGCGCCCCTTTGCCGACGCGGCGCTGACGGGACCGCTCCAGCTCGACGATCTCATCGACCACCACGCCGACGCCCATGCCTACGTCCGCTTCGCCCTTGAGGTCCCCAAGCCTGTTGACGTGATGATCGTCGCCGGCACCAACGGTTCGAACGCCGCGTGGCTTGACGGCAAGGAGCTCTTTTCGTGGGAGGGCGAGCGTCAACTCACGGACTGGCAGCATGCCGTGCCCGTCCGACTCAACAAGGGCATTCACCACCTCCAAGTGCGTGTTGGCCACGCTACCCAGGCGCCGGCAACGATCGTCCGGATCATCGACAAGCGCGGCCTGGCCCCCAAGGGACTTGTCGTCCGGGCCCCGCGTGAGCGAGACACGCTTGCGACGTTCACACCTTCCAAGCGGCTACCCAAGGCCCTCGGCGAGATGGCGAAGACCCCGCGACAGCTGGGGCTGCTGAGGCTCTATGTCGATGCCGAGCCAGCGACCGCCCGCCGGGCCGCGAACGCCTTGGAGATCGCGACCCAAGAGGACCCGGACGATGCCCGGCTGTGGACCGCCCTCGCCCGTGCCGAGGTCGCTGACAAGAGCCGGGCACTCGCAGCCTTCGAGCGCGCCGCCAGCTTGGGTGACGCCGAGGCAATGGCTGGTCTGGTGGACTCCCACGCCGCACAGGGACTCGTTGCAGGCGCCGACAGCTGGGCACGCCGCCTTGCCAGCGCCGATCCGACGCACCCCGCCGCGATCGCTCACGACGCGTCGAAAGTCATGGCCGTCGGCGACGCACAAGCCGCGTTGGCGCGACTTGAGCGGGCGCTTGCCAAGCGGAGCAAGCGCGGCGCAGAACACTCGGGCCGACTCTTGGCGCTGCGCGCGAGCCTCCTTGAGGCTGTCGGCCAGCTTGAGGCAGCAACAGACGCCTGGGCAGAGGTCTTGGCCCTAGCCGGCGGCAGCCTCGAGCCGCTGCGACGCGCGGTCAATCTCGCCCGTCGACGCGGCGAGATTGACGCCGCGGCGACCGTCGTGGGAGATGCCCTCTCGAGGCGGCCTTATGCGTCCACCCCTCACCTGCTCGCTGCGCGGGCCCTTGCGCTTCGAAGCGAGACCCGGGCAGCCGCTCTTGAGGCCGTCGCGTCAGGCCTTGCGTTTCACCCCGACAGCCCCGAGCTCCACGAGACGCGTGGCCGCATCTTGCTGCTCGACGGCAACCAGTCCGCCGCGGTCGCTGCGTTCGACCGCGCACTAGAGCTGGCGCCTCAAAACCGCGGGCTCGCCGACTACCGGCGACAGCTGACGTCGAGCGACACCCTCGCAAGCCTCTGGGCGACTCCGCTCGATGCGGTCGTCGACGCAGCGCCCCCGGTGCCTGAGTCGGCCGCAGCAGGTGCGGAAGTTCTGCTCGAGCGCACGGTCGTGAAGGTCCACCCGAGCGGCCTGTCCTCGCAGTTTCGTCAGCAGGTAGTGCGCATCGTCGATGACAGCGCCACTGAGCGCTACACGCAGATGGTCTTTCCGTTCACGCCTGGCGAGGACCGCGTCGAGCTTGTGGAGGCTGAGGTCGTCCACCCAGACGGGACCAAGTCGCGACCGAGCCAAGTGTTCGACCACCGACCAAGCGGCAAGCAGATGGGGATCTACACGCTGCGCGCGCTGCGCGTGGTTCGGTTCGCCTCGGTAGCGCCAGGCGACATTGTCCACGTGCAGACGCGTACCGACGAGGTTGGGCAGCGCAACATCTTCGGCGACTTCTTCGGCGTGCTGCTGCCGGTTCAAAGCGACGTCCTCAAACACCGGCTGGAGGTGGTGGTCGAGGCACCCGCGAGCCGACCGCTCTACCATCACTCCGAGCGCATGCCGAAGCCCGCGATCACGCGCTCGGATGACGGCACGCTCCAGCGCTTCACATGGACCGTCGACGGCATGACGCCGATCTCCGTCGAGCCGCAGATGCCGGGCTACGGCGACGTCGGCGCCTACGTGAACGTCTCCACCTTCTCCAACTGGGAGTCTCTAGCTGCTTGGTACCGCACCCTGGTCCGGCCGCAGCTTGAGCTCTCGTCGGAGCTCCGGTCGACGGCTCGCGACCTGGTGCGCGGACTGAAGACGACCCGGGAGAAAGTCGCCGCTGTCCACGAGTGGGTCGTCAAGACGACCCGCTACGTCGGGATCGAGTTCGGCATCCACGGGTTCAAGCCCTACCGTGTCACCGACATCGCCAAGCGCGGCTATGGCGACTGCAAAGACAAGGCGTCTCTCTTCATCTCGATGCTTGAGGAGGTCGGTGTGGACGCAGACCTCGTGCTCGTCCGCACGCGCGACAACGGGGCCATCTCGGAAGCGCCGGCAACGCTCTGGGCGTTCAACCATGCCATCTCGTATGTCCCCGAGCTCGACACCTACCTCGACGGCACCGCCGAGTACTCTGGCCTCGGCGAGCTGCCAAAGCTCGATCAAGGCGCGGTTGTCTTACGGATCCGGGTCAACGACGACAGCCCTCCGGTCCTCACGCGAATCCCGGTGTCGACGCCTGCCGAGAACGCAGTCGTTAGTAGCACCGCCTACACCGTTGTGGCCAATGGCGACGCCGTGATGGACCTCAAAGAGACCATCGCAGGCACGACCGCCTCACGTATGCGCGCCATGTTCCAAGACGTGTCGCGCCGCGACGAGCTGCTCGGGAGCATTCTCGCGCGGCAGCACGCAGGAGCGAGCGTCGTGCGCGCGAGCTACGCGCACCTCGACGACTTGGGCGTTCCTGTCACCATCGATGTCCAGGCCAAGCTACCGGGGCTGGCGCGCGTCGAAGGCCAGCGACTCGACGTGCCGATCTCCTTGTCGCCCAACGACATGCTGGAGCGGTACGGGCGGCTAGCGACACGGCAGCAGACGCTGGTGCTGGACTCCCCTGAGCACGAGCGTGAGACACTGACCGTCTCGCTGCCGCTCGGCTCTGTTGTCATCACACCCGCCCAGAAGCTGTCGGAGACAAGCCGCTTTGGCTCCTACCAGCTGGAGCTAACGCCGATCGACGCAGGGTTCGAGGTCAAGCGTGAGCTCATTGTCGAGACCACGCGCATCGCCCCGAACGACTACCCCGCGTTCCGCAAGTTCCTCGAGACCGTCGCTAAGCATGAGGGGATGCGGGTGCAGGTTGAGCTGGGGCAGCGTTGACGAAGAGCACCCAAAAACAGCGCTTGTTCTGCGGCCAGCCGCGGTGCTACCGACGCAAGCCTGCAGTGAGGAGCATGTGCCATGTCTGACGACAGCTTGATCGACCACGACGGCGTGTGTCCGCGCTGTACGAGCGCAGACATCGATCGTGAAGTCATCCTCCAGACCTCCGCTCGGATCGTCTCGGGCGTCGTTTTTTTCTGCAACACCTGCGCGCTCAAGCGCCGAGCCCTCGCAAGCGACCGCGAGGCTTGGTTTAACGCTCACAAGCTGTGGCGCTCGGGTGCCGTGCCAGAAGCAACCTGGGACGAGTTTCAAGCGCGCTGGCCGAAGAAGGTCATGCGAGCGACCTATGGTCGCTCAGAGCCGATCGGCCCGATCCTACCCAGGATGGACGACTGACGCTGAGGGCTCTTGCGTGTCCTCACATGCGGAGCTTTGCGCGAGGTCCGCAGAAGCGAACCCGTTGCTATCGCGGTCGCTAAAGAGCGCGCCTTGCGGGCCCGCCTCCTTGCGCTGGGCTCGTCGCCCACTTGCCGTGCGTCACGCAGCCGTTTTCGTTTGTGATGGCGCCACGCTATGGTCGCACCTTCTCTACCCGTAGAGATCGAACGTGTGTTCCCGGCTCGATGTGCTCGATGTCGGTGTTCCGGCGCCTGAGTTGCTCTAGCGTTGGATGCCCCGCAGACCTTGGCGCATCACGACCGCGCGCGCTCCGTTTGGCATCTACACCCACCTTCGTCGGCGCGGACAGATAAGACGACGAGCGACCAACCCACAACCCAGCGGCGCCAGGGCACACCTGAACCGGCAAAGCCGGCGCGCGCTCCAGACTCGAAGACGGCGGTGCTGGCTGAGGGCAAGTCGTCGCCTGCGGAGACGCGTCGCACACGTCGGCCGGTGGCACGGTCCCACTCCACCGGCTCGGGCCCAGGCGCGACGCTTGCCGACCGGGTCGGAATCCCGACCCTGCGCCAGCCGGTCGCGCTGCTGCGCTTGCCCGGCGAGCGCGCGTTCGACATGCAGGCGGCGGAGCGTGCAGGCGACTACCTGCAGGGCACCGTGCTCGGCGAAGGCGGCATGGGCATCGTGTATGCCGTCCACGATGTGGACATGGGCCGAACCATCGCCATGAAGACGCTCCGCAAGGACCATCGCGGTGAGGAGGCCTACACACGCGCCTTGGTCTTCGAAGCTCGCCTCATGGGCCGCCTTGAGCACCCCAACATCGTTCCCGTCCATGAGCTGGGTACTCTGGCCGACGGGACGCCCTACTACACAATGAAGCTTGTCGGCGAGATGACGCTGCAAGACGTGCTTGTGCAGGCACGCGCCGAGACCGACTTCTCGAAGCGCACCTACACGCTCGCCCGGTTGCTCGAGTACCTCAAGGGCATCTGCATGGGGTGCGAGTACGCTCATGCCCGCGGCGTCGTCCACCGCGACATCAAGCCCGACAACGTCATGGTCGGCGACTTTGGCGAGGTCCAGATCATGGACTGGGGCGTGGCGCGCGTCCTGCCTGACGACGGCCGCCCACCCTACTTTGCCGGCCGCGTCGAAGAGCCCGGTGTCGTCATTGGGACTCCGCACTACATGTCGCCAGAGCAAGCGCGGGGAGACACCCACCTCGTGGATGCGCGCAGCGACATCTACTCGCTGGGGGTCATTCTCTACCAGGTCCTGACCCTCGAGCTGCCGTTCAATGCGGCCACGACGGCCAAGCAGCTCGATGCGCTGCTTAGCGAGGCGATCGTCGCACCGTCTGAGCGTGCGCCTGACCGCGACATCCCTGACGCGCTGGAGCGCATCTGCATGCGCGCCCTCGCCCGCCGGCGCGACGACCGCTACCCGAGTGCACGCGCGATGTGGGCGGAGATCGAGGCGTACCTCAACGGTCATCGTGAGCGCGAGCGCCTCGCCGAGCTGGCCGACGCACAGACGGTTGTCGCTGCGGTCGCGGCGGAGCGCTACTCCAAGCTCAGCGAGCGCCTCACGGTGCTGGAGGCCGAGCTCGCTGAAGACCAGGTCCGGGGGCATCAGCTCTCGCCTCTGCGTGAGCGGGACGAGGTCTGGCAGCGCCGACTCGCCGCCGAGCACCTCCGGCTCGTGGAAGCGCGGGCGTTCGGCGATGTGGTCCAGCACCTCCAGCAGGCGCTCGCGTACGACCCCAAGCACATCCGGGCCAAGGGCATCCTCGCCGAGCTCTACCTGAGTCGCGCCGATCTGCTCAAGACGCGCGGCGACACCGCTGGTTTCGTGCTCAATGGCGACCTCGCGCTGGCCGCGCGTTCGGTCGACCGAGCCCGCCAGCAAGCGACGATCAGCGTCCGTAGCTATCCGCCAGCAGCGCTGGTCAACGTCTATGAGCTCGGCACCGACGACAACATCGAGGCGGCTCGGGTCTATCAGCTCGGAGAGGCTCCGATCAGCGGCTTTATGCTGCCGCCGGGCGCATACGTGGTGAGCGCCACGCTCCCCGGCTACCGCGAGTCGCGCGAGGTCGTCGTTGTCACGCCAGACGAGCCAGCCCATGTCTTGGTCGCGCTGAGCGCATGGACCGACGACGAACCGCTGGTTGCCCGCGGCGACGAGCTGGCGACCATCAAGGAGTTCTACAACGCCTGTGTCGCCGACCGGCGGCTTGGAAGCCTGATGCTTCAGGGGGCGGCCGGCCTCGGAAAGGTGAAGCTTCTCAACAAGTTCGGCGAGTACCTCGACGACCTCACGCGCACGGTCGCCTACGGCGTCGTCCATGCGGACGCCAGGCTCGCTCACGTGCCGCTCTATGCGATCGGTGAGTTCCTTGCCCACCGCGCGGGCGTTGGGCCAAACGATGACACGTCAGCGTGCCGCACCAAGCTCCGGGACGCCGTGGAGCGCACACGGGGCTCACGGCTCGACGATGAGGATGTCGAGCGCATCACCGACCACCTGCTGCAGCTGCCTCGCTTTGCTGCCGACCCCATGGGCAACGGCCCCGACGACACGCTGGATGTGTTCATCGCGATGCGTGACTACGTCGAGGGACTGTTGGAGGTGATGCCGGTCGTGCTTGTGATCCGTGGCGCCGAGCACCTCGACAGGCTAAGCCGCGACTGCATCTTCTATCTCGCGATGGAGCTGTCGGAGAGCCCGTTGCTCTGCCTGATGCTGGCGCGGGACGACACCCTCCAGCTGCGCTGCGACCGAACAGTCACGCTCTCGCGCTTCGACCGTGGACGCGTCGGCCACCTTGCCAGCCTGCTGCTCCGCGGCGCCGTCGACCCCCAGCTCGTGACCCTGCTGGCGAGTCGCTCGGAGGGCAACGCATTCGCCGTGCGAGAGCTTGTGCGCATCGGTGTCGAGCAGCGCTTTATCGTGCGGGATCGGCGCTGGCGACTCGCGGAGGACGTCGACCCCGAGCAGGTGGACCTAGACGCGTTGCTCGACACCCTCTGCACGTCACTTCCTGCCGCGGCACGCCGCGTGCTCGAGGCGGCGTCCATCAGCGGAACCCGGTTCTGGCCAGCTCAGATCGCGGCCACCCTTGGGCGGCCGATCGACGACGAGCTCCGAACGCTCACCGAGCAGAGCCTCATCGTTCCGAGACACTCGAACCGCTTCTCATCAAGCCCGGAGTACGCGTTCCGCCACGACCAGCTCCAAAAGCGCCTCTACCACGGGATCGACGAGGCAACGCGGCAGCACGCTCACGCTGCCGTGGCCGCGTGGCTCGCCGTGTCGGGCCACGCCAGCTTGGCGACCGAGGCCCTGCGCGCCCACCACCTCGCCCTCGCGAGCGCCGCTGAGGCCAAGGCCATTCACGAGAGGCTCGCGGCGATTGGCCGCAGCTGGGAGCGCAAGGACGCCCCGGCGTGGAGCGAGTGGCCGCTGAACCTCCGCAGCGGACTCTTCGTCGATCTGGTGTGAGCGCGAGCGGCTTAGATGCGCGCCAGCTCACTCGACGTCGTCAGCACGAGGCTCGATTGTGCGGCCGTTAGGGTCGGCTGACGCGCTGTCACCAGACGCGTCTACAGTCGGCTTCTGGACGATCGACAGACCGATCCCCGTACCGAGCACCACGAGGATCACAAGCAGCGACCAGCCTGCCGGAATATGGGCGACCTCAAAGAGCATCATTTTGATGCCAACGAAGACCAGCACCGCGGCAACGGCGATGTTGAGGTAGGTGTACTCGCGCATCGCTCCGGCGACGACGAAGAAGAGCGCCCGGAGCCCCAAGATGGCGAAGATGTTAGACGTCATGACTAAGAACGGGTCGTCGGTCACCCCAAACACGGCCGGGATCGAGTCGACCGCGAACACGACGTCGCTAATCTCGACCATGATCAACGCCAAAAAGAGCAGCGTGAACGCGAACTTCCCGTTCTCATCTCGGGTCGTGAAACGCTCCCCGTCGTAGCGCTCGACGATCGGCAAGATCCGCTTAGACCAACGCAGTATCCGCGACGACTCGGGATCGATGGTCTCATCGCCGCCCCGGAGTATCCGCACGGCCGTGAGCAAGAGGAAGGCGCCAAACACGTAGAAGATCCAGTCGAGCTGGGCGATGAGGTAGGCGCCGATGGCGATCATGACGCCGCGTAGGACGACGGCGCCCAGGATGCCCCAGAACAGGACCTTGTGCTGATACGCC
>CALHXW010000038.1 GCA_938040325.1 uncultured bacterium | reverse complement strand
CGAGGGCAAGTTGTCGAAGGCAAAAATTGGCGGCCCATTGACGGTACGGCACCAAACCGTCCTGAATAGCGAGCAGTCCAATGATTAGGGCGTTCCCAGTGCCTTATTCCCGCCGGCCATCAGCAATGTCTGGCTCGCGAGCGCGTTTATCTGCCGGTTGGTTGACGGCGAAGGTCACAAGAATTTGGTTCTCTATCTCGTTCCTTTCCTTGTGTATGGTCGCGAGCTGTCAGTCCGCGCCGGCGACGAGTGGCGCTCTTGAACAGGTGCCGCCACAACCAATTCCAATGTCAAGCAAGGCTGTTTCGACTCCACCTAGTAAGCTAGGGGTTGAGATCCGCAGCTCGTGGTCATCCAACGGACTTGTTGATGTATACGTTTCTTTAGCGCGCGTCCGTGCTCACATTCAGACGCGTTTAGCGAGCTCCGTGCTACGGGGAAGTGCTGGTCGCTCAATCACATTCGCGGTCGCAAGCGGCTACTTGGAGATTCGAAACGTGTGTATGCGCGAAGGCAACATGTCGCAAGCGGCAACCGCAGCACTTAATGGCATTCGTGCGCTTGGCCCGATTGACACTTCATGGAGCGAGTTCGACCCTGCCACGATAATTTTCGCACTTGGCCAAAGCTGCGGTGCAACGACGAGCACCGAAATTTGTGCGAAACCTGGTCAGCACAACGCTATCCCGAAGAGAAGGCTCGGCACAGTTCTCAAGCACCGGATCGCGTCGCTGATGACAGACCCCTACAATATTGAAAAGCCGGTTAGAATAAGCATCAGCGGAAACTGCGGTAGCGAGGGCGAGCAGCAAACGAACGAAGACAGGTAAGAAGCCAAGACCAGAACACCCGGTGGGAGCGCGTTGAGTTAGCTGCCAGCAAGGCGTTGACAACGATGACGAACAACGACCGCTGCCCGGCCCGCCGCAGAAGCTGACGAGCAAGATGGCTGTCGAACTTCGACCGGTAGCGCCCAGCTGCCTTCATCAATCAATGGTGAGCGTCTGTGGTGCGGGCGTGGGCGATCGCCGCACGTAGGGATCGCGATGCCCGCAGAGCTGGCGTTACAGCTTCTCCTCATGCGAAAAGGTCCGAGCTACCGCGCAGATGTCGGCACGGATGGCGGTCCGGCAGGCGCGAGGCTGAGTAATCTTGGCTGGCTTCTGGCAAGGTAGCGCGTGCGCAAACCTTCTGCGCGGTCGCATCAGAGGAACTATGTCGCTACGAACGCTCGCCCTATTCCTCTGCCCCCTCGTCCTCGGTGGCTGCCCGTCGGAGGCCGACCCATTCGTGACCGGCGACGGCACCACGGTCGACAGCCAGACCTCGGACTCGACAGCGGACAGCAGCACTGGCGACGACGACACCGGCGACCTTGGCGACAGCGCTAGCGCCGCCGACACCGGCAACGTCGGCACCGACGGCACCGACGCGACGCCATGTGAGACAGCCGACGACTGCCCGCCGTCGAGCGACTGTGAGCTGGTGGCGTGCCTCGCAGGCCAGTGTGTGGCAGGGCCTGTCGCCGACGGCTCACCTTGCGACGACGACGACCCGTGCTCGACCGGCGACAGCTGCGTCAACGGCGCGTGCACCAGCACGGTCGAAGACTGCGATGACGGACTGCCCTGCACGACCGACACCTGTACCGACACGGGGTGCGAGTACGCGGGAGTTATCGGCTGCTGCTTCGACATCGCCGACTGCAACGACCGCGACCCATGCAACGGCGAAGAGGACTGTGACCTCACCAACAACACCTGTGTCGCCGGGGAGCCGCTCGTGTGCGATGACGGCGTTGTCTGCACGGCCGACAGCTGTGGCGAGCAGGGCTGCATGTTCGCACCTGTGGCGAACTGCTGTGGCAGCGACGCCGACTGCGACGATGGCGACGCCTGCACAGGCACCGAGACCTGCGACCTCGAAACCGGCACCTGCGGCGCGGGCACTCCGATGCTGTGCGACAGCGGTCACCCATGCACGGCCGGCTCTTGCGCGGCAGGCGTGTGCACATTCGCTCCGATCGCTGGCTGCTGCGTCGGCGACAACGACTGCAACGACAGCAGCTGGTGCAACGGCGAAGAGACCTGTGACCTCGCGACCAACACCTGTCAGGCCGGGGTTGCGCCGAGCTGCGATGACGGTGACGCCTGCACGGCGGACGGCTGTAGCCAAGGCACCTGTGCCGGCCCCGCGCCCCCCGAGCAATGCTTCTGCACCCACGTTGAGATCGCCAACTGCTGTGAGACCAACGCCGACTGCACGGACTTCGACTGGTGCAACGGCACCGAGACCTGCGATGTCACCACGAACACCTGCGTGCAGGGACCGGCCCCCAGCTGCGACGACGGCAACCCATGCACGGTCGACACCTGCTCGAGCCAAGAGCTGTGCCCCGGACCGGCGCCACCGTCGGTCTGCAACTGCATGCACACGCCCATCGCGGGGTGCTGTGCCGCCGACACCGACTGCTACGACGGTAGCTGGTGCAATGGCGAAGAGACCTGCAACCTCAGCACCAACACCTGCCAGGCCGGCACGCCACCAAGCTGTGACGACGGCAACAGCTGCACTCAGGACAGCTGCGTGGACAAGGGTGTCTGCTTCGGAGGCTCGACGCCCTTCACCTGCAACTGTGAGTGGGAGCCCATTGGCGGCTGCCAATGAACCGCTTGGTGAAGGCCGCCGCCGTCGTCGCCTTGGCCCTTGGGTTTGTGGGCCTGAACCCCGCAACGACCGACGCGCGTGCGCCCCACGGGGTGCTGCCAGACCTGCCGGTCAAGAACACGCCCTCTTCGGGAGACACTGATCGGGCAAAGACGGCCTATGCCGCGGCCGCCAAGGCATTCGAGCGACGGCGCTACCCACGCGCGCTCAAGCGCGCCGAGGAGGCTTTCGACGCCGTGCCAAACGCCAGCACGGCGCTCATTCGCGCCACTGTCCTCGAGGCGATGGCAGATAACCCACGAGAGACGTTCGAAGCGTTTCTGCTGGCGTCCGACCTTGCACCGACGGACGCTGAGCGCGCGCTCATCGATGCAGGCCTGAAAGAACACGGCGCTGCGCTGGGGTATGGCTGGGCCACGGTCTCGAGCGCACCGGTTCGTGCAGCCAAGCGCATCGCTGGCCAGGAGTTCGCAGGCCGACGAACCATCGGGCTGCGTCCAGGGGCTCATCGGCTTGAGGTGGTCCTCGACGGCTACCGTCAGCAGGCGGTCGAGGTCGTTGTCGACCGTGCGGGTCAGGGTGTGACCGAGACCGTTGAGCTTGCGAAGGTGACGGCTACGGGCTGGCCGCGCCCCGTCAACGTCGAGCCTGTTGACGATAACGACACCTTGGGCTGGGCTCTTGTGGGGGTGGGCGGCGGGCTCGTCGCAGCCGGGGTTGTGATGCAAGTACTGGCGGCGGACGCGTCCGATGTCGCGGACAGTTTCGCTAAGCCACGCGACGACTTCGGAGACGCGGTGCGCCGACAGCGCTACGACAGTGCGGTCGGTGAGATGGAGACACTCGACACGGTCGGCTACGTTCTCTACGGCTTGGGGGCAGCGTCGGCCGTCACGGGCGTCATCCTGCTGGTGAGCGGAGATGACGTGACGTCATCTTCCGACACCGTCCAGGTGAGGGTCGGCCCCTCTGCGCGGGGATTCAGCGCCAGTGTCGTCGGTCGATTCTAACGCCACATCGACGAGCGAAAAAAAAACAGCCGAACATGACCTCCGGTCAGCGGCGCGCGCAGACGTCCAGACGCTCGACATAGCGCGACTGGAATCAGCGGGCGCACGCGGCCCACTTGGCGCGAGCTCTCGACAGCGCGACTCAGATTCGATGCGGCGGCGATCTCGCTGCGATCTCTCGTAAATCGCGAATATCTTCGCGCTTTAGGGATACCACTCGTCGAGATTGCTCACAAAAAAGGCGCGGGGACGGCGGCACCAAGCACAGGGCGCACCGTGCGCGCTCGTGTTGCGCGCACGCTCCCAGCCCATCCGTCGCAAAAAAATCTTCAAGACCGGTGATCGCACTCCCGATGGACTTGCTGAGGGCGGGGCCGAATTCAGCCACCTGACCCCAGACATTCTAGTAGATAGCTCGGAGGCTACCGATGAACCGGAGATATTGGTCTGCTCTGCAGACCGGCGCACCCGTACGTGCGCTCGTTGCTTTAACGCTTGTAGGGTTATGGAGCGCTTCCGCGCTCGCGACCCCAATCACGACTCAGTTCGGTGTCCGTGACGGCGTTGCGCCCTTCGACGATGCCGCAATGGACGGCACCGCAGGCTTCGATTCCTCCGCGACCAACGACGTCACGCGCTCGGGCGACGAGATTCGCTTCCGTGTCGAAGTCGCGACCGGCGTTGGCGACCCTCAAGACAATGTGGTCATCCAGCTGGGTACCCTCCCCGCTGAGGTCGAGTGGGTCACGCCGCTGCCCAACTACTGCAAGACGGCAGGCGTGACGCCCGTCTCGAGCGTTGTTGGCGGCGTCGTCACCTGCAACCTCGGCACGGTCGCCGACCAGGTCACAGGCCTCTACATCCTGCCTGCGGTCGTCAAGCGTGATGCGCCAAACGGAACGACGTACTCGGTTGACGGGACGGTTGAATCCGACAGCTGCGCGCCGATCGCTTTGCCGCAGAAGGACGGGACGATCACCGCAGGCCCGAAGTACGACCTCCGAAAACGCTACTCGTCGATTCGCGGCGTGTTCCCGAGCGACGATGACCCGCCGGTCGACGGCGTCGTCATCGCCTATGGCTTCGACATCATGCTCGACGGCGGCAAGGGCGCTGAGGCCCTGACCGACCCGTTCGTCTACACCGACGATGTGAGCGCTGTGTCTCCTAACGCGCGCCTGTACACGTGGGGAACGGGCGGCACCTACGGCCAGCCCTGCCTCGACACGGGCGCCGGCTTCAACACCGGCTCGTTCCCGGTCGGAAACGAAGCTGACACCACGGGTAACTACCCCATCAACCGTAGGGTCGTGAACTCTGGCGTTCCCACCTGCACCCAGCCGGGCGGGCCTGGTTCTACGATCACCGTATCGGTCGCTGGCGCCGACACGAATCCCTACCGCTTCCCGACGCAACGCGCTACAGGCGGCGGCATCCCGGCCACCGAGTTCTACGTCCACACCAACATCATGTTCGTGTGGATTCCCGTCAGCGACATCATGAATGCGATGCCAACTCCGGGCACCCTCGCCACGACCAACACCGCTACCTTCAACCCGCAGAGCCTCACCGGCCTGCCGAACTTCGGAGCCGCGGGCGAGCCAACCACAAACAACGAGCGAAAGGTCACCGTCCTCGCGATAACGGGCTCGTTCAACCACTACTACACGCCGAGCAGCGGCGGCGGGGTGCTTGAGCCCATGGCTGGCGTGAACGCTGGCGACGGCTTTGTCGCGCCAACACAGCCCTATGGCCTGCGAAACAACATCCAGACGCGCGGTCTGCTTCCATGGCCCGAGGCCAAGCACTGCGTGAAGTTCAACAACAACCTCGAGCAGGTCACCGACCGCGGCAACGGCGACGCCGTCTCGATCTACACTACCGCGACGGCCGGCATCGGCTCGAAGTGGGAGTGGAAGTACGGCATCGCGCCGATGACCGAGACCTGGAGTGTCGCCAACGAAGCGGCCTACTACGAGGAGCTCCGGACCGCAGACTGCGACGACACAGACGCACAGTGGTTCGATACGCTGGCCGACGTCACCGCCGCTGGCTTCACCCTCGCCGACGTCAACCGCGTGCGCTACGAAGGAGTGAACGCCGAGCCGAACGACAACTTCTACCCGGTCATTCAGATGACCGCCCAGAGCGTCCCCGGCGGCGCGACCATTGCCAGCTACTCAAGCCGCTGCGTGCCGACGCTTGGCCTCGATGACTGGGACCATCAAGACTACACCTACGTCGACCACGACACCGACATCGGCTACGGCGACCGCCTCGAGCTGACCTCGGCGATCGTTCGCGTCGCCAAGAAGGTTATCGCCCGCAACGGGACCGCCGAAAACGACGTCACTCAGAGCGCCTTCGCCGGCGACACCGTCACGTTCGAGCTGACGCCGACGGTCAACCTCTTCTTCGACGTCGACGTGATCGCACGCGACGTCATCCTGCGCGACTACCTCCCCGAGTACGCACTGCTCGACCAGTCGAGCGTCACGCCGCCGCCGACAAACACCACCGTCAACCCCGACGGCAGCGCCATCCTCGAGTGGGACTTCGGTGACGTTCCGGTCAACGACGTCACCAACCCGCCGAAGATCACCTACGACATTATTATTGGCCCGTCGGCGCCCAACAACCTCGAGCTCATCAACACGGCGATCATCTCGAGCCCCGACGACCTCGCTGACGAGTCGTTCCGCACCGCGATCCGCGGCATCACCGTCAACAATGTGACCGCTATCGGCGTTCGCAAGAAGTCGCTGACGCCTGTTGGCGCCCCCGGCGACTTCGTCGAGTTTGAGCTCGCGTTCGGTGCCATCGGCGCGGCGGACGTCACCCGCATGCGCGCGATCGATGTCCTTCCGTGGGTCGGCGACACACGTCCGGTGCCCACCAATGTCGCTGGCTCGGAGTACAGCGTCACCGTCACGCCCAACAACGGCGAGATCATCTACTACACGAATGCAGCATCCGGCAGCATCAACACCGACCCTGACCACGCGAGCAACGCGCCGGGCGGCGCGACCACGTGGTGCCTGCTCGGTGAGTTTAACGATGCCGTGAATTTCCCCGGCTGCCCGGTCGACTCGACCGAGGTGACCGCAATCCTCATCGAGACGACCCAGACGGTTCGTACCGGTGCAACGCCCAACAAGGTGCAGGTCCGCCTCGACGGTCTCGCGGCCTCGCCGACCGAAAACGGCGACAAGTTCAGCAACAACTTCGTTGCCCGCGCTGACAACCTCGACCTAACCGCGCCGAGTAACCCGGCCAAGGCCATCATCGTCTCGGCCCCGTTCATCCAGTCGACCAAGGAAGTCGGTCCTGGCGTGAGCATGCCCTCGGGCGCGCCCTTCACCTACACCATCACGGTGGACAACAACGGCACGGACGGCGCATGTGGCGCTCAGTTCAGCGACACGCTGCCTGCCGGCGTGACCGTCGCATCCGCCGCGGACGTCACCGTCGTCGGCCCCTACACCGCGCCAGCAGGCGGTGTCTGGAATGCCGCGACGAACACGGTCAGCTTCGAGCTGGGTGACGCGATCACCAACGGCCCGCTTACCTGCCCCAGCGGCATGCTCTTCGACAAGGCCGCTCAAGTTGTCGTGACCATCAAGGTCACCGCCGACAGCGTCACGGCTCTGACCGAGGCCAGCAACCAAGCCACCATCGAGGACTTCACCGACACCGCAGGCACGACGAACTTCATCGCCGAAGGTATCCCGGGGACGGTCGTGTCGACGGCACCCGACGCCACTCACTCGGTCAACTACGGTTCCGGTGCCGGCACCGAGGGCGGCAACGATCCCGACGACCCGACCGACGACATCTCGACCGACGTCGAGATCTACCCGTTCGACACCGAGCCCGACAGCGACGGCGTCGCCGTGGGCGAGACGGTCAACATCAACTTGAGCGACCTCGCGGGCAACGACACGGGCGTCGATCCCAACAGCGTCACGGTCAATCCTTACACCGGCCCAGGCACGCTCGTCGTCAACCCCAACGGCACGATCGACTACACGCCACCGACGAGCGGTCCGATTCCGGACTCCGTCTCCTTCACCTACGAGGTCTGTGCTCCCGCGCCCTACGGCGACTTCTGCACGACCGAGACAATCACCATCACCATCAACGAGCCGCCGACCACGCCCGCTCTGACCTACTGCATCGGTGCAGGCACGGCGAGCTGGACCTTTGATGTCGATGGCGCCGCCACCGACCCGGAAGGCGACGACATTGGCGTGGTCTCGGTCTCGACGCAACCGACCGACGCTGTGGCTGCGGCCGCCAGCGGTGACATCACCGTCACGCCCGACGACAACACGGTCGTGGGTCTCTACACCACGGCCTACGAGATCTGTGACGACCACGCCAGCGACATCAGCTGCGCCACGGGCGGCACGGTTGCCCTCCAAGTCAACGACCCACCGGTCCTCGTGAGCGCCACCGGCGCCAACGACCTCTGGAACACCGTTGGCGGCACCGGCAGCTTGGCCTGGACCGACTACTTCACCTCCACCGGTACCTTCCACGGCGACCTTGCCGCCGACATGGACACCGACGGCATCGCGAGCATCGGCGTGGCAAACGCCGCTGCGGGCACCTTCGGCGCGACGGCGACGCTCGGAACCGACGGCTCGTGCGGCGTCGACGCTGCTGGCGCCTGGAGCTACACCGCGCCCTCGACGCCCGGCACCTACAGCTGCTTCATCGAAGTCTGCGAGGAGTGCACCGCTTGCTCGGTCGCTCAGATCGACATCGAGGTCGCTGCTGTGTACACCGCCACGCCTGACGTGGACGCCACGCCCATCGACACGCCTGTCACGATCAACGTGCTCGGCAACGACGACGCCCGCGGCGAGGCCGACGAGGTCACGATTGACTCGAGCTCGGTCACGCCGGGCGCAATGGTCACGGTCAACGCCGACGGCACCGTCGTCTACACGCCGCCCTCCGGCTTCACCGGTACCGACACCTTCACGTACACCACGTGCTACGGCGACGGTCTCCAGTGCGCCACCACAACGGTCACCGTGACGGTCAACGATCCACCGGTTGCCGCTGACAACGAGGAGGCCCTGCCCCCGTCGTCGACGACCTCGATTCCGCTCGCGGACATCGTCGACAACTTCGGCGACTTCTTTGGCGACAACCCACTTGACGGCGACACCGACGGCATCGATCCGGCGCTCTTCGATATCGTTGGTACCGACCCCGGCACCAACAATGACGACCCCGCGTTTGGCGGCACGGCGACGCCGAACGGTGCGCCTGACGGAAGCTGCACGATCGACCTCGTCAACATGGAAGTCGACATTGTGGCTCCCAGCACCGGCGGCGTCTTCGAGTGCTGGGTCCGCATCTGCGAAGAGACCCCGGCTGGCGACACGACCGTCTGCGACATTGGTCTCATCGAGATCACGACAGCACTGCCTCCCGAAGCCGACGACGACGAGAACTTCACCGCCGTCGACACGCCTGTGAGCGGCGACCTTGCCGACAACGACACGGTCGACACCGACGCTGGCGCCACCGTCAACATCACGACGGACCCGGCTGACCTGCCCGACCCTGCCACGGAGGGCACCCTCGTCATCAACTCGGACGGAAGCTACACGTTCACGCCTGCTGACGGCTTCACCGGCGTGGTCACCACGCCCTACGAGCTGTGCGACGGCTACGGTCAGTGCACCACCGCCGAGCTGGTCATCACGGTCAACGACCCGCCGACCCTTGAGGATCAAGACGAGATGATCCTCGTCGGCGAGACCGAGACCTTCCCCTTCAGCGACTACTTCACCGACACCACCGACTTCCTCGGCGACGACCCGAGCGACGGCGACACCGACGGCATCGACACGATGCTTGTAGGCGCCTGCCCCGCTGGTGCCTTTGCGGCCAGCCACACGGTCGGAACCGACGGCGCCTGCGAGATCGGCGCCAATGGCGACGTGGCCTTCACGGCTCCGACGACGCCCGGCACCAACCAGTGCTGTGTCCAGGTCTGCGAGGAGCTGCCCTCGGGCTCGCCGCTGGTCTGCACCGTGGCTGTGCTCGAGGTGTTCACCCCCGAAGAGGTCGTCGCTGAAGACAACACGAATGTCACCGCCGTCGGCGTCCCGACCGGTGGAGACATCCTCGACAACGACAGCGTGGACCCGACAGGCACGCCCGTCATCAACACCGACCCGGCTGACTACCCGGACCCGGCCACCGAAGGCACGCTCGTCATCAACCCTGACGGCAGCTACACCTTCGACCCGGCCCCCGGCTTCACCGGCACGGTCACGACACCGTACGAGCTCTGCGACAGCCTCGGCCAGTGCGAGACCGCTAACCTGGTCATCACGGTCAACGACCCGCCGACCTTGGACCCCCAGTCCGAGATCGTCGGTCCTGGCGACAACACCACGTTCCCGCTGGGTGACTTCCTCGTCGACACCACCGACGTGTTCGTCGATGACCCGACCGACGGTGACACCGACGGCATCGGCAGCATCCAGGTCGGCGCCTGCCCGGCCGGAGACTTCAGCCACTTCTTCGCGGTCAGCGACGGTGTGTGCTCGGTCGACGAGAACGGCAACGTTGAAGCGGTCGGTCCCGGTACTCCCGGCACCTACACCTGCTGTGTCCAGGTCTGCGAGGAGCTGCCTGCCGGTTCGCCGGTCGTCTGCTCGGTCACTGAGCTTTCGCTCGTCGTGCCCGACGACATCGCCGCACTCGACAACTCGGAAGTCACGACGATGGAGGTCCCGGTCAGCGGCGACCTGCTCGACAACGACTTCGTGGACCCCAACGGTACGCCGGCTATCTCGATCGACCCGTCGGCTTACCCCGACCCGACGACCGAGGGTACGCTGGTGGTCAACCCCGACGGAACCTACACGTTCACGCCGGCGCCTGGCTTCACCGGTACCATTGAGGTTCCCTACGACCTGTCCGACGGCCTCGGCAACAGCGACGACGCGGTCTTGACCATCACGGTCAACGACCCGCCCACCGCTGGCACCGACGACGAGATGCTCTTGCCTGGCGCCAGCTACGAGTTCGACCTCGACGACATCGTTGTCGACACCGGCGACCACTTCGGTGACGACGGCGGCGACTTCGAGACGCCTGACGACGCCATCAACCAGGGCGGCGTGCTCGTCTCCTCGGACCCGGCAGCGCTGCTCGACCCGACCCACCCGAGCTTCGGCCCGACGGCGGACATCGGCGACGCGGGTGCAGGTGGACAGTGCGTCGTTGACGCCGCTGGCAACATCGACGTGGTCGCTCCGACCGGACCTACCGCGCCGGGCATGTACGACTGCTACGTGCTCATCTGCGAGGAAGTCCCCGCCAACAACCCGCTCGTCTGCGATGTCGGTACGGTCACCATCACGGTGCCGAGCCCCATCGACGCGGTCGACGACCACTACACCACGCCCATCAACGCCCCCATCTCGGGTGACCTGGGCGAGGACGACACGGTCGACAGCACCAACGGCGGAACCGTGACGATCACGGTCGACCCGAGCGACTACCCGGATCCGTTGACCGAGGGCGTTCTCACGGTCAACCCCGACGGCACGTTCAACTTCGTCCCGGCCCCCGGCTACACTGGCGTCGTGAGCTTCCCTTACACGCTCACCGACGGACTGGGCCAAGAGACCGAGGCGCTCGCCACCATCACCATCGTGGGTGATATCGACGCCGCCAACGACCTCTACGAGGGCCCCGTGGACACGCCCATCGCTGGCAACATTGCTGGTAACGACACGGTCGACAGCGCCAACGGCGGCTCGCCCGACATCACCATCGACCCGGCCAACTACCCAGACCCGGCCACCGAGGGCACCCTGGTGATGAACCCCGACGGAACGTTCACGTTCAACCCGGCAACGGGCTGGACGGGCACGCTCAACATCCCGTACCTCCTCGAGGACGGACTCGGCAACGAAGACGATGCGGTCTTGACCATCATCATCGGCGACGCTCCGATTCCGGAAGACGACCATGGCACGACCCCGGTCGATGAGCCCATCGAGATCGACGTGACCGCCAACGACGTGGACCCCAGCGGTGGGACCCTCGGCATCTGCGGCAGCACCGAGCCTGCCAACGGCACGCTGGAAGTCGACTACTCGGGCACCATCACCTACACGCCCAACCCTGGGTTCCACGGCCAAGACACCTTCACCTACACCGTCTGCAACGAGGCCGGTGAGGAGGAGGAGGCCACGGTGGTCATCGACGTCAACACCCCGCCCGTGGGTGGCGACGACACGGCCATCACGACCGAGGACACGCCGATTCTGCTCAACGTCCTGGCCAACGACAGCGATGTCGACGACCCGGCCGAAGACCTCACGGTGGGAAGCATCGTCGACCAGCCCGTCAACGGCACGGTCGTCATCAACCCCGACGGCTCGCTGCTCTACACGCCGGACCCCGGCTTCAGCGGCACCGAGATCTTCTCCTACGAGGTCTGCGACGACATGGGCTACTGCGAAGAGGTCAACGTCCTCGTCGAGGTCACCCCGACCATGGGCGACCCCGTCCCGGCTGACGACAGCACCATCACGCCTGAGGACACACCGGTCGACATCGACGTGACGGCCAACGACGGCCACCCCGACGGCATGCCGCTGACGGTCATGGGTATCGACGACAACCCGGCCAACGGCACGGTCACGGTCAACGATGACGGCACGGTCACCTACGAGCCAAACGCTGGCTTCACCGGTGAGGACACCTTCACGTACACCGTGTGCGACGCGATGGGTCACTGCGACTTGGCAGAGGTCACCGTCACGGTCGGCGCGGGCGACAACCCCGAGCCTGCTGACGACATGGACACGACGCCTGAGGACCAGCCGGTCATCATCGACGTGCTCGGAAACGACACCGACCCGAGCAACGACCCGATGACGCTCGTCGGCACCACCGACCCGCAGAACGGCACCGTCATGGTCAACCCCGACGGCACGGTCACGTACGTCCCCGACCCCGACTTCAACGGTACCGACACCTTCACCTACACCGTCTGTGACGGAACGGGTGGCTGCGAGACCGCCGAGGTCACCGTGGACGTGACGCCTGTCGACGACGGCATCACCGCGCTCGACGACGAGTACGCGACGACTGTTAGCTCGCCCATCACCATGAACCCGGCCGACAACGACCACGACCCGGACGGCTCGCCGCTCCAGGTCACCAGCGTCGACCAGCCGGCGAACGGTACGGTCACCATCAACGCCGACGGCACCGTCACGTACGTGCCGAACCCAGGCTTCGAGGGTACCGACGTCTTCGAGTACGACATCATGAACGGCGACGGCAACATGTCGACGGCAACCGTGACGGTCGACGTCATCCCCGGCGGCTCGACCGAGCCCGTCGCCAACGATGACTTCTACCACGTCACTCAGGATGACCCGGGCATGCAGCTCGACGTGCTGACCGACGACACCGACCCCGAGGGTGACGACCTCACCATCGTGGAAGTTGTCCAGCCTGAGAACGGCACGGTGACGTTCGCCGCCAACGGCGACCTCATCTACACGCCTGACGCCGGCTACTTCGGACCGGACGAGTTCACCTACACCATCACGGACGGACACGGCGGCGAGAGCACCGCGACCGTCATCCTGGTGGTCGGTGACCTCGACGAGGACGGACTCTCCGACAACGACGAGATCGCCATGGGCATCGACCCCAACGATCCCGACACCGACGGCGACGGCATCAATGACTACGACGAGGTCAACGGAACTGGACCGCTCGCGCCCTTTGGCCCGACGAACCCGGCCGACCTCGACAGCGATGACGACGGTATTCCGGACGGAGAAGAGGCGCTTGCGGGCGGCCCCCTCACCGGCGGCGCACCGACCGACCCGACCAACCCCGACACCGACAACGACGGCGTCAACGACGGCACCGAGGTCGGCGTGACCGAGCCTGTCCCAGGCGGCACCAGCAACACGGGTATCCCGAGCGCAGGTACCGACCCGACGGCCGATGCATGGGTGCCCGACGCGGACCCCAGCACCACGACGGACCCCGGCGACGACGACAGCGACGACGACGGACTGCTCGACGGTGAAGAGGACCTCAACGGCAACGGCGCAGTTGACGGCGGACCCGGACCCGACGGTGAAGTTGTCATCGGCGGAACCGGCACCGACGGCGAGGGCGAGAGCGACCCCAACAACGAAGACAGCGATGGCGACATGCTCACCGACGGCTTCGAGGTGGACGCTGGCACCGACCCGATGGACACCGACAGCGACGACGGCGGCATTGCCGACGGCTTCGAAGTTGGCAACGGCATCGACCCGCTGCTTCCCGGCGACGACGGCGACTTCATCGACGACGACAACGACGGTCTGATGAACAACACCGAGCTGGCACTGGGCACCGACCCGTTCGACAGCGACACCGACGATGACGGCATCGACGACTTCGCTGAGGTCGCAGGCGGCGCACCGGGTGTCTACGACGCTGGCGTCGACACGGACCCGCTGGACCGCGACACCGACGATGACGGACTCATCGACGGCGACGAGGCCAACGGCACGGGACCCCTGGACGGCATCGGCTCCACCGACCCGCTCAACCCCGACACCGACGACGACGGTCTCAACGACGGACTGGAAGTCGGCATCGACGAGGAGGTCCCTGCGGGCATCTCGGACGGCACCGGCATCAGCTTCGCGGGCACCGACGGCGAGTGGCAGGCCGACACGGACCCGGGCACGACGACCAACCCGCTCGACGGAGACAGCGACGACGACGGCTTGCTCGACGGCACCGAGGATGCCAACGGCAACGGCGCCACCGACAATGTCTTGGGCGACTCGAGCTCCACCGGTGAGGGCGAGACCGACCCAGGCATGATCGACACCGACGGCGACGGCATCCAAGACGGCACCGAGTCGGGCCTGACCGAGCCAGAGCGTGAGGACGCGACCGACCTGGGGCTCTTCCAGCCCGACCTGGACCCGGCGACCACGTCCAACCCGCTCGACCTCGACACCGACGATGGTGGTGTCAACGACGGCGTGGAGGACCCGAACTTCAACGGTGTGGTTGACGCAGAGGCCGGCGAGTTCGACCCGAGCCTGACCAGCGACGACGTCCTCAGCAACGGCATCCTGGTCAAGGGTGGCCCGTGCGCCGGTGGCGGCAACGCAGCAACCTGGCTGCTCGTCCTCATGAGCTTCCTGGCCATGTGGGCGCTGGCCCGCCGCGAGCGCAACGTCCTCGCACGTGCCAAGCGCTAAGCTCCCCATCGGGTCGCAAGGCCCACCGTAAACGGACCTTCGGGTTCGGGGCTCTGTCGTACCTCCGAGACGGCAGGGCCTGCCTCTTCGCCTCGTCGTGCACTTCGCACGGCGGGGCGTTTCCTGTTGGTGGCACCTGCAGGCGCTTGTTCGAGGCGTGGACGAACAAACCTGCTGGTGGATGGGCTGCCCTTGAGACCGGGGCTGCGTGTCGTTAGGACATGTCAGGTAACGACACGAATCGCCGTGACCGAGCTGCCGTTAGCGGTCGCCTCGCCATACTCATCGGAGTGCTTGCCTGCTGCAGCGGCGCTCAAACGACCAGACCTGTCGCTGGCGACTCTGCGCACGGCGCTAGCCGGGCCGCAGAGCCAGGGCAGGACATTACCGCGGTGCAAGCGGCGATGGTCGAGCTGAGTCGTCTGGACGTGAATGGACTCTCAGGCGACGCCATCGACTATGAGTCCTACGAAGCTTTCCTAACGGTCGACGAAACGCGCGACTGGATCCGCGCCTGGACAGGCGGCAATGAGCTCTCAGGGACCGACTTCCTGATTATCGGCCAGGACGGTACGGGCGGGCTCGCAGCACTCTGGAGAGTCACGCCAGACATGCCGCTACGGGAGCGCCCGGTCGTTTTCTTTGGCTCTGAAGGCGAACTCGGCGTCGTCGCATCGAACCTCGGGGATTTCCTTTGGCTCTTCGCTCAAGGCGTTGGACCGATGGGAGCCATCGCGGAGCGGGCACAGGCTGCTAGATCCTTGCCAGCTTTGGTCGAGCTGGCACGCCGCTATGCGCCCAACAGTGAGCGCCCCGCGAGCCACATCATCAAAGACGCCCAGACACGGTACTCCGATTTCGAGGCGTTGGTTGAGGGGACGATTCGTTGAGTGGGCACGGGCATGGCGGCGACGCTGCTGTGGTGTGTAGATCGGACGCTGAAGCCGGAAGTAGCGCTTGTTTTAGGACGAGTCCCAAAACAAGCACTCTTTCCGGCTGCGGCTTTGGCGATGCCCTCCCCAGAGACGTCCGTGCGTTCGCTTCGCTCACCTGAAGCTCGACGATGCACGCATCGCCTTCGTCCAGCGGACGCCGCTGGCAAGCACATCGCCTTCGCCTCGCTCGAAAACAGCGCTTGATTTGGGTCTAGTCTAGTTCAAAACAA
>CALHXW010000037.1 GCA_938040325.1 uncultured bacterium | reverse complement strand
GCCGCTTCAGAGCGACCACTTCGGTCGGTGCGTCTACATGATGCGCCTGCCAGACAGCCGCTGTGCCGCCGATCGAGAGGCGCCGCTCGAGCACGTAGGGGCCGAAGCGACGACGCTCAGCCACGCGACACTCCAGCTTTCGCGCGAGAATCCGACGGCGGACGGCGGATCTGCAGGGCTGGTGCGGCCGTGCGCCTCACCGAAAACTCGACGGATGCCTCCGCAATGAACTCAGTGGGGGAGCAGCTCGTGCTGACAGCAAGCTCGTCTTTTGCGGTACCAAGCCTGTTGCCTGAGCCAAGAGCGCGCGCCCGCAAGGCGCTACGCTGAGGGCTCATCCTCACAGTCCGGCCGCTTTCAGCTGCTCGAGCAGCTCTTTCTGTTCGCTGCTGAGCCCCGTCGGTACCTCCACGCGAAGCGTGATGAAGTGATCGCCTTTGCCGCGGCCGTCGATACGCTCGAAACCGCGACCGCGAAGGCGCAAGACTGTTCCGGTCTGAGTGCCGGCCGGGATCCCAATCTCTTCGGGACCATGGATCGTCTCGACCTCATGCTCGGAGCCAAGCGCTGCCTGCGAGAACGTCAGGACCTGCTCGGCGTGAACATCGGCGCCGTCCCGCTGGAACGACGGATGCTGCTGGACGTGAATCATGATCGACAGATCGCCACGCTCGACGCCGACGCCGCCGGTCTCCCCCTCGCCTGAGACACGCAGGCGCATCCCGGAGTCCACGCCCGGCGGGATCTTCACAGAGATCGTGCGCTCGACCAGCGTCGCCCCATCACCACGGCAGTCGCCGCACTTGTCTTTGACCATCGAGCCCGCACCGCGGCAGACGGGGCAGGTGGTCTGGACCATGAAGAAGCCCTGCTGCCTCGTGATCTTGCCTCGACCCTGACAGCCCGTGCAGGTCTCGGGCTTCGTGCCGGCCTTGGCACCCGAGCCCTCGCAGGTGCCGCAGACGTCGTGACGCTCGAACGTCACGTCACGCCGCGTGCCGGTCACCGCCTCCTCGAACGGCACCTCCAGATCGACCCGCAGGTCCGCGCCGCGACGACGCGCACGCCGTCCCCCGCCGCCACCGAAGATGTCGCCCAAGATATCGTTGAAGTGTCCGAAGATGTCTTCAAACGACCCATGCTGCATCCCGCCGTTGTTGCTGATGCCGTCGTGGCCGAAGCGGTCATAAGCGCTGCGCTGGTTCGGGTCCGAGAGGATACCGTAGGCCTCGCTACACTCCTTGAATGCTTCCTCGGCCTTAGGGTCGTCGGGGTTGCGGTCAGGATGGTACTTCATCGCCATCTTGCGGTAGGCGCGCTTGATGGCGTCCCCGTCAGCGTCTCGTTCGACGCCAAGCGTCTCGTAGTAACACGTTTTTGTCGCCATGAGTCCTCGGGCCCCGGAGCACGTGGGAGACTAGCGACGAATGCTGGCAAATCAAGGGAAACTGCGAGAACGCAGCAGACACGACCGCAGCAGGCCGCGAGCGCCGGGAGCGGTGGCTGGACCTGCCCAATTCCAGTGGTGATTCCGCGGTTCCGCGAGTCGCGGTTGAGCGAGCGCAGGACCGCCGCTATGATGCGCCCTCACTTCGCACGACGGCGCGGCCGTGGGTTCGTTCCACGATGCTGTCAGGGGAACTCACATGACCGGCACGGGAATGGGGTCGAAAATCGCCCAAACGTTGGCGCTTTCGCTGATCTGCTGCGCATTTGGCGTTGTTGGCTGCGACGGCTCGGAGCTCGCGGCTGAGAGCGACGGTACTGTCGAGCCAGACACGGTCGACCCAGACGTCGAGCCTGACACCAGCGAGCTCGACACCGGGGAAGCCGACACGGCTGAGCCTGACACCGATGCCCCCGACACGGCGCCTACGGACACGGGACCAGAGGACACCGCTGAGCCAGACACAGTGGCGCCCCCGGACACGACGGACTTGGACACCGAGCCGATGGACGTGCCCGGCGACACAAGCCCCGATCCGGTGGATACAACGGAAGACACGACGCTCGACACAAGCCCAGCGCCCTGCGTCACCGACAGCGACTGTGACGACATGGAGGCCACCAGCTGCCAGACCGCCTTCTGCGACGTCGCGAGCGGTGAGTGCCTCCTCGCCGACGCGAATGAGGGCCAACCCTGCGAAGACGGCGACCTGTGCACGACCGACGAGACCTGCAGCGCAGGTACCTGCGTCCCCCAAAACCCCGTGGTGTGCGCCGACACCAACGGCTGCACCGACGACTTCTGCGATCCCGCCGTGGGCTGCGTGTTTCAGAACAACTTCGCCCCCTGCGATGACGGCGACGCCTGCACGGTCGACGACACCTGTGCCGCCGGCGTCTGCACCACCGGTGTGCCGAAGTGTGACGACGACAACCCCTGCACGACCGACAGCTGCGGGGCCGGCGGCATCTGCACGTTCGCGCCTGACGATGCCGCGACGTGCTCGGATGGCAGCGCATGCACGGTGGGTGACGCCTGCTCTGGAGGCGTCTGTCTCCCCGGCGCGGCCGATGGCTGTGACGACGCCAACCCGTGCACCGCCGACGACTGCTCGGAGGACGGACTGACGTGCGAGCATGAGCTGCTGACGGAGGTCCCTTGCGACGATGACGACGTGTGCACGGTCGACGACATGTGCGTGTCCGGGACGTGCACAGGCGGCGGCCCCTTCGACTGTGGCGGTGACCCGGGCTGCATCTCGTGGGAGTGCGACCCGATCATGGGCTGCTCGCTCGTCGAGATCTTCGACGGTGTCGCCTGCAACGACGGCGACCAGTGCACGGACATGGACGTCTGCGACGCCACCGGCGTCTGCCTTGCTGGCTCGCCACGCGACTGTGACGACAACAACTCGTGCACCGAGGACGACTGCGAGCCGGCGACGGGCTGCACCCACGTGACCACGCCAGGTCCGTGCGACGACAACAACGCGTGCACGACCGGGGACACGTGCCTCGGCGTCCTCTGCCGCGGCGACGCAGTGAGCTGCGACGACGGCAACGCCTGCACCGCTGACACCTGCGACCCATTCGTAGGGTGCGAGTCAGTCGACACGACCGCGAGCTGTGATGACGGCAACCCCTGCACCGACGACAGCTGCGACACGTTCGCAGGCTGCCTCAACGTTCCTAACACGCTCGCATGCGACGATGGCGCCCTCTGCACGATCAACGACGTCTGCAATGACGGCGTCTGTGTGGGTGTCGTCGATACATGCGATGACGGCGATCCGTGCACCAGCGATATCTGCGACGCCGAAGAAGGCTGCGGGAACTTTGGCTTCGAAGGTCCTTGTGAGGATGGCGACCTGTGCACAGAAGGCGAGACATGCAGCGCCGGGACAACCTGCGTCGGTGGCGTTGCGGTCGATCCCGATGACGGCATCCCATGCACCCTCGACAGCTGCGACAGCGCCTTGGGCGTCAGCAACGTCGCCGACCACGACTCGTGCGCCCTTGGCGAAGAGTGTGACCTCGTCAACGGCTGCACTGCGATCACGCCCGAGATCGTGCTGACGAAGTTCGTGTGGGACCCAGGACTTGGCACCGACGAGACGGGACGCGGGCAGTGGGTCCAGTACACCAACGTCACCAATGCGACGTTTGATCTCACAGGGTTTGAGCTGCGCTCGACCGCCAATCAGCTGACGGTCCCGATCACGCCCCAGGGCACCGGACCGCTGCTGATCGGACCCGGCGAGTCGATCGAGGGCATGAAGAACTCGATGACCGCCGGGCCGAACGCCGCAAGCTTCGACTTCCTGTTCGGCTCCCCCAACGACAACTTCGGGTTCAAGCTGACGGGCGACGGCATCGTTCTTCAAGATGCCGACGGCACGTTGATCGACGCGGTGACGGTCAACCCCATCAGCCTCGGGCCGGTCATCTCCATCTCGCAGTTCCCCTTGGCCAGCACCCTGGCCACGGAGTTCGACGCCACGAAGCTCGCAGGCGCCGTCAACGACAGCGCCAACAACTCCGCGCGCGACTGGTGTGTGCACCCCACCATCGGCACGCCGAGCGCAGCACCACGTTCGTGCACGCGCGGCCGCATCAACGAGGTCAGCCTCGGCGGTGTTGACGGTGCGCGCTGGGTCGAGGTCCACCTCCCTGCTGGCGGCCTCACCTCCGGCATGGTCATTCGCGTCGTTGCGCCCGGCGGCGGCGTCGTCTCCGACGTGCCGATCGGCGGACGAATGCCTCTGCAGCAAGCGCTCGTCGTGACGGACGGCGTCGGCAACGTGTCGCTGCCCATGCTTCAGAGCGGCGCAGTCCAGCTTGTCCGAGGGCTTGAGCTGCTCGACGTCTACGGCTTCGGCACGCTCACAGGCACGGGCGACAGCATCCTCAACCACCCGCTCTTCGAGGGAACCCCAGGCCCCGCGCAGTCCGGGACGGACTCCGCTTCGCGCCTCATGGATGGCGTCGACACCGACGACAACAGCGCGGACTTCTCGACGTCGAGCGGTGGCTCGCCAGGCGACCTCAACAGCCCGTAGCGCTCGCAGGCCGATGACGGATACTGAGCCGCTCGCGGATGACCGTGGCGGCCGCTAGCAGCGTATCTCTTCGGTCCGACTTCTTGAAGGGTCCCGACACATCGGCGGCGTCGGATCTCGACCTCGACGGCGGCCTGTCGGGACCTAGGAACGAACTTCCGGCATCTACAACTAGCCCTAAAATAATCACTACTTCCGGCTGCGGCGTTCGACTAGCCCATTGCGTCGTAGTGCGAGAACGTCATCGAAAACGACGCGCGACCTTGCGAGAGCGACCGAAGCTCTGTCGTGTAGCCGAACATCTGCTCCATGGGCACCGACGCCTTGATGACGTTGAGCTGCGGCGAGAGCTCTTCCATGTTCTCGATGCGTCCACGGCGCTGGTTGATGCTGCCGATGACGTCACCTGTGTGCTCAGGCGGGGTGGAGACTTCCACGTTCGCGATCGGTGCAAGCACGACGGGCGTCGCTTCACGCATCGCTGCCCGCAGCGCTGAGGTCGCGGCGATGGTCCAACCTACGGCCTGCTTGATGCCCTCACGCCATCCGACGTGGGTGATCGTGACGTTGACGTCTTCAAGCGCGTCGCCCTGGATGAGACCGGACTGAAGCGCTTGCTCGACGCCTGTGGCAACGGCCTCGCGCATCGCGTCATCGAGCCACGGCGCGGCATCCTCGGTGGCCGGGAATGCCCAGCGCGTGGTGCTTCCCGCGCCACGCTCGGCGGCCGAGACCGTCACGCCGACTTCGCCGTAGATCGACTCGCCGTCCGCTGCCCGCTCGAACGACTCGAGCCCCTTGCCGGTGCTTGAGATCGTCTCGCGGTAGACGACCTGTGGCCGTCCCGTGCGCACCGACACCCCGAACTCGCGTCGGATACGGTCGGTGAGAATCTCGAGGTGCAGCTCGCCCATCCCGCGGATGATGGTCTGCCCCGTGGCGGGATCCTCATGCCACTTGAAGGTCGGATCTTCGTCAGCGAGCTTCACGAGCGCTTCGTCGAGCTTCTCGCGCTCGCGCATCGTCTCGGGCTCAACCGCCTGGCTGATCACCGGCTCGTTGGCGTCGATGGACTCGAGCAGGATCGGATCGCTCGGCGCGCAGAGCGTCTCGCCCGTCCGCGTCTTCTTGAGGCCCAGCACGCCGAAGATGTTGCCGGCCGTGATGCGGTCTTGGCGCTTTCGGTTTTTGGCGTGCATCAAGAAGATGCGCGATGCCTTTTCCTTGATGCCCTGCGACGGGTTGAGCAGCTCTTGGCCGGGCGTCAGCGTGCCCGAGTAGAGGCGCATGAAGACCATCCGGCGGCCGTCATCCATCATCGAGATCTTGTACGCCAGTGCGCTGAGCGGCGCCTTCGGGTCGTGCTCACGGGTGAGCGAGTCGCCCGTCTTCGGGTCGACGCCCTCAACCGCTGGGACGTCGCTGGGCGACGGCAACCAAGCCATCACCGCGTCGAGCAGCGGCTGGATGCCCTTGTTGCGCAGGGCCGAGCCGCAGAGCACCGGCACGAGCTCGCCACGGATCACCGCGCCACGGATGGCGCTGTGGATCTCGGCGTGGGTGAGGGCATCGGTGTCTTCGAGAAACTTCATCGCGAAGTCCTCGTCGACCAGCGCGACCTTCTCGAGGAGCGCTTCGCGGGCGAGCTCCGCCTCGTCACGCATCTCTTCGGGGATGTCGCTGACCTCAAAGACACGCGGATCGTCGGACGTCGGCCAGATGACGGCGTTTTGCTCAACGAGGTTGACGACGCCGCTGTAGCCACTCTCCATGCCGATCGGCAGCTGAGCGGCGACGCAGTGGTCACCGAAGCGCTCGACCATCATGTCGACACAGCGCTCGAAGTCGGCGCCGACACGGTCCATCTTGTTGACGAAGCCGATTCGCGGGACGTTGTACTGGTTGGCTTGGCGCCAGACGGTCTCCGTCTGCGGCTCAACCCCAGCGACCGCGTCGAACACTGCGACCGCGCCGTCGAGCACGCGCAGAGAACGCGCGACCTCGATCGTGAAGTCCACGTGACCCGGCGTGTCGATCAGGTGGACCTCATGGCCGTCCCAGTCGAAGGTCGTCACGGCGCTCGTGATCGTGATCCCGCGCTCTTGCTCTTGGACCATCCAGTCCATTGTCGCTTGGCCGTCGTGGACCTCGCCCATCTTGTGGGCCTTGCCAGTCACGAAGAGAAGCCGCTCACTGACGGTGGTCTTACCAGCGTCGATGTGAGCCATGATCCCGATGTTGCGGATTTTTTCCATGCGCTGCGCCATGGCCGGGGGTTCTGGCATGGCGCTGTTATGGAGTCAACGGTCGCCGGCTTTTGTCGCGATCGTCGAACGGCGATCGACGCGGGTCACCTTGCGGACCGAAGACGAGCCGAATAGCCTCGCGCCATGGACGACACGCCCACAAGAGACAGCTGGCGACGCGAAGGCACCTGTGCGGCATGCGCGCTCTTCGAGTCGGACTACGGCTCCCCACCGGAGCTCTACGGCCACTGCAAGATGCACCGCCGCACGGGGTCCCGCTCCACCAGCGACTACGCCTGTGGCGAGTTCAAGCCGCTGCCGGGATTCGACGACACGGTCGAGTACAAGCAGAAGAAGCTCGAGGTCAGCGGCGTCCTGCCGCACCGTCAGGCGAAGCGAAGCCCTAGCCCGAAGCGAGCTGCGCGCGCCTCGAGCATGCGGGTGGTTCGGCGCCGGCAAGATGGCGATGGCGGCTCGGTCGAGCGCGCCACAGAAGTGCTCGATGATGGACTTGTTGCCGCGCTGACCGGCACCGAAGGAGGAGACGCGATGGATCGCGGAACGCTCACCGACATTCTCATCAACTTGGTCCAAGACTTTATCGCGGTTGAGCCGTGCGAGATCGGCCAGAAGTGGCAAGGCGGCACCGTGACCTTCCAGCCCGCTGACCCGGACCTCAAGCCACACGTCATCGACGTGGAAGGCTTCTTTCACAAGATCGTGATGGTGCGCGATCGACTGCGCGTGCTTGAGCAGAAGGTCAACGGACACAAAGTCCTGTCCGACGCAGACAAGGTCCAGCTGCAGCAGTACATCAGCGGCTGCTATGGCTCGCTGACGACCTTCAACGTCCTGTTCAAGAACAAGAGCGACAAGTTCTCGTCGAAGTAGCTCCGCACGGCGCGTGAACGCCCCTCGGCGTTCGCGGAAGCCCCATCACCGGCGCACAACCCGCGTCCGTAGCGGCTCGATGACCCTGTCGCGTCGATCGGCCAGCACCCGTAGGTTTCTTGGCATCCGGGCGGGCTCAGGCCGTTTGGTGGTCGAGCTCTTCCAGGATGAGGAACATGTCCTCGTCATCGTCGAGGCCGCCTATCTCAAGGTTCGGCCGCGACGGTCGGTGAAACACCTGCGTGTCGGTCACCATGCGTTTGGGTCTCTGACCACGTCGCGTCGCGAGCAATCGCGGGTCTTCAACCATCGGAGCCATAGACGGAGTCGAGTTGCGTTTTGCCATACTCTCTTCTTCGACCTGACCCAGGATTGACCAGAGAGTTATTTTTGACGCAGTTGCGAGCGCGTCGGTGGCGAGGGGGTCGACGGGGGTAAGAACTTCTTGCACCCGCTCCAGTGGCCCTTGATCGCTGCTGTGTCAGCCAGCGCGCACGTGCAGCAAACCCGAACCATCCAGCCATCGGATTTTGCGTTTGCTCACGCGGAAGTTCAGCCGCTGGTCAGGTGAGGGATATCCACGCCACGTGCCTGTGCGACGTCCTGGGCGATGTCGTACCCAGCGTCGGCGTGTCTCATGACCCCAAGCCCTGGGTCCGCGGTCAAGACGCGCTCAATGCGTGAACCGGCGGCCTCTGTGCCGTCGGCAACGATCACCACGCCAGAGTGGGTGGAGTAGCCAATGCCAACCCCGCCCCCACCGTGAACGCTCACCCACGACGCCCCGTTCACTGCGTTAGACAGCGCGTTGAGGATCGGCCAGTCGGCGACGGCGTCTGAGCCATCGAGCATGTCTTCGGTCTCACGGTTTGGACTCGCAACCGATCCGCAGTCGAGGTGGTCGCGCCCGATGACGATCGGCGCTTTCACCTCGCCGTCGGCGACCAGCTTGTTGAATGCGAGCCCCGCTCGCTGACGCTCGCCGTAGCCCAGCCAGCAGATGCGCGACGGCAGGCCTTGAAAGGCGACGCGCTCGCGCGCGAGGTCAAGCCAGCGATGAAGCGGTGCGTCGTCGGGGAAGAGCTCCTTGATCGCTCGGTCCGTTCGGTAGATGTCCTCTGGGTCACCCGAGAGCGCGGCCCAGCGAAAGGGGCCCTTGCCTTCGCAGAAGAGCGGCCGAATGTAGGCCGGGACGAAGCCAGGGAACGCGCGGTTGGCTCCCTCAACGCCGCCGAGCTCAGCTGCCGCTCGGAGGTTGTTGCCGTAGTCGAAGACCTCAGCGCCTTGGTCCTGAAAGGCGATCATCGCGCGCACGTGGCGGGCAGCTGTCGCATGCGACGCCTGGCTGTACGCGTCAGGGTCTGAGCCGCGAAGAGCCGCGGCTGTCGTCAGGTCCATGCCCGCCGGCACATAGCCCCGCAACATGTCGTGGGCGGACGTCTGGTCGGTGACGACGTCGGGCTTGAGCGAGCTCTTGAGCACGCGCTCGTAGAGGTCTGCAGCGTTGCAGACGACCCCGATCGACTCGGCGCGGCCGGCGTCACGAGCCTCAATGGCCAGCTGGATTCCCTCGTCGATGTCGGCCGTCCAGCGGTCGAGGTAGCGCGTCTCGATGCGCTTGTGAATGCGACTCTCATCGACCTCTGCAGCGAGGCAAACGCCCTCGTTCATCGTGACGGCAAGAGGCTGGGCGCCGCCCATCCCGCCAAGACCGGCCGTCAGGCTCACGGTGCCCTTGAGGCTGCCACCAAATCGCTTGGCCGCGACGGCGGCGAACGTCTCGTAAGTGCCCTGAAGGATTCCCTGAGTGCCGATGTAGATCCACGAGCCAGCGGTCATCTGGCCGTACATCGCAAGGCCGCGGGCTTCCAGCTCGCGGAAGTGGGTCCAGTCTGCCCACTTCGGCACCAGCAGCGAGTTGGCGATCAGCACCCTTGGGGCGTCCGCGTGGGTGCGAATCACCCCAACACACTTGCCTGACTGCACGAGCATCGTCTCGTGGTCTTCCAAGCGCTGGAGCGTCTCGATGATACGCTCGAGCGCGTCGTGGTTTCGCGCGGCCTTGCCGGTTCCGCCATACACGATGAGGTTATCAGGATCTTCGGCAACGTCGGGGTCGAGGTTATTGAGCAGCATTCGCAGCGCTGCTTCCTGGACCCACCCCTTGCAGCTGAGTGCCGTGCCCGTCGGTGCCCCCGTGAGGCTGCGGCGGGGACGGTCCGTCTTTGACGCGTCAGAAGGCTGTGCTCGATCATTCATTGTCGTCGCTCCCACATCATCATCATCATGACCCCAAAGGCGGCTCCCAGTCCGTCCGCGACGGCGTCGCCGACCTCGCCGCCACGCCCTGGGATGGGCATCTGGACAAGCTCCACGACGACACCGTAGCCCATACACAACGCCCAAGCTAGCCAAGGTCGGCGCGGCAAGAAGGCGCGCCACGTCGCAATCGCCAGCACACACCAGACCCCAAAGTGGGCGAGCTTGTCGCCCCACGTGAAGTCGAGCACGGCGACCGGAGGCGGGTCGGGCAGGAACGTCAACGCCGCGACCACGAGCCAAGCGATGACCGCCAGCACGACGTGAGGCCACGGAGCGAAGCCCTTGGTCGCGTCAGCGGCCACTCAGCGGTGCTTTGCGATCAGGCCGTCGCGCCAGCTCATCAGGCCCGAGAAGCGCTCAGCCAGCTCGTCGCTAAAGCAGACCTCGCGGTAGGCATCGCTGAGTCGCAGCTTCCCCATCGCATCGGTCGGTAGCGACTGGTTGACGACCTGCGCGAGCGCGATGTCGGCATAGCTAAAGGTACCAACGACGTAGTCCCCGCCGCCAGCAGCCAGCGCGGCTTCGGTCGCTTCAAGGCAGCCACGCAGGGCCTTGGCGGCGGCGGCGGGCTCGCGGTCGACCCCGTACTTTCGCATGGTTCGACGGACGCCAAACGCGGCCACTTTGGCCGACAGGCCCCTCCCGAGTACCTTGCTCACGCCTCGAGGCACCAGCTCCCGGAGCGCATCGGGCGCGTCGAGGACCTTGGGAAGTCCAGCAGCCCGTGCAGCCGAGAGCCCACGATCGGCGAGCTCGACCAGCGGATCCATCCCCGCGTGCCCAAAGAGCGGCGCCCCCTGCCCCATGCGGTCGGCGTACTGCGCGATCGCAAGCGAGTCTGTGAGCACCTCGTCGCCAGCGATCAGCACTGGCACCGAGACGTTGCCGCGGAAGCGCTTGGTCCGCCAGCGCAGCCGCGGCTCACCCAGCATCGGCTGATAGGCCACGCGGCGGTAGGCTACCCCGTGATGGTCGAGCGCCCAGCGGGCCTTCTCGCTCCATGGGGAGTAGCTAAGCGATATGAGGGTTGCGCTCAAAACGATGCCCTGATGCCGAGGGACGGGATGATCGGTAGGCCGGTGATGTCGTCACGCTCGGTGTAGTCGTAGTTGTAGTCGACGGCCTCGGTGTTGGCGGCATTCGTTGCGTTTTGAAGCTCCAAGTAGAGCTTCAGGCGCCAGGTCTCAAAGATCCACGTCTTGTCGATGCGGACGTCCAGCTGGGTGAAGCCGTCGATCCGACTCGACAAGGGCGCTGCCGCGGCCGCCGGCACGAACACATCCGCGCTCGCGTCGTAGTAGCTCGGCGCCAGCGGCGTAAACGGGTTGCC
>CALHXW010000036.1 GCA_938040325.1 uncultured bacterium | reverse complement strand
GCCGTTGATGGGGTGAATGAGGGGTCTTGAACCCCCGACCTCCGGAGCCACAATCCGGCGCTCTAACCAACTGAGCTACACTCACCACATGATTGGACTGTGAAGGAACGCGCCTGAGAGGACTTGAACCTCTGACCGACGGCTTAGAAGGCCGCTGCTCTATCCACTGAGCTACAGGCGCCCAGGAGTCCGACACAGGCGGGGAGAAGGTCTGAGATCTGCTCGATGTTGTCAACACCCTTCCGGCGAGTCCGGAATTATGCCGTCGTTTTCCCAAGCCGGTCGCGCCGTCAACGACCTCGGCGGGCTCGACAGCAAGCCACGGTCCGCCTCCAACAGAGGTGTATCATGCAAGCATAGGCGCAAGCGCCGGTGGCATCTCCGTCTCCTAGCTCACCTGCAGTACCGGATCATGTCGACCGGTTGAGCCTTGTTTGCGAGGACTGGACGACTGCTCTGCGCAGTTCGAGTTCGGCTAGGTCACTCGGTCAGACGTCGGCAGCCTGCTGGTTAGCAGCTCTTGGCGGTCACGATCGATGGATGCCTCGTCGGTTGATGCGTTCGGGAAGCCGCCAGCCGAGCCATCAGCATAGTCAAAGTGAACCCAACGCGGTACCAGTCATGGAGACAGGGAACGACGCTGAGCATCGCCTATGACCGACTCAAAGCCTGAGCCTAATTCGAAGAAGCACCCAACGAGCCCGAAGGGTGTCGGACGGGTGCGTAGCGATGCCGGAAGGCTCAACAGCTTCGTGCGCTCGATCCAGTCGCCCTACCTCTGGGTTGGCCTCGTTATCTATCTCGCGGGCGCCACCGTCGGCACGTTCGTCGCGTTGACCGCGCCGCTTAATGACTGGTTCATGCACGCGGCGATGTACGTCACGCTCTTTGGCCTGCTGCTCGTGTACGTCCGGTCGGCGCAGCTTCGGCGTCCCATCGCGAGAGTCGTCTACGCGATTGTCGCAGCACTTCTCCTTTCGTTCTTTGCGTGGGCGCTCTTCGATCTGGTCGAGCCGCGACTGGATGTTGTGGAGCGGGTCGACGAAGCTGGCCGGAGCATTCCTGCGCTGGAGGAACGCGGTCAGCTCGCATGGTTGAAGTTTCCAGCCATCGCCTGCGTCATCACGGCTGGGTGGCTTGTCATTCACATGCTCTTCATTGCCCGGCTTGGCGGGGGAACAACGGGGAAAACGGTCGAGGCCTCGTCGTCTTGAGTGCTGCCGCGACCGCGACCGAATGGTACGCAGCGCTCGCAAGGCGCCTTGAGGATCTCAAGAAGCCCACTGTGGTCGTCCCTACGCGCAACCGCGTGCGGATGGTGTCCTTTCGGCAGCGAGTCGATGTGCTCGAGGTGCGCGTGTCTGAGCGGGTGGCAGCCCTTGGTGATGACAGCCTCGACGCGGTCACCGCGTTCGTCCGGGGTGAGGAAGGCGGTCGAGCAGCGCTGCGGGTCTTGTTCGAGCGGATTCCGTCGACACCGGCCAAGCCCCGCGGCGGTATCTCTCGTGGTCTGCATCACGATCTTGAGGTGCTGGCGGATGAGGAGCGAAGGGCCCACTTTGCCGGGCTCTCGGCGTGTCCTGTCGTCTGGGGCCCTCGCCGCCGTCCGCGGCGACAGAAGAGCATCCGCCTCGGGCTCTACGACCCGCGTGGTCCGATCATCCGGATTCACTCACGGCTCGACAGTCCCCACGTCCCGGCGTTTTTCGTTGGCTTCGTCATCTTTCACGAGCTGCTGCACCACGAGCTGGGTGTCCCGCGCCGTGGGTCACGCACGCGGGTGCACTCTCCTGAGTTTCGTGCCCGCGAGCGTCAGCACCCCCGCTATGACGACGCGATGACCTGGGAGCGGCGCGAGCTTCGGCGGCTGCTCGCGGGTCGGCTATAGCGAGCGCTTGCTGCGCACGACAGAGGTCGTGGGTCAATTCAAGGCGAGCGACGCCGAGATCAGTGTGTCGTGTCCGGAATTCGGCTGCGAACTCGCCGGACAGGACACTATCGGTGTGCCACGTCTTTGGGCTCAACGGTGGAGGTGATGGCAGGCTTCGCCGCCGACACCCGGGCGCCGTACGTCGCTGGGTTCGACGTATGGACGAGGCTGTAGCCAGCGCGGGTCGATGCGTTGATGGCCTTGTTGGGCATGATGCCAAAGACCAGCGTCAGAATCGCGGCCACGCCGACAGCGACGCGCAGCGGTGCGCTCTTGAGCAGGGCGATGGGCTTTTCGGCCGACTCGTCCTGCATGTAGGCGACCATCACCACGCGCAGGTAGTAGTAAGCGCTCACGACCGAGTTGACGACCGCGACCACCACCAGCCAGAGGTACTCTCCGCCGCCGCTCGAGAGGAGCTCGCCGAAGAGGGTGAGCTTGCCCATGAAGCCCGCCGTGAGCGGGATACCAAGGAGCGAGAGCATCGCGATGGTCAGGGCGAACGCCAGCATGGGGTCACGTCCCGCCAGTCCGGCGTAAGCTTCCTCGCCAGCGTCCTCGACGCCCCTCGCACCGACGGCCGCAGCGACGCCAAACGCCGCTACGTTCGCGAGCGTGTAGGCTAGAAGGTAGAAGACCAGCCCGCCGCCGAGAGCGTTGAGTGCCTGCTCGCCGTCCGATGACGCAGGCACCACCAGCAACGCCATCAATAGATACCCGGTGTGGGCAATGGCGGAGTACGCCAGCATGCGCTTGAGGTTTTTCTGAGCAAGCGCCATGAGGTTGCCAGCGCACATGCTGATGACGGCAAGAATGACGATGAGCGTCTCCCAGCTAACCGCACTGCCATCCCGGTACTCGGGGGCGCCAAAGCATGTGAGCAGCAGCCGTGCGAGCGCACCAAAGCCTGCGGCTTTCACGCCCACCGCCATGAAGCCCGTCACGGACGCCGGCGCGCCCTCGTAGACATCGGGGGTCCACATGTGGAACGGCGCGGCCGCGATCTTGAAGCCGAAGGCCACGATCAGCATCACCATGCCGAAGAGCGCGAGCTCGCTGTGAGCGTCACCACCTGCAACGGCCAGGCCGATCTCACGCATCGAGATGGTGCCGGTTGCGCCATAAGTGAACGAGATCCCCAGCAGCAAGATCGCTGACGCGAACGAGCCGAGGATGAAGTACTTCATGGCCGACTCAGTCGAAAACGAGCTGTCGCGCTTGAAGCCAGCGAGGATGTAGATGGAGATCGACATGACCTCAAGCGCTACGAAGAGCGTGAGGAGGTCAGCGGCCATCACCATGATCATCATGCCAAGCGCGCTGAACGCGATCAGCGCGTAGTACTCGGCATGGTCGGACTTCTGGGCCGGTAGGTAGTGGACGGCCGTGAGCGTCGCCAGCAACGCCCCGAGCAAGATGACGCCACAGAGCGCGAGCCCGAAGTGGTCCAGCGTCAGCGAGTAGTGAAACGACTGGCTCGAGAACGCCGCGCCTGCGCTGGTCTCGTGCCAGAGCATGTAGCAGGCGCCTAGTGCTGCCAAAAAACCGAAGCTGGTTAGAAAGGCTAGCCAGCCCTTGAAAGAGCCTGCTGGGGCGAACACGCCGACGAGCAGTGAGACCAAGCCCATCACCGTAACGATGAGCAGGGGCGAGATGAGGAGCAGATCGTCGACCATTACTTGGCTCCCTTCGCGACCCGAATCTCTCCGAGGGCGTGAGTCTCGTTGGCGACTTGGGGCTTGAGGTTGTATCGCTCGGCATCGCGCGCCAGCTCCACAGCAGGCCTCGTGTCGAGCACCAGCTTTGCGACCGATGCCTCCATGGGCACGGTGAACGCTGCTGGGAAAAGCCCGATGATGAAGATGAACGCGATGAGCGGCGCCAGAACAAGCGTCTCGCGCAGGCTCATGTCCTTGAGGCTCTTGTTCGCCTCGTGGACGATTGGGCCAAAGAACACGCGCCTGACCATCGAGAGCATGTAGATCGCTCCGAGCACGACGCCTGTGGTGGCGATGATGCTCATCACCAGCATCAACATCGCCCAGCTCGATGAGACAAGCGTGCCGTCGGCGGCCTCGGGCGAAAGCGGCAGCGCATCAAAGAAGCTGCCGCTGAGGATCATAAACTCGCCGGCGAAGCCGTTGGTGCCGGGCAGGCCGATGGAGCTCATGGTCACGATGATAAAGAGGGTCGTAAACACCGGCATCGAGGCGCCGATGCCACCAAAGTCGCTAATCTTGCGGGTGTGACGGCGCTCGTAGACGATCCCCACGAGGAGAAAGAGCGCGCCGGTCGAGATGCCATGGTTGACCATCTGAAGGATGGCGCCTTCGACGGCGCGGCCGTTGAGAGCGACGATGCCAAGCATCACGAAGCCCAAGTGGCTGACCGATGAGTAGGCCACGAGCTTCTTCACGTCGCCCTGGGCGTAGGCGACCAACGCGCCGTAAACGATGCCAATGACACTCAGCACCAAGATGACGGGCGAGAACTCTCCCATCGCGTGGGGAAAGAGCGGGAGCGCAAAGCGAAGCAGACCGTAGGTGCCCATCTTGAGCAGCACGCCCGCCAACACGACGGAGCCGGCCGTTGGCGCTTGAGTGTGCGCGTCGGGCAGCCACGTGTGAAACGGAAAGAGCGGGACCTTGATGCAGAAGGCGAGAGCGAATGCCGCGAAGAGCCAGATCTGCTCGGTGTCGGTGAGCGTGATCTCGAGGATGGCAGCGTAGGAGAAGCTCGGCGCGCCGGTCTCGCCGGTCTTGATGTAGAGAAAGATAATCCCCACGAGCATCAGCAAGCTGCCAACGATGGTGTAGATGACGAACTTGATGGTTGCGCGCCGTCGTTCCTTGCCGCCCCAGATACCGATGAGCAGGTACATCGGGATCAGCATCATCTCCCAGAAGAGGTAGAAGAGGAGGAGGTCGGTGGCGACCAGCGCACCTAGCATCCCGGTCTCAAGCACCAACATCGCGATCGTGAACTCGCGCACGCGCTTGGTGATTGAGCTGTGGCTTCCGATGAGGATGATCGGGGTCAAGAACGTCGTTAGCAGGATGATCCAGAGGCTGATTCCGTCGATGCCCAGCTCCCAGCTGGCGCCCATCGCGGCGATCCATTCGGCCGACACACGATAGTCAGGCTGGAAGCCTGCGACGGTCGCGTCGAAGCCGGTGAGTAGAGGGATCGACAGCAGGAACGTCAGGACCGCGAACGTCGCGCCGATGGCACGGTGTGCGGTCTCCTGCTCCTTGGGCACGAATGCGAGAAGCATCGCGCCGACCAAGGGCAGGGTGACGACGAGCGTCAGTAAGTGGGAACCTTCCATCGACATGCTCACACGATGAAGAAGAGAGCGGCGGCCATCCCGACAACCACGACGGTTGCGTAGGCTTGAACATCGCCGTTTTGGAACATCCGAAGACCGTCACCGATCTTGCCGAGCGTCTTCGCGGGGCCCTTCACAAGGAGGCCATCGATTAGGCCCACGTCCACGACCTTGTGGAGCAGGTTCGCTGTGCCGCGTAGTGGCCGGACGATCGTCGCGTCGTAGAACTCGTCGACGTAGTACTTGTTGGACAAGAGCCGATGCCACCAAGCGTCGACAGGGGCCTTCGGCAGCTCGCTAGCAGGACGCTTGTAGAGGCGCCATGCGAGCAAGATGCCGATGGCGGCGACGAGGACGCTCAACCCCATGAGCATCAGCTCCGTGTTGGTGTCGTGGACATAGGTGAACGCGTTTTCCCCGCCGACTTGGATGAACTCCAGCGGAGTTCCGTCTGGCGCTTTCCCTTTGACGAAGCCCAGGACCGGTTGCAGCCAACCGTGGAGGAAGTGGGCGTGGGTAAAGTGGGGCAGGCCCAGCAAGCCACCGGCCGCCGCGAGAAACCCCAAGACCATGAGCGGAATGTTCATGACGGTCTCTTCGTGGGCGTGGTCCCAGGTGTGCTTGTCGCCGCGGTACTCGCCCTCGAAGGTAAGGAAGTAGAGACGGAACATATAGAACGCCGTGCAGAAGGCCGCGAGCAGCAGCATGCCGAAGACGTACATCTTCGGGTCGGCGCCCCAGTGACTGGTCGTGAACGCGGTAAACAGGATCTCGTCTTTGGAGAAGAACCCAGAGAACAGAGGGATCCCTGCGATGGCGAGGCAGCTGATGAGGAAGCTCCAGCGGGTCACCTTCAGCTTCTTCTTGAGCGCGCCCATCTTTCGGATGTCCTGCTCGTGGTGGAGCGCGTGGATGACGCTACCAGCCCCGAGGAAGAGGCAGGCTTTGAAGAAAGCGTGCGTCATCAAATGGAACACCGCCGCGACGTAGCCGCCGACGCCAACGGCCGCGACCATGAACCCGATCTGAGAGACCGTGGAGTAGGCGAGCACCTTCTTGATGTCGTTTTGGACGAGCGCAATCGTCGCCGCCATGAGCGCAGTCGCTGCGCCGACTATCGCGACGACGGTCATGGCGGTCTCGCTGGCGCTGAACATGAAGTTCGTGCGGACCATCAGGTAGACGCCGGCCGTGACCATGGTGGCAGCGTGGATAAGTGCTGAGACAGGCGTGGGACCGGCCATGGCGTCAGGGAGCCAGACGTAGAGCGGAATCTGCGCGGACTTGCCGCACGCACCGACCAAGAAGAGGAGGCAGACGATGGTGAGCTCCACCGGCTGGTCCGTGTGCATCGACGCAGCGGTCTGCTTGAGCTCGTGGAAGTCGAGCGTGCCTTGGCTGTAGAAGAGCAAAATGAAAGCGCCAATCAGGAAAGCGAGGTCGCCCACACGGTTGGTGACGAACGCCTTCTGGCCGGCTTCGGCTTTCGGCATGTCTTTGAACCAGAAGCCGATGAGCAGGTACGAGCAGAGTCCTACCCCCTCCCAGCCGACGAAGAGGACGAGGAGGTTTTTGCCCAAGATGAGCAGCAGCATGCTGAACATGAAGAGGTTGAGGTAGCTGAAGTACTTCCAGTAGCCCTCATCGCTGCGCATGTAGCCGATCGAGAAGATGTGGATGAGGCTGCCGACGCCCGTGACAACGAGCAACAGGACGGCCGAGAGCTGGTCGAGGGAGAACGCGATGTCGATGTGCAGCTCGAACGACGAGAACCACGTCCAGAGCGTGCTTGCGAGGGCACCGCTCTCAAGCTCGGCGAGGCGCGAGACCTCGATGCAGCTCAGCACGAAGGCTGCGACAACAGAGCCGACACCAAAGAACGTGACGGCACCCTTCGACATCCGCTTGCCGAAGAGCCCGTTGATGGCTGCGCCAAGGAGCGGAAGCAGCACAATCCACGGCAGCAACTCTGCGTGCGTGAAGAAGTCTGCAGACTCCACTGCGTTACCTGTTTGCATAGAGTCGCTCTCTAGTTGCGGAGTGCGGTCATGGAGTCGACGTTGACGCTGCGGTTGTGCCGGAAGATCCCCAGCACAAGCGCTAGCCCGACGGCGGCCTCAGCGGCCGCGACAGCAATCACGAAGAAGGTGACGACATGGCCGTCCATGTTGTCGTGGTGCCGCGCAAAGGCCAGAAAGGTCAGGTTCACCGCGTTGAGCAGGATCTCGACCGACATCAGGACGACTAGCGCGTTACGTCGGGTGAGAACGCCGATCGTTCCGATCGCAAACAGAATCAGCGCCACAGCGAGGTACCAGCTCAGCGGGATGGCCGTCTGCGACATGGACGCGAGTAGTGGGGTCATGGACGTTCCTCGCTTTCTAGGTCAGGCGGCGTTTGGCAAGGACGACAGCGCCGATGACGGCGACCAAGAGCAGGATCGAGACCAGCTCAAACGGAAACAGGAACTGCCGAAACAGCAGGTCAGCGAGGCCGTCGACCGTGCCAAAGCCAGCGTCAGCAGCCATCAATGCCTTCGAACCTGTTGCACTGCTCACGACCATGATCGCCTTCACAGCGATGGCGGAGACCGCCAAGACGCCGATGAACTGCGCGGTCGTCTTGCGACTCTGGCCGAGCTCTTTGTCGCTGAGGTTGAGCAGCATGATGACAAAGATGAACAGCACCATGATGGCGCCCGCGTAGACCAGCACCTGAAGCACCGCCATCACGTGGGCGACGAGCAGCACGTACAGGCCTGAGATGAAGAAGAAGCTCAGAATGAGCGACAGCGCGCCGTAGAGCGGGTTCCGCCCGACGGGGGGCAGCACGACCATGGCGGCGGTGAGGATCGCCCCGCCGGCCAGCAGCCAGAATAGGATTTGCTCAAGCATCGCTTGTCCTCAGCCTAGTGACGGGGCAGGGGCTGGTCATCAAAAGGGCAACATCCCTGTCGGATGTGCTCTGCGAAGTCTTCCCGGAACTTGGAGACAAAGCTCAGCACCGGCAGCTCCGCCGCGTCGCCAAGCGCGCAGATCGTGTTTCCGCCGATCGAGTCAGCGACGTCGAGGAGCAGGTCGAGGTCGCTCATCTTAGCGCGGCCCGCCTCGATGTTGTCGATGATGCGCGCCACCCAGCCAGTGCCCTCGCGGCACGGCGTGCACTGACCGCACGACTCGTGGGCGTAGAAGTGTGAGATCCGCTGGAGGCACTTCACGACGCAGGTGCCCTCAGCAATCACGATGATCCCGCAGGTACCGAGCATCGAGTCGACTTCCTTGAGCCCCTCGACCGTCAGCGGCACATCGATTTCGTCCTTCGTGAGGACCGGACACGACGACCCGCCAGGGATGACCGCCTTGATCTCGCGACCCTCTGAGACACCGCCGGCGAGCTCGTAGATGATGTCGCGCATGTTTGCGCCCACACCCACTTCGAAGAGGCCGGGGTTATTGACGTGGCCTGAGACGCCGCAGATACGGCTGCCCCCGTCGCGTTCGACACCGAGCCCGACGAACCAGTCGGCGCCATGCTCAACGATGAGTGGGACGGTCGCGAGGGTCTCTACGTTGTTGATGACGGTCGGGCAGCCGAACGCGCCCACCACAGCTGGGAACGGAGGCTTGAGCCGCGGCTGACCAGGCTTGCCCTCGAGCGACTCCAGCAGCGCCGTCTCCTCGCCGCAGATGTACGCGCCGGCGCCTGGGTGAACGTAGACATCGAGCTTCTGGTCGGTGCGCATCACGCTTTCGCCGAGGATGCCGGCTTCGTAGCACTGCTCGATGGCGCGCGTGACGGTATCGATCTGCTCGAAGAACTCGCCACGGATGTAGATGTAGCAAGTCTCGATACCGAGAGCCATCGAGCAGATGATGCAGCCCTCGATGAGCCGGTGTGGGTCGTGGCTCAGGAAGTAGTTGTCTTTAAACGTTCCTGGCTCACCCTCATCGGCGTTGACCACAAGGTACTTCGGCTTGTCGGTCTCTTTGGGGACAAAGCCCCACTTGATGCCCGCCGGGAAACCCGCTCCACCACGGCCACGGACGCTGGCCTTCTTCATCTCGGCTATCACTGCGTCTGGGCCGAGCCGTACCGCTTTGAGCACTGCCTTGTAGCCGCCTGCAGCGCGGTACTCGCCAAGCTCTCGGTAGTCTTTCCCGTCGTCCTGCCGAAGCAGATAGTTGTAGGTCTTCACCTCAGCCATCGTGTGCCTCCGGCGGCGGCATTGGCGCAGCGTTCACTGAAGCGCGCAGGTCGGCGACAAGCTGGCGCATCCCCTCGGGAGTAGCCCACTCATGGTAGGTTTTGTTCACCTGAACTGCCGGTGCCCGACCACACGCCGCGAGGCACTCGACTTCGCTGAGCGTGAAGAGCCCGTCAGCGGTCGTCTCGCCTGGTCCCACGCCGATGGCGTCCTTGAGGGCCGCCGTGACGTCGTCGGAGCGGCGTAGGTAGCAGGAGATGTTCTTGCAGACCTGCACGTGGAAGCGACCGACAGGCTTCTTGTTGAACATCGTGTAGAAGGTGGCGGTCGTGATGACCTTGGCGGTCGGGAGATCAAGTCGCGTGGCGACCAGCTCCATCACCTCGCGCGTGACCGTACCGAACTCGTGCTGCGCGACCCACAGTGTGGGTATCAACGCCGCCAAGCGGGTGGGGTACCGCTTCATGATGCGGGCGATCTCTTCGTCGGACTCGTCGCTGAAGGCGAGCGTCATGCGTCCTTCCTTAATGAGAACAGCGACTTACGGTCGCCGGACCAGGGATGCCGCCGGAAAATAGGTGGAAACGGCAAAAAGTGCAAGGACGTCCACGCCTCGCAAACGCTGGACTGGCGGGCCCAAACGCGGCCTCGCGGATGGACAACGTTCACCGTGCACCCTACGGTCAGTCCATGTCAGCGTCCGACCCGCTCTTTGATGACGTACGCGCCTGGATTGCCGGCGGAGGCTGGCCGCCGCTCGCTGGCTTCGAGCCGCTCGTGGGTGGCGCGTCCGATCGCATCTACCTGCGGGTTCGCTTTGCCGATGGCGCGACACGCGTCGTCATGGTGCGTCCTGTCAGCGCCGTTGCGTCGGAGCATGGAGCGTCTGTTGCGGGCGCCGACCAAGCCTTCGAGGCTATCGGCGCCTGGCTTGAGGCTGGCGGCGTGCGCGTTCCCTGCATCGAAGCCCGCTCGGCCGACGGGCGGTTTTTGGTCCTCGAAGACCTCGGCGGAACTCGGCTCTTCGACGTCGTGGCGAGCGCCACGCCATCTGAGCGCGTCGCTTGGTACCGGCGCGCGGTGAACTCTCTTGTCGCCTTCCAGCGCCATGCGTGGGCGAGCAAACCTCCTGCCGTTGTCAGCACGCGTCGTCTTGGCCGTGGCGCCGTGCTCGCGGAGCTCAACGAGTTTCGAGACATGGGGCTCGTTGCTCGTCACGACCTCACCCTGACGCCGTCCGAGAGAGAGGTCATTGAGCGTGCGTGGGTTCAGCTCGCAGACGAGCTTGCATCGCTAGACCAGAACGTCGCGCACCGAGACTTCCAGTCGCAGAACCTAATGGTTGTCGACAACGACCTGGCGGTGATCGACTTCCAGGACGCGTTCCTGGCGCCCTGGACCTACGATCTGGTCGCATTGCTCCGGGACTCCTACGTCGAGTTGCCCCTCGTAGAGGTCGAGCTTCTGCTCGACCACTACTGGCTGGCCCTCAAGGGCCTTCCTGGGCCGGCTGGGATCGCACGAGACGACCTCCGTCGAGCGTTCCACCTGCAGACCGTACAGCGAAAACTGAAGGACTCAGGACGATTCGAGACGCTGGAGCGTCGCGGAAAGAAGGGGTTTCTGAAGTTCTACCCGGCGTCGATGCGCTACGTGGCCAGCGCACTCGATCGAGTCGACGGATACGACGACCTGCTCGATGTGCTCACGCGGTACGTGCCAGAGGTGTCGCAAGAGCAAGCTCAAGCGTAGCGAGCTGACGGTGAGGCCGCTCGCCGCTCGCTACTTGCCGAGGTACTGAACCAGGATGACGGTGACGTTGTCCTTGCCGCCGTTGTCGCACGCAGCCTGGATGAGGGCTTTGACCCCTTCGTCGAGGTCGTCTTTGTGCGTGTTGACAAGGTCGAGCATCTTGGCGTCGGTCACTTCGCCGCTGAGGCCGTCGCTACACAGCAACAGGATGTCGCCGGGCTCCGGCGCGGAGTGCTCCACATCGACGAGCACCGCTTCTTTCATGCCAAGCGCTCGAACGATGATGTTCTTGTACTGGAACGCCTCTTCCTCTTCCGGGGTGAGCGCCTGGATCTTCTTGTAGTCGTTGAGCAGCGAGTGGTCTTCCGTGAGCTGCTCGATCGCATCCGCCCGGACCCGGTAAGCCCGCGAGTCGCCGACGTGGCCGATGATCGCACGGTCGTCGACCCAGAGCATGCCGACGCAGGTCGTGCCCATGCCTTTGTACCTCGCGTCCGCGAGCGCGGACTCGAAGATGTTGCGGTTGGCGAGCTTGACGCCAGCAACGACACGGTTCTCGTCGTAGTCGAGCTCGCTATCGAGCTTGAACGGCCACGTCACATCATCGTCACCTGTGGTGTCGGTGAAGAACTGCTTGATGGTGTCGACCGCGATCTTACTCGCGACCTCGCCAGAGCTGTGTCCGCCCATTCCATCCGCCACCACGAACAGGTTAAGTTCCGGTGCGAGTAGAAGGTTGTCTTCGTTATGGTCACGCTTCATGCCCACGTGCGTGGCGCCAGCGTACTTGAGCCTCATGCCTGGCCTCAGTCGGTCGGTCGAGAGTGAACGCCGCAGAGGATTGCACGCCTAGTCTCGTTGGGCAACACGACGCGACGAACCTTGTAGGTAGCGGGGTCGACGACTCGATGCTCGCGAAAAAGGCGCCGTCGCGCTCGCCGCCTTGGTGCGCGCCGGGCATCTGCCCAACGTCAAGTCTTGGCGATGGGTTGAGCGGCTACGTCGCTCGGTCGCTCCATCCAACGGAACGAGCGTCGTTTTCTCGTATCGAGCATGGCTTCCGATGAAACCGCACTAGCGATGAGGCCAATGACGTCGCATATAGACGCTTCGCGTTGGCGCCGGCGCCTCGATTTACGATCGTGGGGCCAAGGAGGAGGCGAGGTGGATGAGCAAGTAATCTCGGTGCGAGGCGCTCGAGAACACAACCTCAAGAATGTCGACATCGACGTGCCCAAGAACAAGCTGGTCGTCGTGACCGGCGTGTCGGGCTCGGGGAAGTCGTCGCTGGCCTTTGATACGCTCTTTGCCGAGGGCCAGCGTCGCTACATCGAGTCGCTCTCGGCCTATGCGCGCCAGTTTCTAGGCCAGCTGCAAAAGCCAACGTACGACGCCATTCGCGGGCTCAGTCCAACGATTGCGATCGAGCAAAAGACCTCGTCGATGAACCCGCGCTCGACCGTAGGCACGGTCACGGAGGTGCACGACTACCTGCGGGTGCTCTTCGCGCGCGCTGGCACCCCCCACTGCCCGGACTGCGGCGATGAAGTGCGCGCACTGACGTCAGGCGAGATCGTGGACGCCATTGCCGCGCTGCCTCAGGGGAGCCGCTGGACCTTGCTGGCGCCGATCGTTGCAGAGGGTGCCGCCAACTTCCAGGCCCTCGTCGACGAGGTTCGGCGGATGGGGTTTGTGCGATTGCGTGTCGACGGGGAAACCCTCGAGCTCCATGACGTCGATGGTGAGAGCAGTCCCGCGCGCGTTGAGGTCGTGGTCGACCGGATCAAGATCTCCGAAGACATGCGTTCGCGCCTCAACGACTCGGTGGAGACGGCGTTGCGTGTGGGTGAGGGTGTGGTGTTCGTCGCGCCTCATGCGTCGAACGGAGGGGCTGCCGAGACGTCTACAGAGCTCACGCTGTCGCAGCGACGACGCTGTGACCGCGGACATGGCGACCTGCCTGAGCTCACGCCACAGCTCTTCTCGTTCAACTCGCCGCAGGGCATGTGTCCTGACTGTCGCGGGCTTGGCTACGCGCTGGAGGTTGATGAAGACAAGATCGTGCCGGACGCGAGCCTCAGCTTGGACACGGGCGCTGTGGTGCCGTGGGCGATGGCCTTCGGCGAGGGCGACAACGGCTCTCTCACGGGCGAGATCGTCCGCGCCGTCTGCAAGACGCACAAGATCGACTCGACGGCAGCGTGGAGCACGCTCACTGCGACTCAGCGAAACGTCCTCATCGACGGGGCCGTCGAACCCGTCAAGTTCACGTCGAAGCGAAGCTACGGGTCGGTCGACTACGAGCTGAAGTTCGAGGGATTGGCGCCCATGCTCAAGCGACGCTGGCGTCAGACCAAGAGCGAGGCGATGCGGCAGAAATATGAGGCGTTCATGTCGTCGTCGGACTGTCGGAGCTGCGAAGGGACGCGGCTGCGGCGAGAAGCTCGGCATGTACTCATCGATGGCGTGAGCCTCGACGGTCTCGGCAAGCTGTCGATCCATGCCCTCGACACGAAGCTGCGGTCGCTGGAGCTCACCGGCCGCGCAGAGGTGGTCGGGCGCGACACGCTCCGCGAGGTGCTCGCGCGCGTCGGGTTTCTAGCAAACGTTGGCCTTGGCTACCTATCGCTCGGACGAGGAGCGGGGACCCTCAGCGGCGGCGAGAGCCAACGGATTCGTTTGGCCAGCCAGATAGGTACCGAGCTCACCGGGGTGCTCTACGTGCTCGACGAGCCGTCGATCGGACTCCATCCGCGCGACAACACGCGCCTCATCGATGCGCTCAAGCGGCTGCGGGACATCGGCAACTCCGTGGTGATCGTCGAGCACGACGAGTCGATCATGCGCGCCGCCGACTGGCTCATTGACGTGGGGCCCGGGGCCGGCGTTCACGGCGGCGAGATCATCGCCCAGGGAACTCCCAGTCAGGTCGAAAACGATCCTGCATCCGTCACCGGCGCTTACTTGTCGGGTGCCAAGCGCATTCAAGCGTCGGCCAAGCGGCGTAAACCGACGGGTTGGGTCGAGGTTCTTGGAGCTCGAGCGAACAATCTTCGCGGCATCGACGTGAAGCTTCCCGTCGGCGTGTTCGGCGTCGTGACGGGCGTGTCGGGGGCCGGAAAGTCGTCGTTGATCAACGGCATCGTGTTGCCCGCGCTCAAGCGCTCCATCTACCGGTCCGCCGCAAAGCCAGGGCCCCATGACCGGATCCGTGGCTTGGCCGCGTTCGACAAGGTCGTCACGATCGATCAACGGCCGATCGGGCGCAGTCCACGGTCGAATCCAGCGACCTACACAAAGCTCTTTGGCCTGATCCGGACGCTCTTTGCGCGCACGAAAGAAGCGAACATGTACGGGTACGCGGCTGGGCGGTTTTCCTTCAACGTGAAGGGAGGCCGCTGCGAGGCCTGCCAGGGAGACGGCGTCGAGAAGGTGGAGATGCACTTCCTCGCGGACGTTTATGTCACGTGCGAACGCTGCAAGGGTAAGCGCTTCAACGATGCGACCTTGCGCGTGACCTACAAGGGAGCGTCGATCGCGGATGTGCTCGACATGAGCATCGACTACGCCGCTGAGTTCTTCGCCAATCACAAGAAGATCAGTCGAATCCTCGACACCTTGGTTGCGGTTGGGCTGGGCTACGTGTGCTTGGGGCAGTCGGCCACAACGCTGTCGGGTGGCGAGGCTCAACGCATCAAGCTGTCGCGGGAGCTTGCACGGGTTCAGACGGGACGCACCGTGTACTTGCTCGACGAGCCGTCCACGGGGCTGCACTTTGCCGACATCGAGCGGCTGTTGGCGGTGGTTGCTCGGCTCGTAGACTCGGGAAACACGGTCTGGATGGTCGAGCATGATCTCGACATCATCAAGTCCGCCGACTGGGTGGTCGACCTTGGACCTGAGGGCGGGGACGGCGGAGGTACGTTGGTGGCGGCTGGACCCCCAGAGGAGGTGGCCAAAGTCGCTGATAGCCACACTGGACGCTGGTTGAGCGAAGTGCTAGCCCAAGCATCCCGCTGACCCGCGCGCGCGGACGTGTCCCTCATTCCCATCCCGAGGAAAGTCGTCGGGAAACCCAACACCCGATGACCCTGTGATGCCTCCCACTGGACCGACGAACTCGAAATCACTCAGCAACGCCGTCGCTGCAACCAGCGTCGCGGCTGTGGCTGGAGCGTCGCTCGTGCGGCTCACCTCACGTGGTTCTAGTGCCTGCAGTTCCCAACCAACCTCCGACCGGGTCAGCTCGAGAGCCCTGGTGCCCGACTCGCGAAAGCTCAGCAGCTTGATGACGCCTCGATTCTCACACCGCGACCAAGCTCGCCGGCGATGTCGAGACCAGGCCACCGGGACGTCGCCGTGAGCTCCGTCGATACCCGCAAGCCCGAACGATGGGCCGTTGTCAGCACGGGCGTGACGCTCTTCGTTGGGACCCTCATCGTGTTGCTGTCGACCCTCGACATGGGGTTTACGCGCGATGAGTCGTTCTATTTCCGATACGCCGAGTCGTATCAAAAGTGGTTCGTTGACGTGGAGAGCGCGCCCGACGAGGCAACGCGCCACGACACCTTTGGCCGCCAGCAGGTGCGTGCCACCTGGACGGGCAACTTTGAGCATCCCCCGCTGATGAAGACGGTCTTCGGAGCATCCTGGCGTGCGTTCGGTCGGAAAGATCGACGCCTCGAGGTGCTGCCGGGCGACGGCCGGCGGGTGCGTGTGTTCGCACCACAGCACCACGGGTTTCCTGTGGGAGCGACCGTTGCGGTGCTTGCGCCGCTTGAGCGGGGAATGGCGACGACTGCCCCCCGGCGCGAGCTTGCGCGGGGTGTGGTGAGCTTGCGTACACAAGGCAATGCCACCATCGATCTGGTCGGTGACGGTGATCTCTCGTCGTTGCGGGAGCGCTGTCGTGTCGTTGCCGGTGCACCGCCGGCGCGGACGCTGACGGGCTGCCAAGGTCGTGAGGTTCGGACGCTTGCGGTGATGAGCGAGTCGACCGCGATGCGATTGCCTGGGATCATCTCCGCGGCGCTTGCCGTGCTGCTGACGTTCTTGTTGGGGGTGGAGCTGTTCGGATACGGGGTCGGGGTGTTTGGGGCCCTCGCGTTCCTCTTTATCCCGCGAAACTTCTTCCACGCGCACATGTGTTGCTTCGACATGCCGGTGGTCGCGGCGTCGCTCGCGGTTCTGTACGCGTTCTGGAAGTCGCTGTCGGACCGGCGGTGGGCACTTGCGACCGCGGTCTTTTGGGGCGTGGCGTTGCTGACAAAGCACAACGCCTTCTTCCTGCCCGTGCCGCTGCTGCTCTTCTGGGCGCTCTCAGGGCGAGACCGGTTCAAGCTCGTGGCGCGCTTTCGGGTACGGCTACCCCCACTCCCACTGGCGCTCCTGGTGATGCCCGTTATCGCGCTCCCCATGCTCTTCGTGTTCTGGCCGCAGCTCTGGTACGACCCGCTTCGTGCGCTCAGGACCTACTTCGTCTTCCACCTCGACCACGCACACTACTTCCAGTGGTTCTTCGGCGAGCCCCTTCAGGTCCCTCCGTTTCCAGTCAACTTCCCCTTCACGCTCACGGCGACCACCGTGCCGGCGACGCTCCTCTTTCTTGTCGCAGCAGGTACCCTGTACCTCCTGCCGCCCAAGCGGTGGGGCCACTTTTTGCGCCGGCTCGTCAGCGGATCCCCGGTGACGCAGCGGGAGCGCGTGTGGTGGTTTGTGGCGCTGAACGCGGCGATACCGATCGCTGTTATTGCGCTGCCGTCGACGCCGATCTTTGGCGGTGTGAAGCATTGGATGCCGGCAATGCCGTTTTTGATGCTGCTCGCGGGTGTCGCTGTGGTGTCTGCGGCGCGCGCGTTGCGTCCGTCGCCGTGGGTTGCTGCGGTTGCGGGTGTCGTGCTCCTGGTGCACCCCGTCAAAGCGTCGTTTGAGAGCGTTGCGTTTGGGACCGGCTACTACAACTCAGTGGTTGCGGGCGGAATCCAAGGCGCTGCAGATCGACAGATGATGCGCCTCTACTGGGGACACACGAGCTTGCAGACGCTGGGTTGGCTCAACGACAACGCCCCACGCGGGGCGAAGGTGTACTTCCAGAACACCACCCGGGAAGCCTACCAAATGTACAAGTCTGACGGCCGATTACGGCACGACATCAAGTGGCACCCAAGCGTTCAGGGCTCGGTGATTGCGCTGATCGAGCCCCAGAAGTCGTTTGCAGACATTGACCGCGAGGTGCGCCGCAACTACGGCGTCGCGGGACCTGACCGCGAGGTTGTCTACGAGGGGGTTCCGATGCTCAAGGTCTACGTGAGGCCAGGCTCTCTATGAGTGCCGGGTCCAGTGCCTCGTAGAGCTCAGCTTGCAGCAGGACCTGGCGCCACTCATGGTCTGGCGAGGACACGTTGAGCGTCAGGGCTCGTTTGCGCTTCGGATCGGCACCATCGGCTAGGTGGATGACTCGCGTGAACGTCGTGTATTCGCGGGCGGGAAGCGTGATGACTTCGGGAGCGAGCTTGTCGAGGGCGACCGTGAGCGTGACATCCTCGCCCACGTCCTTGCGAACTGCGGCGAGGTTGTGGCCTGCGCGCAACACGACGATCCCTTTCGGCGGGAGGTCTGGCCAGACGACCTGGACCGCTGTTGAGCCTGGGCCAGGGTGGGCGAAGACCCACTCCACATCGCGATGGTCGACGTCTGCATCGCGCACTCGCACGTCGAACCACGGCTTGTCCTTGCAGCGATGGGCGTCGCCTCGGAAGCGACAGCGGCGCGCTGGCTTGTCCTTTGGGATGCGCGACACAAGTAGCTTTGAGAGGTCGCCGGTGAGGCTGCGCACAGCGGTCGCCTGCGGGAGCTTGTAGGTCTGAACCGTCACGCCATCGCCAAAGTGGAACGGCTCGCTGTCGGCGACCGCGAAGGCGCGGATCGCCTCTGGAGGGAGAGGGCGACGGTTGTGGGTCCCGATCACCCAGAGCGCGTCGTGCTGCATCAGCGAGGCGAGATCCGGTCGCTCATCGGTGATCAGCCACGGGAAGCCTTGGCCAGGGCGGCTTGGCATGAGTCCCTCAAGCGCTCGCCAGGCAGCATCTTCCCAGTAGGGTTCCACCCACACCGCTTCACCTGGCGCGAAACGGTCGGTGACGTTGGCGATCGCAGCGCCAAGAGCTTTGGGCGTGGGAGCTGTCTTGCCACGCGCGCTGTCGCCGACGAGTGCAGCGACCGATAGCGCGGCTGCTGCCACAAGAGTGAGCAGCCCGATCAGCCGAGATCGCCCAGGCGTCGAGGAGCCGCTCATCGTCGTGCCTCTCGTTGGAACGGCGCCGTGGCGCGACGTCTGTGGGGATGCGTCCAAGACATGCCCGTTGACTACAACGCTTTGAAGGACCGGTCACGTGTTGTCGCCGTGGGGCGGTCGCGACACCAGCACGTTTGCGGCCGACGGTCAGCGCAGGATGTCGCCGGACTCGCCAACCAGCACGTAGGAAGCCCAGAAGAACGGATCTCTCGATCGGATCGGGGCGGTACGTCGCTTGGTCTTTCGCGGCGGGGGTGTTGGCTTCACAACAGGCTGCGTCACGATGCCGCCAATGCCGCGATGCCGAGACGCGACGGAGCGGGTTGGGCGGATGCCAGCGAGCATGGCGAGTCGGGCCTGGCGAAGCGAGGGAGCGGTGGCCTTGTGAGCGGCTAGGTCTCGGTAGAACGCTGTCATCATCGACTCGGCATGAGAGTCCTCAACGGCCCACAGGGTCGCCATGACGGCCGATGTGCCGGCTGAGAGGAACGCGCGTGTGAGGCCGCCCAGCCCGTCACCAGGATTGAGTGCTCCGCGTCCGCTGGAGCATGCGCTCAACACAACGAGGTCAGCGTTGAGCCTAAGATCAACCACTTCATCGAGCTGGAGCACGCCGTCCTGAGACTCGGTCTTGCCCAAAAAGAGCGCGGGTTGCGTGGCCTCGTCGATGACGTCTGGCGCGAAGCCGTGGGTCGCTAGATGCACGATCCGGTAGCGCGAGAGCGCCAGCTCCTTGAGTCGCTGCTCGGTCGCGTCCTCTCGGAGAAAGACAGCGCCGGTTGCGTCCCCGGCGCCAATGAGCGCATGGGCTTGAGTCGCTTCGGACGCCGACCGCTTCAGGCGCGGCAGATCGATCTTGAGCCCTTCGTATTTGGGGTCCGCGAACGCAACGAACGGGTGGCGTTGGACGCTCTGGCGCCGTAGGGCGTCTTCGTGCATCTCGCTGATCGCGGCGACTGAGGGTGCGGTCGAGAAAGTGAACCGGTAGATCGCATAGGGAGCGGTACGATTTCGTCGCGCCAGACGCCGTTCGCTCGCCCGGAGTGTGGTGCCGAGCACGAGAGCATCGAAGGGGACCAGCCGTGTCTCAAGGTGTGGAACAACGACGATCCGCTCGCGTCCGTCGAGCGCTTCTTCAAGCGGTTCCAGCAGGGTCTCATAGAGCTTCCGTCCGAGGCGATCCCTCAGACGAGCGCTCCGCCGGCTGCTTGCTGGACGCTCGAGCAACTCGGTGTAGGCGAGGATCATCGGAGCGAGCTGGTCGCGACTCGGCAGCCGATGGACGGTTGTCGCGTCGCTGTGCATGACGAATGCGAAGCTCTGGTCATGGGCGAGGTGAAACTTGATCAAGGCAACGTCGCGTCGAATGCCGTCCATGGTCTTGTCTGTCGCGCGGCGAATTCGAGCACTCACAACGGTGCCGTCTGTGCGAAGGAAGGTCGGCCTGCGGTCGATCACCTGGCGCTCGATATCCGAGCGTGCTGCCGCGAGGCGCTGGAGCTGGACCGCGAATGCTGGTGCGTCGCCTGCCGATGCGGTTGCGTGCTGCTCAGCAATGCGACGCTGTTTGCTGTCGAGGGCGTTGAGCTTGGAGACCAGTGCGGCCGTATCGGGAGAGTTCCGAACCAAGCGCGCCCGCTCGAGGACATCCACGAACGCGCGCGCAACGCTGCGCTCGGATGTATGAATCGCGCGCGAAACATCCTCGGCTGTTGGATTCTCTGTCGAGAGCTGAGCCTTGAGCAGCTTGTCATAGACCTCAAGGCGGTCTGCGCGTTGACGCTCACGGGCCGCTGGCGCAAGTCGCTCTGGGTCGACGCGCTCTGCTGCCTGTGCTGCAAGCTCGTAGTGCTCAATCGCCGCGCGTCGATCCGCCGCCGCGACAGAGAGATCGCCAAGCCGAGATTGGATCTGCCGGGCAGCTGCAGGCGCCGGCTGATGTGCGGCTGTCTTCGTGAGCCAACGCCGTTCGGACTTCACATCGTTTCGCGCCGCCGCGACGGCTGCTAGAGCCATCGTGGCGTCGGCGATGCCTGCTTCGTCCTGAAGCCGCGCAAACGCCTGTTGAGCTGCGCGAGCGTGAATCTCGGACTCCGAGAGCGACCCGGCTCGCCGCGCCAGCCGGCTGAGGATCAAGCGGCTGCTAGCGATGCCGGGCAGAGAGCCCATCGAGACGAAGTGTTGGTTGGCGGCCTTGAGGTGGCCTCTCGCTCGCTCGAGCTCGTTGGTGTCGAGGGACAGCTCACCCAGCAGCCGGTGGGTCGCAGCGAGGAGTGGCTTGTGGCCGATGGCTCGCGCGGCGCCGAGAGCTTGCTTGGCACGTGCCAGTGACTTGGCCGTGTCGCCAAGCTGGCGATGCGACTGGGCGAGGGCATGGAGAGCGCGGGCTCGTTGGCGGGCGTGGGCCGTTGGCGACAGTCGAATCAGCACATCGGTCGCGACTCGCCGTGCGGTCAGCGCGTCGCCGCTCGCGAGGTGAGCCCAGGCACGTCCAATGGCTGCCTGATGCGAACATACTCGCCCCTCACGGGACAGAGCACAGCGCCGCCCAGCTGAAATGTAGCGCGCAAGGGCTTGCTGATGGTCCCCGCGGACGCGTGCCAAGCGGGCCAAAGAGCGCTCGAGCCGTGCGCTCATGGTGCGTGTTGTCAGCGTCTTGTTCCATGCCTGCGCCTCGCTGAACGCCGAGTTGGCGCCGGCGATATCGCCTTGGACATGCTTCAGCTCGCCAAGCGCGATGAGGATCTCGACCAGGCGTTCGACATGTGGTGAGTTGACGAGCATCGCGAGCGCGGCATCGAGCGACTCGTGAGCGTCACGGAACACACCAAGGTCGGCGAGTGCGCGTGCACGAATCACAAGCGCTGCTGACTGAGTTCCGACGTCGTCGAGTGCGGCTTCGGCATTGATCTCGCCGGCGCGCACCAAGGCGGTTCGGTAGTCACCGCGGTCGATGAGCTTGGAAGCATCGGCGAGGGACTTGTCGTGCGGCCCGGCGTACGCGGACGGCCCGGCGAGCGCGAGCACCATGATGGCGACGATGAGCGGGAGCGCGTGCCTCATTGGTGGTTGAACTCGGCCGTCTTGATGTGGTCGAACGCCTCAGCGAAGATCCGATCGATGGATCGAAGGATGGTGGCTTCGTCAGGTGCGGTGGTCTTCGGGCCGGTGCGCGTTCCTCCGAGACCGCGGAAGGTGAGCGGTGGATGGGTCGCCCGCGGCTTCCGGGAACGCTCGAGCAGCTGCGCTAGCGGGGCCAAGTCACCCTTTAGCTTCGCGAGGTCGACCGGCTCCTTAGCGACCCCGAGCACGAAGCGCTCAAGTCCGGCGCGTTCGTCGAGATAGAACCAAGACTCCCGGTCAGGCAGCTCGATCCAACCCACGTGGTCGACCCACTTCAGCTGATCGCCCGCAGGATGAATGCGACTGATCTGACCCTTGCTCTCAATGTGCCAGATCCCGACCCAACCGGGAGAGTCGAGCCGCACCCGTAACTGGAAGTTGTCCCATGAGTGGAGCGTTGCGCCGTTGGCGATGTCTTTGGCATGGAAGACGCCGTCGCCGTCGGCCCGCTGCGCATGAATGACGAACTCAGGGCCGGAGCTCGCTCGGACAACCGGCGGTGGAGACACGGGGGCGCCCGCTGCAACCTTGGCCGCAGGCGTGGCCGACGGCGTCTCCGCTGGTTTGTCGCGCGGAGCAGGGTAGGCCTCGGGCGCCGCCATGGTCAGGACAGGACCCGAGAGTAGCCGAGGCTGGTTTGTTGTCGGTCGCGTCGCAAGCCAGAGCGCCACGCCTGCTGCGAGGACGACTGCGAGCCAAGGCCAAAGCGTGACGCTCGGCTCGATGTCGATTCCCTCGATTGCGGCAGTGGCCGGCATTGCACCACGAATACGAGTCGTTGCAGCCCGTCGTTGCGGCGCTTGGTGGGGCGGCGAGTTCGCGGCTTTGAGGTTCGGCTGCTTGATGCGTCCGGTCTTGACGATCGTCGGGACGCTCTTTGCAAAGCACGGAACGGCTGGGTCGCCGTAGAGCACGTAGCTGGCCCAGAGGACCGTGTCGTCGCCGTATTGTTGGCAGAGCTTCTTACGTGCGGCACGCATGGCCTCGCCGAGGGTACCGCCCGCGACGAGGTGGTCATAGAAGGCGAGGGCGAACTGACAGGCGGGCTCGTCTGGAACGTCCCAAAGGGTGCCGACGTAGTGTCTCACGCCCGCCAAGAGAAACGCATTGGCGACACTGAACGTAGCTTCGCCTTGCCCGGCCACCACCATGGCGTCGCCATCGAGCTGACCGGACCGGCACGCGTTGGCAAACACCAGCCGCGGGAAGTTATCTCCGCCCGCAAGCCCGAGGATGTCGCTCGGGTTGAGGATCCCATCTGTGAGGAGCCAACCGCTCTTGTCGGAGTCGGTGCTGTCGACCTCGGCATGGCCCGCGTAGTGGATGAGGTCGTACTCGCGGATAAGTTCCTTCGCGTCGCTGGTGCCGACAACGCTGCTCCGAAGATCGACAGCCAAGTGGTCACGGCGGGTATCGAGCTCGTCGCGGAGCGCGACTCCTTCGTAGTAGGAGCCCATGAGATCGCCGCGTGGATCACAGACGACGAGCATCCGCCAAACGCCTTCTGGCACAGGCCGGGCGGCACCGATGACCCGTTGTGGCGTGCGGACGACACGGCCAATTTCCCAACGGAGGCCGACGAAGTCTGTGCCGGTGTGCATCAGCTCCCAAGGAACGAACACGAGGGACTCGTCCATGACCACGGTTAGGTGGCTATCGCCAAGGTTTCGCAGGAGCTCTTTGATCCTCGCTGGGAGTACCTCGTCGAAGAGCAGTTGGCCGCGCTGGCGCAACAAGTCGCGCGAGCCGTGGTCCATCGACCCCCAGCGGTTGGCGCGGTTGAGCACCTCAAGAATCGATGCGTAGAGGGCGCGCGCACGACTGAGGTCGATGCTGCGCGAGGCCCACGTCTGAATGGGCGAGAGCGTCGGGCCCAGCTGTGTCACCGTTGCACGGAGCTCATCGCCGACATGGGCGAGATCGAGCACCAAGCGATTCGGTCGTTCCAGCACTGACCACCCCCTCCTTCGGATCTAAGCTGCCGCAGCCTCAAGCGCGAGGTCAAGCTGGCCGATCTCGTGCCCGGGGGCCTCCATCACGACGCGGTAGTTTCCTGCGGCGACGCGCGAGAACCAGACGCGACCTTTGCGCGGTACTTCGCTAGCGATCTCGCGGCCGTCACGAAATAAGCTCACGCGGAACTCTTCGGTTCGCTCGCCCCAGAGATCGAGTGTGACGGCGAATCGCTGCTCGCTGTTGTGATCGGTCAGTGAGACATGGGCACTCACGTCGTGGTTAGCGAACCGATGTTTCACGACAACCCCATCATCTGCGGGACCGCGAACGGGGACCGGCATGATTCGGTCGCCGACGAACTCGATGAGCTCCAGCTGGCGGCGCACGGCGCGAATGACGAGCTTGAGAACGTTGGACCGTTGAGGCTGGAAGATGGCTGTGGCCCGCTCCAACAAGCGCTTGCGACGCGCACCGGTCGGAAAGGCGTGTTCCGCCTCGCGAACTGCGTTGAGCAGTGAATCCACGGGCTTTCGTGCCAGTAGCCGCTCGATTCGGTCGTTAGGGTTTGTTCCGTCTGTCATGCCCGCCTCCTGCGCGTCGGCTCGTCCGACTGCCCAACGGACGTTTGGCTCCGCCCATCCTTACAATAGAAGGAGATGGCTCCGGTGTCTGCGTTCGGGTCGCGGGTCGACTGTCGACGACAGGCGTCGCCAGATCGATGTAGGCCGCTCGGAGCCTCGTGAGCGCCCGGTTCTTCCGCGTGTAGACCGTGCCGGGATTGACGCCGAGGCGCTCGACGACCTGCTGCGGACTGAGTCCCTCGCGATACAACATCCGGAGCAGCTCTGCGTCAGCAGGTGCGAGCCGACCGAGGGCGAGCTCGAGAGTCGCAAGCTCTTCTTGCCGCTCAACGCAGCGATGCGGGTCGTCGCTGTGATCGATGAGGCCGTCCGGGGGCGGTAGATCGTTGTCATCGAGCGTCAGTGCCTCACGCTTTTTCCGTAGATCATCGACGACGAGCGACACCGTGATCAAACGAATCCAGCTCGCCAGCGAGCAGCGCCCCGACCACTGGCGCAGCTTCCGGTAGTTGCCGTCGTAGAGCTTGAGGAACGTCGCAGCGAAGTACTCGTCGACACGCTCCTCCTCTGGCGGCACGCCGTGACGTCGCAGTGTCTCGTAGACGACGCTGTAGATGAGGCGCGAAAACCGCTCGACGAATGAGGACCAGGCATCTCGGTCGTGTTCGAGGCACCTGTCCAGCAAGGCGGTGTCGAGGTCTTGTCGGGTCTCGTTGGAATCTTTCACTTTGGTGCAGACGCCTCTCATCGAAAAAAGTTCCGACTCATTGTAGAACACGTGCGCACAGGAAAGAACGAGGAGTCGTCGATGAGAGCATGCGCAGTCTTGATCGCAGCAACCGTTGGGTGGGGGCTTGTGGCTTGTGGGGCCGGCTTCAACAGTATGTCTGGCGGAGATGAGAGCCGCGGCGCCGCGCAGGTCGCGCCGCTGGAGCAGTCGATCGATGATCGCGTGAGCGCAGTGGAGGGCGACCACACGGACTGGAAGAAGTTCACACTGGCCTCAGACTCACAAGTGGCTGTGATGGTCTGGTGGGACACGCCGAGCTTCGAAGGACAGATTCGCCTGAAAGACGAGCTCGGACAGAAGCTGAAGACGCTCAAGCATGCTGCCGGGACGCGCCAAGAGTCTCTCGGCCCCGTTTCGTTGAAGAAGGGCAGCTACTTCCTTGAGATCGAGGCCACAGCGGAGGCGAGTGTCTACACGCTGGAGATTCGCACGAAGTCTCAGGCCGCGCCCGTGAAGGAGCGAGAGCCAGAGCCCGACTTTTAGGAGGGTTCTGCAGCGTGCTAGCCACGGTGTCCGCTCGTCGAGATGCGCGCCAAGGGCGCGGGTTCTGGTCAGGTGTCGTTTTGCGCTTGGCGCAACGCCGCCTTCGAGCTGGGGACGACGACGCATAGGTGACTTGAGAGGACCCCCGGGCGCGCAGGACGCACGGTCTCTTCGAGCTCACTGCACAAGGGCTTGGCCTGCCGAGCCTGGGCTTTGCTAGAGAGTTTGAGCACGACATGAGACAGCCGTGTTCGCAGATCTGATGGAGCCACTTAAGTGGGGACACTTGACCCCGGTGGGGTCACATAGACCCCCTCCAGCAGTCCCTCATCGACCGGTCAAACCAGGCGTCTGCAAGCCTGACGGTTACGCCGCGAAGAAAATTCGCCCGCGAGTGGCCTGTCGCCGGTCTTTTTTCAATAGTTGCAAGCGCTTGTGGTCGTTTGACCCGGGTTTTGGCCTATGTTAGCTTCGCGTCCCTTATTGGAAACGTCCTCCACGTCACAGGTGTGAATGAGTCAGTTCGAAGTCATCAAAGACATCGGCGAGACACTAAAGGTTCTCCTCGAAGAGTCGTTCAAGGCTGCCGGGTTCACCACGGTGAATATCTCGGTGGATAAGCCGAAGAAAGACAACATCAAGAACCTGCCCACCGTGAACTGCTACATGTACCACCTGGCGTTCGACCAGCGGTACCGCGAGAGGACGCAGACGTTGGTCTCCTCCTATATGAAGGACGGCCGCATCGTGGAGTACTACCGCGACGCGCCAGTCCACATGATGGGGCACTACATTGTGAGTGTGTGGGGCAACTCGCCAAGCGAGGAGAACCTGCTGACGGGATTGGCTGTTAAGACGCTGCTTGAGAACCCGATTCTCACTGGCGAGAAGCTCCAAGGTGAGAGCTTCTTCCCAGACGACAAGCTCAACGTCTACCCCAACCTTCAGTATGACTTTAACGATGTGCTGAGCTTTTGGCGCAGCATGAATGAGGAGTTACGACCGGCTGTCTATTACTTCGTTCGCTTCCGCATCGAGTCTGATCGGAAGTCTCCAGAAATTCGTCGAGTCACTGGCAAGGATCTTGCAGTGACCCGAGCACGATGAATTGGAGCACTTCCCAGTCTTGGAGCCGCGTCACGAAAGCGATAGGTCGCCTGGTTGTTCACACGTCGCCCACCGTCGGGCATAACACTGCGCAAGAGCGCACACGATTGAAGGACCAAGATTAATGGCTACAAGCTACCTATCACCCGGTGTCTACGTTGAAGAGGTCGACCGCGGAACTAAGCCGCTCGAGATGGTCGGAACCAGCACGGTCGGCTTCGTCGGCGAGTCCAGCGTTGGCCCCGTGAACGAGCCGGTCTTCTGCTCCAACTGGAGCCAGTTCACCAAGCACTTCGGTGACTTCCAGCACAGCGAGTACCTCGCTCACGCCGTCTACGGCTTCTTCAACAACGGTGGCGGACGCTGCTACATCCTCAACGTCGGCGGCGGCGAGGGTGACAAGAAGGCTGCGAGCAAGGCTGCTCACTACATCGGGCAGGACAACGGTCCCGGCACTCGTACCGGCCTCAAGGCCTTCGAAGACGTCGAAGACATCAACATTGTCGCGGCACCCGGTCAGACGGACCCGGCGATTCAAGACGCCGTTCTCTCGCACTGCGAGAACATGCGCTACCGCTTTGCAATCCTCGACTCGCCTGAGGTGATCGAGAAGGGCGGCGTCGACAAGCTGCCCAAGCCCCGTGACTCGAAGTACGGCGCCTACTACTTCCCGTGGATCGAAGTCTACGACCCCTACAAGGGCAACGTCTTCATGCCGCCGAGCGGCTACATGGCAGGCATCTACGCGCGTTCCGACGGCGAGCGCGGCGTCCACAAGGCACCGGCAAACGAGCTGGTTCGTGGCGCACTCGGCCTGAAGTACAACATCACCAAGGGCGAGCAGGATATCCTCAACCCGAAGGGCATCAACTGCATCCGTACCTTCAACAACCGCGGAATCCGCGTTTGGGGTGCACGTACCATCTCCTCGGATGCTAGCTGGCGCTACATCAACGTGCGTCGCCTGTTCAACATGGTTGAGCAGTCGATCGAGATCGGTACCCAGTGGGCCGTGTTCGAGCCTAATGACCAGCGTCTCTGGAAGCGCATCACGCGTGACCTGACCGCCTTCCTCATGCGCCTGTGGCGCCAAGGCGCGCTCTTCGGTGCGTCGCCTGAGGACGCGTTCTACGTCAAGTGTGACGAAGAGACCAACCCGCCGGAGGTCATCGACGCCGGCCAGCTTATCTGCGAGATCGGCATGTGCCCCGTGAAGCCGGCCGAGTTCGTGGTCTTCCGAATTGGACAGATGCCCACTGGCGGCGACGTCAGCGAGTAACAGTTTTGAGTGAGGCGAGGTGAAGGGCCTGAGGGGTTCTCAGGTTCCTGACCCGAGTCAGATTTTGATGGAGATGTAGAATGCCGAATCGTCGAGCACATGATCATATTGGTAACTTTAACTTCAAGGTAGAGATTGAGGGCGTGACGCAAGGCGCGTTCCGCAACGTTGAGGGGCTTGACTCCGAGACGGAGATTGTCGAGTACCAGGACGGTGATGACATCATCCTCCGCAAGCGTCCCGGACGCACCAAGTACTCGAACATCGTTCTCAAGCGCGGCTACATCAACACCACCGAGCTGTGGGACTGGCGTAAGGCTGTCATCGAGGGCAAGGTCGAGCGTAAGGCTGGCTCCATCATTCTCTGCGCCGACGACGGCACGGAGATCATGCGGTACAACTTCTTCGAAGCATGGCCGAGCAAGTGGAAGGGCTTCACCCTGGACGGCAAGGGCACCGACGTGAACGTCGAGGAGATGGAGCTCGCGGTCGAGAAGATCGAGAAGGGCTAAATCTTCGCCTAAGCGAAGTAAAGAGGGGCGGTTCTACCGCCCCTTTTTCTTTGCCCCGAGGCCGACACCCGCCAAGAAAAGCGTGCCGCTCAAGACGAGCCGATCATGCGCTCTGGGTGTCTCCGTCACGTTAACGCGCTATGTGGCATGAAGCTTGGTGTGGTGGGGTTGCAAGCCGCCCCGAGCCGGGGTACCAATAACCGGGCCGCGAGCGGCCAGAGCAGAGCATGAAAAGGGGCTAGACGATCCATGGCATTCAAGACCGAGTTCGAGTTCACGCTGCCCAAGGGCTACGTAGACAAGGATGGAAACGTTCACAAGAAAGGCGTGATGCGACTCGCGACCGCCAAGGACGAGATCCTTCCGCTTCAGGACTATCGTGTTCAGAACAATCGCGCGTACTTGGTCATCATCTTGTTGAGCCGCGTGATCGAGAAGCTGGGCGACATGAAGTCGGTCAACCCGTCGGTCATTGAGCAGCTGTTCTCAACCGATCTGGCCTATCTCCAGGACTTCTACCGTCGTGTGAACGAGGAGGGAAGCGCGGCCGTGAAGGTCAAGTGCCCCGCCTGTGGGCATGACTTTGAGGTCGACCTGGGGACCGACATGGGGGAATCGTAAGCTACCCTCTGGAGCGCATCTACCAGGAGGTAGCGTACATCGCGTACCACTTTCACTGGTCCGTCGACGACGTGCTGGCAATGGAGCACAGAGAGAGGCAGATCTGGGTCCGTGAGATTTCCGAGATCAACAAGGAAATCAACCAGTCGCGTAAGAAATAGCCAAGGCGCGCCGGATGCGCGGCGCCCGGCGGCGGCAGGGCGCATTCGCGCGCCCCATTTTTGGAGGCCAACGTGTCAACCACGCTTCGCGCACCCGGCGTCTACGGGGCGCCTGACGAGCAGCGCTACTCAACCCTTGAGCTGAACCAGACGGGCGTACCTGGCTTCCTCGGTGTGACCGAGCGCGGACCAACCAACACGCCGATTCGTATCGTGTCTGAGGAGCACTTTCGCGCGGTCTACGGTGAGTTCGAAGGCGGCAACTACCTCCAAGAAGCGGTGCGAGGCTTCTTCGCCAACGGTGGCCGTGAGTGCTACGTGCTGCGTGTTGCCCACATGGTGCGACGCGGCCGCGAAGACACCGCGCGCATGGCGATGTTGAAGCTCAAAGACAGCGAAGCACGGACGTCGCTGACCGTGTACGCAGCCAACGAAGGCGTTTGGGGCAACAAGGTCGAGCTCACCGTGACCCGGCAAGAGCCTCGTGTCTCGACGTTTCTGACCCTCGACCTCAACGAAGGGGACACGTCAGCGGTCATCAAGAGCACCCACGGCCTCAGTCGAGGGACGATCGTCCGGATTCGCGCTGGCGACCGCGCCACCTACCGCACCGTGATGGACCTGAGCGGCAAGACCATCACGTGGGCCGAAGACAAGCCTCTCGAAGAAGGCTTCAAGTCTGGTGCTCCGACCTACATCGAGCCCGTCGAGTTTTCGCTTCAGGCCAAGTGGGGCGACGTCGTCGAGGTGTACCAAAACCTCACGCTTGCGCCGCAGTCCGACCAGTACGTCGAGCGTGTTATCAACGCGCAATCGGCGATCATCCAGGTTGAAGATCAGCGCGTCGGCACCGAGCTTCCTAACAACTTCCCGGTTGGCGTCGTTGCGCAGTGTCTGGAGCATGGGTCCGACGGCGTCATCACCGTGACCCCCGAGGACTTCATCGGCGCCAACATTGGCCCCGATGAGCGCTTTGGGCTGGCCGCGTTCGAGGCCGTCGAGGCGATCGACCTGCTGGTGGCGCCGGACCTCATGTGGGCGCTGGAGTCGAGCGCCGGATTTCACACCGAGAAAGATGTCGAGGTCGTTCAGCAGGCGATGATCGTCCAGTGCGAAAAGCTCAAGACGCGCTTTGCAATCTTGGATTTTCCGGATGGGGTCAACCATCGAAGGGCCAGCCAGTGGCGCCTGATGTTCGACTCGGCCTACGCTGCCTTCTACTTTCCGTGGGTTCAGGTCGATACCCCAAGCGGCGAGTTCCGCCTTGTCCCCCCGTCCGGGCACATCGCAGGGGTCTATGCGCGGTGCGATGAGGCGATGGGACCTTATCGCGCGCCTGCGAATGAGGAGCTGGAGGGGGTTGTCGATATTGGTCGGAACCTCTTCGATGTCGACATAGGCCAGCTGAATGCCGAAGGCATCAACTGCCTCAAGAGCTTTCCGCGGCGCGGGATTCGCGTGTGGGGCGCACGGACCGTTTCGAGTGACACGAGCTGGCGCTATGTCAACGTCAGGCGGGTCGTTAACTCGATCATCGCCAGTGTGGAACAGGGCTTGCAATGGGCTGTGTTCGAGTCGAACGACTCTTTCCTCTGGAAAGCGCTCACTCGACAACTGACATCGTTCCTTAGAGGCCTTTGGGATAAAGGCTTTTTTCAAGGGCGGACCCCCGAAGAGGCCTTCTACATTAAGTGCGATGAAGAGACGAACCCACCAGAAGTCAGAGACGCAGGTATCGTGGTCATCGAGTGCGGTGTCGCACCCGTCAGGCCCGCAGAATACCTCGTCTTCCGTGTCGCGGCCGACATGGACCAGCTCGGACCCAACGAGTAGAACGATGACGAACCGGTGCCTAGCTTACTGGGGACAATCGTCACAGGTGGGGTCTACAGACCTCGATTCCCAGACCCCACCCGCCGCGTCACTCGCACGCGGCTGGAAGGTCAACAATCGTCCCAACACGTACTATAGTCCCGGCCAGAACCAGGCACTCGCCACCCGAGGAGTAAGAGCATGAGCCGTCAAGACCCCGACGTTCCTTACCGCTACAAGATCGAGATGGGCTACGTGAGCTGCGTGCGCTTCATGGAAGCGCAAGGCTTGAAGGTGACCACCAAGATCAACTCGAAACGCGAGGGCGGCAACAACCGCTTCGAGCACTCGATGATCGAGGGCGCAACGTATGACGACCTCGTCATCAAGAAGGGCTTCTACTCCGCTGGGAGCGAGTTCTTTAACTGGGTCAAGCAGCTCCACATTGCGTCGTTGAAAGTGAAGCGCGAGGACATCTCGCTTATCGTGCTCAACGACAAGTTCGAGGAGACCGGTCGCTACAACCTCTACAACGCGTTCCCAGTCGAGTACGAGGGGCCGCAGTTCAATGCGACGGCAAAAGACATCGCGTTCGAGCAGGTCAAGATTCACTACGATTTCTTCGAGTACCACCCGGGCAACGCATTGACGGGTCT
>CALHXW010000035.1 GCA_938040325.1 uncultured bacterium | reverse complement strand
CGACTTCCGCGATGCACTCGCCAGCAGCGTCGGTGCGCTCGCTACGCTCACCCGAACTCGACGATGCTCGCAGGGCCTTCATTCGGCCGACACCGCTGGCAAGCACATCGCGTTCGTCTCGCTCGAAAATAGCGCTTGTTTCGGGTCTAGCCGCGTTGCCGGGAAATGCGGACTTAGGGACGCTACTCGACCAGCTTGGCGTCGATGCTCGGGAAGGCGTGCCTCGGCCGCTTGGTCGCCGATGCCTAACTCGGTAGCAGCAGCGTCTTGAGCTGCTCTGTGCCAACGCTGAAGTCCTCACGACAGTACGAGCAGCTCATCTCGATGGGCTTGCCTTTGTTGACCATGTCCTGGATGTCGGTCTTTGGCAGCGTCATGAGCGCGCCAATAGCGCGCTCAGGCCCGTGGTCGCAGCCGTAGTTGAGCGGCGAGTCGTCCAGGATCGTTGTCTCCCAGCCGTAGGTGAGCTCGTCGATGAGCCACTGGGCGTTGTCGTTGTTGACGATGAGTGGCGCTAAGTCGGTGAAGTCATCGAGGCGAAGCGTCATGACGGCGAGCGGTCCCTCTTCGAGCTCGGGCAATAGCTGCACGACGAAGCCACCGGCGGCAATGACCCGAGAGCCGTCCATCACGACCCGCACGTTGAGGGTCGCGGCTACCTGCTCCGAGGACTGCATGTAGACCATGAACGCCTTGGAGACGCTGTCTCGACCGGTGCCAACGATGCTCTGATGGAGCTTGCCGCCATGGAGCGTGCGGATGACCTTGAGCACCGTGTCGTCATCGAGCTGAAACGGACCGGCGTTTTCGCCCCGGTTGACCAGGCCCCTCGTCCGACCGCCCTCCATACGGCTATCGCCGACCATTGCTGCATACCCAGGGCTTCCGAAGATCGCCTGCATGCGATGTTGGGGGGACATGGTCTCGCGTACCAAGAGCAGCGCGGTGAGAAACTCACCGAACGTCTGGGCGTTGTTGCCTGACAGCTCATGGGTCGCAATGCCCTTGGCGACCAAGTCGGTCGTCCTCGCGGCCATCACACGAAAGGCTCCGTCGTTTGTCATCGCGCGAATCACGCGGTCAGTTCGATCGGTCATGAAGGGCTCCGTCTCGTTGAGCAGTTCAGCAGCGTAAGGCGCGGTGCGAGGCGAGCAACGTGTGCTGTCCTCAGAGACAGCTTCGCGCTATCGGGTCGACCAAAGGCGGCGCACCCTATGATCGACATCCGCTGATAGCAACGGTGCGCTCGTCACCACCTGTCGATCGGGTATGGTCGAGCAAGCACACGCTGGAGCAATTCATGACATCCCCATCAACCCCACGCTGCGCTGGCGGTGCGATCCTGTCTCGGCGGATCGCCAAAGACATCCAGCGCTTCCTCGTCGTAGCTGCACTGTCGTGTTTCGCGACCAGCAGCACGGCGTGCGGCAAGAAGCCTCGGAAGTCGATCGCCCCTGAGGTCGTCGGCAGTTCCGGTAAGGCAAAGGCTACCGTCGACGCCCGAACCGGACGTGCATTGCAGAGCGTCACGGCCGGTGGTGTGACGCCGGCCGAGGGGACGCCGCGCGCGGTTAAAGACGCAATGTTCGGCCTAGCGACCCAAAAGAGCCGCTCGACCTCGGTTCTCATCACGCTTGGCGCTGAGGCGCGGCCGGCGGCGATTCAGCTCCTCAAGAGCGACAACCTCAACGAGATCTCCGGGGCTCTTTCCTTCTTCAACAAGCATCCTACCGAGGCGCCATGGTCGGTGATCGCCCAGCTTCTCTCGCATGATGCACCAGAGATTCGAGACGGCGCGCTGGCTGCCTTGGCCGCGCACGGCGATCTCAAGCACGCTGCAGCGGTAAGCCCCCTCCTGTCGCACGCCAACTCGGGTGTGCGAGCACACGCTCTGCGCTACCTTGGACGCAGCGGCGCGCGGGACTACGTCCAGCCGATGGTGAAGCTACTCAACGACCCCGACCGAGACGTTGCGAACGCTGCGGTCGCTGCGTTGGCGAAGGTAGGCGACGCGTCGCTTGGGCCAAAGCTCATCGCCGCGAGCAAGGAGGCAAAGGCCCCGCAAGCGGCCCGGTCCGCGCTTGCTGCGGCGCGCCGGCTCGGTATCCAGATCCCGGCAGACACGATCATGCGGCACGTGGCGTCCCCAGACGCTGCGCTGAGCGTCGAGGCATCGCGACATCTCGCCCGACTGGCAGCGGCCGAGCGCGCTAAGGGACTCAAGAAGAAGCCTGCGCTCGCTACCACCACGTCCTATCTTGAGTCACTGGCCCAAAACTCCGCACCCGATGCCCGAGCGGAAGCTTTGGCGACCGCTAAGGTGCTGTTAACGAACTCGGCGCCGCCTTCGAGAGTGTTGGCGCTTCGGACGCTGGCGGCAGTTGCGCCAGAAGCGGCCATCGAACAGCTCATTGCTGCTAGCTCTAAAGACGCGTCCGAAGCGGTGCGTGCTGCCGCGGTTGCGTTGCTGTCGGACGGCAAGCCGTCTCCAGCCAAGCGCCTGGCGCTCAAGAAGGTTGCGACCGGCGACTCGGACGCTGCCACGCGCCATCTCGCGCTCTACGCCCTCTTGAGATCGCCCGACCGGGAGTCACTCACCGTTGTGATCGATCGCTTGGCCACGAAAGAGGACGGCGGCTCGGCGTGGCTTGCACTCACGCGCTTGCGCGGGACGCCGCTGCCCAAGCGACGTGGCCCGTGGGAAGGCTGGCGAGACTCCAAATACCCTGCGCCTACAGGGACTCCACAGCCCAAGCCGACGCCAGCCGCGACGCCATGAGGAGTTCGATGGCGGAGCGGGTAGAGCATGGCCCGCTCGGTTGGGTTCCCAAGTCCGAGGGGATTGGTTAGGCTCAACGCTGTGCACGTCACGCTCCCAACGAAACTACTAGCGCTCGCCCTCATCGTCGCGACGGCGACGGCGACCGAGGACGCACACGCGGCGAGTTTTCGCCTCCAATCGCAGACCGTCGGAGACGCCTACCAGCTGGTCAACAGCTTCGATGAGCTGATCAACCGGCGGCGGCTACATCAATACCTCGGGTTCTCAGGCCACGACCTGCTCAGCGACGGCGAGCATCAGCTCAACATTGTCACGATGTTGCGCTTCGACGCTGACTTCGGCCTCGGCGACGACGATCTCGACGACATTCCGTCGTGGCGCCGCGAGCAACTCTCGCTTCAGTATGCCTACCTCGATGCGCGCGACATCGGAGGATTCCTCGACGCTCGCTTGGGACGCCAAGTCAAAGCTGACACGCTCGACTACCTCATGCTCGATGGCCTGACACTCCGTGTCGAGCTGCCGTTCTATGTCGCCGTCGAGGTCATCGCCGGTCTAGAGGTGGACAACGACGCCGCGTCAATCAACGCGTCGATGCAGGAACTCGACGGGGTACGGTTCGTGGACGAACCTGGCGCAAGCAACCCAGCCACCATTGTCGTTGGCGGCGCGTTGACCACCGCCAACCTCGCGTACACCCGCGGGTGGATCGGGTACCGCCGGCTCTTTTCTGACGGCAAGGTCGACTCCGAGAAGTTTGGCGCGGCGCTCTACCAGCGCGTGATTCCAGGGGTCCATGTCAACGGCGCAGTGTCATACGACCTCTTCAACGGGCGCTTTGACAGGATCGACGCTGGCGCACGCTGGCAGGCGACAGACTTCTTAGACGTGCACGCGCAGTACTTGCGCCAGCAGCCGTCGTTCGACGCCGACAGCATCTTCAACATCTTCTCGAGCTTTCCGCTCAACGACGTGACCGGCCGTGTGCGTCTGCACCTGTCAAAGAACTCGCGAGTGTACGCCGGGGGCATGGTCCGGTTCTTCGGCAACGAGGGCTACACCGACGGCGCGGTCATTGGGACCGTCGACACGCTCGTGCGAAGCTTCGGCGCCATGGCTGGCTGGAGCGCGCGCTTCGGCGCAAAGGGCAGGGCGCGGATCGACGTCAGCTACGAGGGTGGCTACGGCGGCGACCGGACCCTCTTCGACCTCGGCGGGACCTACAACATCGTGCCGAACGAGTGGCAGCTCGACGGGCGCCTGAGTGCCGTGATCTTCCGCGATGAGCTTCAGCCCGAGCTGAATGCCGCCAGCTTCGGCTATCAGGTCGGCGGCCGCTATCGCGTTGTAGACCAAGTCGGCATCTCGCTGATGGTCGAGCACAACATCAACCGACTTCAAACCCACCAGCTTCGTGTCTTTGCGCTCGTTGATGTGGATGTGTGGCTTTAATGGGCGCGACGAACAGAAGAGATGAGCGCGGGTTTGCGCGTCTTGGGTTGGTGGCAACCCTTGCGGTGTCGATCCTTGGCGGCGCCGTGTACTTGTCGGCTTCTGACGCCGATGCCGCTGGCTGGCCGCTCCCACGCGACAAGGACGGCAAGATCATCCCGCGTAAGCGCGTGATCGATCCGTTGACCCAAGAAGCTTCCGACCTCATTCACAAGAAGGCCTTTGGCCGCAAGCACTCGCCGAGCTCGCTGATCTTTCCTGACCAGCACATTCCGATCCGGTTCAGTCACGCGATCCATGTGGAGCTTGCGGAGTGCACCGACTGTCACGACGACGCGACCAAGTCTGTGCGCGCCAGTGACAACCTGCTGCCGAAGGAGGCCACCTGCCTCGACTGCCACGACGTCGAAGAAGGGGCTTCCGGCGACCCGCCGTCGGGTTGTGAGACATGCCACACGGGATTCAAGCCAGATTGGCTGCCGGGCGCCGACAAGTCGGATACCTCCCAGGTGAAGGTGCATCCGCCAAAGATCGTCATTCCCAATCCCAACATCAAGTTCAACCACAAGATTCATGTTCAGAAGGGCGTGAGCTGCGAGACCTGCCACACCAACATCGACAAGGTCGCGGTCGCGACGCGAGACAATGCGCTGCCGACCATGGGCACCTGCGTGAGCTGCCACGACGGCAAGCAGGCGCCGGAAGACTGCGACACGTGCCACATCACCAACAAAGACGGTCGCATCAAGACCGATCTTCCTGGGGGTGTTCTTGAGCCCGCCGGCTGGTATCACAACGACGCTCATGACGACCAGTGGCTGCAAAACCACCGTCATGCCGCCAACGTCGGTGATGAGTACTGCAGCAGCTGCCACACGCCGAAGGAGTGCGTGGACTGTCACAACGGCGTGAAGAAGCCGATGCGCGTGCATCCGAACAACTGGATTCTCCAGCACCCGAGTGCAGCACGAAAGAACCAGCCTGACTGTCAGAGCTGCCACCAGAGCCAAACGTTCTGCGTCGACTGCCACCAGCTGTCGAAAGTTGCGTCAACGACGCCGCATCGGCCGGCGGCGACAGCGCGCTTCCACCCTGCTGGCTGGGTCGAGTTTGGCCAACGCGGTCCCAATCACCACTCGTTCCAAGCGCAGCGCAACATCCGAGCCTGTGCTAGCTGCCACACAGAAGAGAGCTGCACGAGCTGTCACGCCAGCAACGGGCTCGGTGGACTCGGCGTCAACCCGCACCCGCCAGGCTTCGTGAGCTCTGGAGACTGCGACCGGATGCGCGACAAGAACGACCGCGCGTGCGTGAAGTGCCATGCACCGGGCTCGCCGCAGCTTCGGTGCCTCTAGTACAGCGACACACGGACTTTGACCGTTTGACGCACGCTCTCAGGATCACTCCGGAGCTGCGCCGCTGCAACACGCGTTGTGGTTTCCCTTCGGTCGTCACCCCAGCGGCACACGTCACGCGCTTCCCAGAATCCTCGATTCCCGTCAACGCTGCTGGCCTCGACTCTAGCCATTTTGAACGTGCCGCCGCTGACGTCGTCCGTGCACAGCTGGGTGAGGCAAACACGTTGCGGTCTTCTAAAACCGCGCCGGCCTCACCCACCTCCACACCGCCGACTGGATAACGTTCGCAAACCTCACGTTGTCCACGAGCGGCTTGGACAACGTTCGCAAGCCTCACGTTGCCCACACTAGCCACGACGACTGCTGCGGGTCACCTGATGATTCCCGGGGATCATCGTTGCCGCCGCCGCCGCGGCTTGTGGGGATGTGGGAGCCGTGTCGGACTCCGTCCGTACCGACTTCCAAGGGCTTGTGGACAACCCCATGCTTTGAGCGATTCTTGAGTATCCGCTCGGTTGTCCAAGCCGGCGGTGTGCAGGTTGGTGAGGCCGCGAGAGGCGAATTGGCAGCAACCTCTTCGTCTCACCAAGCTGTGCACGGACGGCGCCAGCCCGGCATGTCCACAGACGCTTGATTTTGTACGTTTTCGCTTGACGGATTTTGGTGGACGAAAGCCAAAAGGCTCCGGACTTACACCAGAATCCTCTGACCTGCCGCTAGCGGTCCGCAGACGTCCCTGATCAAGCCAACGTCGATTGCGATGCCCTTTTTGCTCGCGAAACGCGTCCAGCGGCGTGCTAGAGCCGCTTCGTTTGCCGGGAAGGGCAGGTGGTATACTCCAAGAGTAACAGCCGCTTAGAAGGACTCAGTCATGCAGCCCGCACCGTCTCGCCAGCTACTCGCAACACTAAAGACGACCTCGTCCCAGACCGCTAAAGCGACCGCCGCGATGATCAAGGCGCTCGCTGATGTCG
>CALHXW010000034.1 GCA_938040325.1 uncultured bacterium | reverse complement strand
CCGTACGCATACGCCCACCCGTACGCATACGCCTACCCGTACGCATACGCCTACCCGTACGCATACGCCTACCCGTACGCATACGCCTACCCGTACGCATAACGCATACGCCTACGCATACGCCTACCCGTACGCATACGCCTACCCGTACGCATACGCCTACCCGTACGCATACGCCTACCCGTACGCATAACGCATACGCCTACGCATACCCCCTACCCCTACCCAAACCGGCCCAGGTCCAAACTGGGCACATGGGTAACAGAACAGACCGGGGACATAGGTCACACTTTCGGCTCTGCTGGGAGGCGCGGCCATGCCGTTGGGGGTGCGAAACAAGATGGACGAACAACGCACTGGCTGGTGCTACGAGAGGCGTAGGCGATAGGCGTGACGTGTAGGCGTAGGCGTGACGCGTAGGCGTAGGCGTGACGCGTAGGCGTAGGCGTAGGCGTAGGCGTAGGCGTAGGCGTAGGCGTAGGCGTAGGCGTGACGCGTAGGCGTAGGCGTGACGCGTAGGCGTGACGCGTAGGCGTAGGCGTAGGCGTGGGCGTGGGCGTAGGCGTAGGCGTAGGCGTCAGCCCCGCTCGCGAAGGCATCGGCTTAGCGCCTGCGCGCTCCTGCGCCCCGTCTCAGCCCGCCGTCAGCGTTCCCGCGCCCATAAACGGCAGCGTGTGCACCGTCATCTCTTTCGAAAAGCTCCCGACACTGTCGACGAAGCGTCCAAACTGCGTCCGGGGCAGGAGCTTCATGGTCTTTCCAGCCGCACGAAAGAAGTTGTCGTAGTGCATCGGCATCACGACCTGCGGCTGGATGGCTCTGAGCATGCGCTGCTCGAAGTCCTTGGTGGCGAAGCGGGCCGCAATGCAGACCAAGAGCAGGTCGACACGGGTCTTGGGGATCTCGTCTTCGATGAGGTTGGCCGACCCCAAGTGGTAGATGGTGCGGCCAGCGACCTCGATGAGGTAGCTGAACACCTGGCCGCACTTGTAGTGCTTGCCCTTGATGGGCAGCTCGCACGTGCAGGGAATCTCGCCTTCGTAAGGCACCTTCGCGCCAATGGCGAAGGGTGAGTGCAGGCTCGGCACCGCCGTGATGCGAAAGGGACCCACCTCGAACGTCTGCTTGTCTTCGAACTCGACCACCTGGGCCGAGGGCAGCCCGCACGCCTGCATCAGGTTCGCCGTGCTGCGCGAGCCGTAGACAACCGAGCCGTACTTCTTGGCGATGGTCGGCGTGTCCATGACGTGGTCGAAGTGGCTGTGGCCAATGAGGATGGCGTCGGCGCCCGTGATGTAGCGGTCGATCGCTTCGACATCCGGTCGGATCGGCCGAAACAAGAACGGGGCAAGCCCCACGCGCGTCAGGTAAGGATCGATGAGAACGGTCGTCCCGTCGTACGCCAGCTCGAAGCCAGCTGTGCCCAGCCAGCGAATGGTGACGCCTCCGCTGTCCGAGGCGTCGGTGGCGGCGAAGAGACCGGTGTCGTTTGCTAAGAGTTCATCGGGATGCACTCGCCTCTCCGTTGCGTAGGTTGCGCGCCGAGTGCCGCACTGAAATCTAGCGGACCGAGACCTCGACCACGTGTAGTATCGGCTTCAATGGATTCATCGTCGACCCCACAGCTCTCGCGCCCCCTCGCCGCCCTCACGATTGCCGGCTCCGACTCTGGCGGAGGGGCCGGCGTCCAAGCGGATCTGCGAACGTTCGCGGCCCACGGGCTGCTTGGCTGCTCAGCCATCACCGCGCTGACCGCTCAGAACACCCTCGGCGTGACGGCCGTCGAAGGCGTGAGTCCGGCGATGGTCAAGGCTCAGATCGCCGCGGTGCTCAGCGACCTCCCCGTCGCTGCCATCAAGACAGGCATGCTCAAGGACGCAGCCACGATCGAGGCTGTCGCCGACGCCCTCGACAGCGCCCCGCGTACGCTGCCGCTGGTCATCGACCCCGTCATGATTGCCACGAGCGGCGACCGCCTGCTCGATGCAAGCGCCGTCGAGGTGCTCATCCGACGACTGCTGCCGCTTGCGACCGTCATCACGCCAAACCTCAGCGAGGCCCGTGCCCTGTGCCGCGCGAGCGACGCGAGCCACGCGAGCGACACAGGCCCTGAGCGGCTCGCCCGCATGCTCGCCAACCTCGCCCCGCATGCCACCGTCGTCGTCACCGGCGGCGACAGCGATGCCTCAACGGCCGTCGACACCCTGATGACGCCAGACGGCGTGCTCACGCAGGTCAGCTCCCGCCGTGTCGAGACTCGGTCGACTCACGGCACCGGCTGCGCCATGTCGGCGGCCATCGCTAGCCACCTTGCGCTTGGCCGCTCGCCGGTCGACGCCATTGAACTCGCCAAGCGCTTCATCACAGGTGCGCTGCAGCACGCGGTGCCCATGGGAGCAGGCCACGGCCCGCCGGATCACCTTTGGCAGTTACGCGCGATGGAGCCTCCGCCCGCCTAGAGCGCCGAAGAGGTTAAGCGCACCCGCCTTGTTCCGCACACGGCAGTCCATGTGCGTCAAACGTCACGCCGGTTGCGCAAACCAACGGCTGACCTGTCAGTCCAACCATGCTGGACCATCACCTCAGCGATAGACCGACGAGACCCCACCGCACCCGCGAGGTGTATCAACGCCTCGGGGATCGGTGCACACACTGCCTAACACCGATGGGCTTACCCGCCACAAGCCCGCATTCCGCGTCGTTAGCAGCCCTCCGCGTTCTTCCAAACGAACAGCTGCGACGACCGACTTGCTTGCCGGGCCCGTCACGCAGCGGTTACGCTCGTGTGACGAACTGGAAACAACTTCAGAGATTTGCCGACGAAGACCGGCAACGCACGAAGCGCAAACCACCCAAAGCGAACCACAGCGTGACCCCCCTCCTCATCGAACGACGCGAGTTCAAGTACCACCTCGACGCCGCGACAACGCGCGCCGTGCGTGAGGCGATCCGTCCGTTCTGCGAGCTGGACGCGTTCAGCGCCAAGCAGCCTGACCACCGCTACACCATCGAGAGCCTCTACTGCGACACCCCGGACCTGTCGCTCTACACGGCCAACGAAAACGAGCTGCTCGACCGCTACAAGCTCCGCGCACGCTGGTACCCCCAAAACCCCACAGGGCCGGTGTTCTTCGAGGTGAAGCGACGCGTCCACGACATCATCATCAAGTCGCGCGGTCCCGTGACGCACGACGTTCATGGCGACTGGCGCGACCTCGTCGATGACCCGTTTGTCGCTGCCGACCGGGTCGGGGGGCATCCAGCGGTCGAGCGCTTCGTGACAATGCTGCACCGCCAAGGTGCGTCGCCCAAGACCATCGTTCGCTACGAGCGCGAAGCCTGGGCGAGCACCGTCGATGAGTACGCCCGCGTCACCTTCGACACACGTATTCGCTGCGTGCGTACCGACCGCGCGCGACGCGGGACCGACGACGAGTCGTGGCGGGCCCAAGACGATCCCGAGACCATGGGCGCGATCCGCTCGATGACGGTGCTAGAGCTGAAGTTCCAGCAGCAGGCGCCCTCGTGGATGACGCGCCTCGTTCAGCGCCTGTCGCTCTGGCGCCGCAGCTTCTCCAAGTACTGCACGTCCATCGACGCCTTCGCGATTCCGCGGCCACGCCGGGCGGTCATGCGATGAGCGAGCTCGACCAGTTCTTCCAGCCCAGCGCTCCGACCACGCTTCAAATAGCGCTGCTCTCGCTCCTGCTGACGTTCGTGCTCAGCCAGATGGTCAGCGCCGTCTACATGTGGACCTTTCGCGGCATGAGCTACTCGCGCTCGTTCGTCCAGACGGTCGCCATCGGCTCGATCGTTGCGTGCATGCTGATGCTCGCCATCAACAACAGCATCGCCGCCGGCCTCGGCATTGCCGGAAGCCTCGCCATCATCCGCTTTCGCACCGCCATGCGCGACCCCCGCGACATGGTCTTCGTGTTTGCAGCGCTCGGCGCCGGTATCGCCTGTGGCCTCAAAGCCTATGGTGCCGCGGTCGCCGGCACGGTCATCTTCTGCGGCGCCGCGATGATGCTGACGTGGACCGAGTACGGCAGTCAGCAGCGATTCGATGGCTTGCTGCGACTGCGCTTGCCGGCCACTGCGGAAGCCGAGGCCGCGATTGCCAAGGTGCTCAAGCGCCACACTCAGAAGTTTTCCTTGGTGACGCTGCGCGAGGTTGCGCAGGGCGAGTCGGTCCAACACGCCTACCAAGTCCGGTTGCCTGCTTCGGCAGCCCGCAACACCATCATTGAAGAAATCGGTTCGATCGATGGCTGCCGAGACGTCTCGCTGCTGCTGCAAGAACCGACGGTGGAGATCTGATGCGCATCGGCCTCACATTGCGCCGCGTGCGTGCGGTCTTCGGCCCGCTCGTCATCTGGCTGGGCGCGATCGTCGCGTGCATCTTTCTCTACCGCGATGCTGGCCCGTCGGCGCCGCTCTTGGGATTCGCTGAGCGGATCGACGTGGGTGTGACCTCGGTTGAGACGGGCCGAGTCGACCAGCTCTTCGTCGAGCGTGGAGACCGCGTCGAGGCGGGACAGACCGTCGCGCTGCTCGACCCGACCGACCTCGATCACCAGATCCGCATCATCGAGGCCGAGCGCAGGCAAGTGACCGCTTCGCTCGACCAAGCGCGGGCAGAGGCGCGCAAACTGGCCGTCGCCGAGTTGTTTGAGCGAGACCGCTGGCGCGAGACCACAGACCGCTGGCGCGAGACCACCGACCGAGAGCTGTCGGCAGCGACGGCGACCCTGACCACCCGCCGTGCGGAGCTGCGCGCCGCCCGACGCGAGCTCGCCACCCTCAAGAAGCTGGCCACGGCTGAGATGCTTGAGCGCACCGCACTGACCGACCTGCAGATCCGGGTCTCGACGCTGCATCGCGCAGTGACCGAAGCGAAAAACCAGGTCACGCTACTTCAACAGCATGCCGGTGATGGCGCAAACAACGCTCTGGCTGGCTCGGGCGCAACACCGGCACCCGACGCTGACCCTGTCGAGGTCGCAACCGCGCCATTTCGCGAGCAGCTCGGCGTGCTGGACAAGCGTGTGCTCGCCCTTGAAGCGCGGCGCGACAGGCTCTTGTTGCGCGCCCCGTCCGCCGGTCAGGTCGCTGCGATTCATGTCCACGCGGGCGAGGTCGCGACGCCGAACGCGTCGATCCTCGACATCACTCGCGGCAACGTCGGCCGCGTCGTGGCATGCCTGACCGAAGACCGCGCCGACACCGTCGCGCTTGGCTCGCCCGTGACCATTCGCCTGCGCCATGACCTGTCGGCGCCTGTCCTGACCGGCAAGACCGTGACGCTCTCAGCCATCACCGAGCTCCCGGTGCGCTGCCGGCGCCAACCCCGAATCCCCATGTGGGGTCGCGAGGCGGTGATCGAGCTCGACGAGCCAACTCAGCTCCTGTCAGGCCAGGCCTATGAGATCCGCGTTGCCCTCGCCGAGGACGCTTGAGTCAACAACGGCTTGCCCGACGGTTGGTGCTCGCGAGCGCGGCGCTCGTGGTCGCTGGCTGCTTTCGAGCGCCCGCCGGCGTCACCGAGACCGACCGCGCCGAGTGGGTTGCGGACGTCGTGGCTAAGCGCGTGTCTGCGACAGCCACCTGCCCTGCCAGCCTGACGTTTGGCGAGCTTCGCGCGGCCCTGTCGGCGAGAGTGCCCGCCGTCGAGGTTGCCAACGCGCTCGCGCTAGCCGACCGTCTCCAGGCCGAGGCCGTTGGCCCCGACGATCTCCAGCTGCGGCTGTCGAACGTTCGAGTTGACCGCGTGTTCGAAGGCGAACCCACCGCCGACGTCGCGCTCCGCATGCCACTGGCCCGCCCCGGTACGCTGGCCGCTCGTGAGCACCTCCTACGGCTGCGGGCAAAGCGACACGAAGCCGAGGGGCGACGCCTCGGTGCCGAGGTCGCGACCCGTGCCGCGCGCCTGGCCGCTCAAGCCCACTATCACGCCGACCGAGCGACCGCTGCGGCGACCGAGCTAAGCGCCGCGCAAGCTCGCTTTGCTGCCGTGGACGCCAAGATCAAGGCCGGCGCGGCCACGGCACGCGAGCGTGACCGCGCCCAACAGGCCGTCCAGGCTGCCGAGAGCTCCCTTGCCGTGGCTAAGGCCGACGCCGCTGCATCACGTCGCGCCATCGGCCGCGCGGCCGGCCTTAGTCCAGGCTGTGAACCGACAGTCGTCGCGAGTGCAGCCACCGACCGCGGCCCATCCGCTGCGGCTCGAGACAACGCCATCGCCGCCGATCCACGTCTGGACGCTGCGCTGCTCGCGGTGGCAGAGGCCGAAACCGAGCGCTTTCTGGTCGAGGCGCGGCGTTACCCTTGGATCGACTTTGCCCAGCTGGGCTGGGAGCTAGAGAGCCCCGTCGAGGGCGACGCATTCACCGTCATGCTGAGCGTCAGCCTGCCGCTCTTCTCCCTTGGGGACGCGCCGCTCGACGCAGCAGACGCGCGCATCCGAGCCGCCAAGCTCCAAGCCGAGGCCGTCGCCGCCGAGCGCGTCGACGCCATCGATGCCCTCCTCGCCACCGCCGACGACGCGACGCGGCGGCTGCAAGCGCTGAGCGCTGGCCAGGCTGCAGCCGCGCAGCTGCTCGCCACCATCGAAGCCCGCCGACCCGTCGACCACAACGCCGTCGCCCGCCAGCAGACCCGGGTGAAGCGCCTCGACGAGCAGATCGCCCGCGCCCGACGCGACGCGCTCGAAGCGACGCTCACCCTTGAGGCCATGTCGGCGCGCTAACCCGCCGCACGAACGTCCACAAAGAGATCTACCCCGCTGTGCCCAGAGAGATCCACCTGTCGTGGCAGCAGCCGACTCAGTCTGGCGGGCAGAAACCCAGCAGGTCTGCGCAGAGGCGGAAGCCTTTGCTGGGGTAGTAATAGGTCCAAACAAAGCACATCTCGTCGAGGGCGGATGTTCCGAAGCCGATGGTGTCATTGCCTGTGTTGTTCCAGGTGCAGCGAAAGCGCAGCCCTTGCGTGTTGGTGACCGACAGCGGCGGCTCGAACTGCTCGACGGGAGCCTCGTCCCACGCGAAAGGACGATCGCCGGGATAGAGGCCCTGACCAGCCTGCCCTGCACCACCGCTGAGCTGCACCTCCACGTTGGTGCCAAAGCGGTGGGTGTGGCCGGTCATGGCGAAGAGCTTGCTGCCGTTCGGGATGTCTTGCCACTTCCACTCGGTCTGCGACTGCCCCGGCGTGACGTCGAAGTCGCTCGTACCGTAAAAGAGCAAGCCCGCCACGGCGTCGAAGTCGTCGGCACCGACCGTGTTAAACGAGACCGTCCCCCTCGCCTCGATGGGCTCGGGGAAGTAGTTGAGGTAGTGAGCTTCAACCCGAATCAGCTGGTTCGGCTCAAGCTGATAGACGACGCGCGGCGGCAGCTCCAAGACCTCGTTGGCGATCTCGCTGATCATCAGCGGCACGCCGCCACCGAGCACGTCGAGGAAGGGCGTGCACGGCTCTGGCTGGAGCTGCTCAGCGCCTTCGTCGATGGCATAGACAATCAGGTGGTGCGAGCCCGGGGCGAGCGAGGTTCGAATCTGATTGACGAAGATGCGCTCGCTGTTGCCAAGGCGCTTGACCACGCACCGTGTGGACTCTTCGCCAGGCGCCATGCTCCAGCTACCGGTCGTCACGCTCAGCGAGCCGGGCGCGATCGTGTCGGGCGGCACCGCCGTGTCGCTGGGCATGAACGTGTCGACGGTCATGGTGTCGACCAGCGCCGTGTCGGGCTGCTGGGTATCTGTCGCGCTGAACGTGTCGATGTTGACGACGTCCGCAGCCGTCGGCGGCAGCTGGCTTGGCACCGCGTCATCGCGGTCGCTCAAGCAGCCAGCCCCGGCCAGAGCCAAGACGCTGAAGCCAAAGACCAGGCGTTCTAAAGCATGGCGCTGAGCCATCAGCGCTCGGCCGGTCCGTCGGCGCCGACAAGCGCATCCACTGCGCCCTGCCCCAAAAAGAGCTTCCGGCGATACCAGCGCAGCTCCTCGATCGACTCGCGGATGTCGTCGAGCGCCCGGTGGCTCGACGCTTTCGGCGGCGGCGTCACGCCATACCAGCGACGCGCCAGCTCTTTGACCGTCGAGGTGTCGAGCGACCGGTAGTGCAAATGCGCCTCAAGCTCCGGCATGTACTTCCGCAAAAAC
>CALHXW010000033.1 GCA_938040325.1 uncultured bacterium | reverse complement strand
TGCGCCTTCCGCGATGCACTCGCCAGCAGCGTCGGTCCGCTCGCTCCGCTCACCCGAACTCGACGATGCTCGCAGGGCCTTCATTCGGCCGACGCCGCTGGCAAGCACCGGAGCGTTCGCCTCGCTCGAAAATAGCGCTTGGTTTGGGACTAGCCAGCGGACCCCGGGCTTCCGCGCCGGCACACGACGGCGAACGCTCCACCGTTGCTCATCGCTGACGTGCCCCCGCCCAAGCGGCAAACCCAGTCTGTTCGGTCCTGCGACCCTTTGCCGCATCGGCGACCTCCAGACCGTGATCCGCCGCTCACCGGCCAAAACGGCCGTGCTAGCTCATTGACCCGAGCCTCTGACACGCCTATGCAGTGCGTCTAATCCTTTCGACCTGTGGAGGACGTCATGTCACACCCCTGCCGCACACTCGGCTTGGCCCTCGCTGCCATCATGCTCTTCGTCGCTGCCTGCGGCGACGACCCACGACGTCCGCTCAATGCTGCATGTGACGGGGACGGACAGTGCGCCGACGGACTCCAGTGCATCGGTGGCCAGTGCCTCGACCCTCAAGGTGACGAGGACGGCGACGGCCTCATCAACAGCATCGAGGGCGCGCTCGGCACGAACGCGTTTGATGCCGACAGCGACGGCGACGGCATCAGCGACGCGATCGAGGTGGGCGACGACCTCAACGCCCCGCAAAACTCCGACGGCAACGAGACCATCGATGCCCTCGAGAGCGCGGCGATCGACAGCGACAGCGACTGCATCGTCGATCAGGACGACCCCAACAACGCGGTCAAGGAAGTCGACGCGGAGACCCTCGGCGAGCTCCTCTGCACGCGTGAGGCCGTTGGCGTGTGTGCAGCCGGCGGCGCCCTCGGGACGTGCGAGCTGGTCGACGGAACGCCCACGCTCACGTGCGACTTCTCGGCGGTCGCCGATTATGAGGCCACCGAAGTCAGCTGCGACCAGCTCGACAACGACTGCAACGGCGAGACCGACGACCGCTTCAAGGACTCCGCGTTTGGCTGGGACGGCAACGGGGTGGCGGCTGACGCCGGCAAGGTCCTCGGCGACAGCTGCGGCGTCGGCGCGTGTGCCGGCGGCTCGGTTGTGTGCGGCTCGACGACCACGCTGACGTGCAGCACGAGCAATCAAAACTCGACCGAGGTCTGCGACGGAACTGACAGTGACTGCAACGGCATCGAAGACGATGCAGCCCCCGGCGCAGAGGGCTGCAGCGACTTCTTCGTTGACGCTGACGGCGACGGCGCTGGCGACGTCAGCGAGAGCATGTGCCTGTGCGCGCCGAGCGGCAACTTCACCACCGACGTTGGCGGCGACTGCAACGATGGCAATGCCGACGTCGCGCCTGGCTCGACCGCCGCCGTGTGCGGTGCTGACGCTGACTGCGACGGCTCGCCTCTGGATGAGGGCGAGCTCTGCGATACCGGCAACGAGGTGCTCGTCGCCCAGGGCTGCCTCGACTGCGGCGTCAACGAGTTCAAGGTCCACGCGTCCGCCGGTTCTTTCCAAGGCCAGCACGTGATGGCAGCCTTGGCGGGCGGAGACTACGTGTTTGCTATCCAGGAGACACAGGCGCCATCGCCACCCGTCTTCAACGGCGCTAGCTTCGGGGGCGACGCCGGCATTCATGTCCAGGTAATGTCGCCAGGCTCCACCTACCCCTGCGCGGCGGAGACCGAGCTACCCTGTGGTGCCGTCGGCTCGTTCTTGCTCGAGCCTGACACGGAGCTGACGTACGACCGCATGCTCGTCTTGCCGCTTCAGTCGGGTGGGTTCGTCGTCGTCACGCAAGCCTACGCCTTCCTGCTTGAGTCGGTCGTCGTGCAGGCCCAGCGGTTTGATGCGAAGGCGGTGCCTGTGGGCGATCCGATCGACCTGTCGGCAGGCGCACCGCTGGACCAAGTCTACACGCTTGAGGCCACGGCCCTTGGCGGCGACGACTTCCTCGTCGGCCTGCAAGGCTTCACCTGGCAGACAGAGAGCGAGGCGTCGTTCGCTATCAAGATCGACGGCGAGAACGCGGCGACCGTCCTCGGTCCGGCGCTGCCGCCAGGCACCAACGCCTACACGTTCAGCATGATCGGCGCCGACGACGGCAGCTACGTCGTGGCGTGGGCTGACTACGACTTTGAGAGTGGCGTCCAGCAGATCATGCTCCAGCCGATGATGCCGAACGGCGAGCCCAACGGCGAACCCACACCGGCTCATGACATCGACGGGTTCGACCGAAGCAGCTTCGTGCTCACGCGCGGCCCCGGCAGCTCGTTCACCGCCGTGACGTCGCGCTACTACGAGGTCGGCACCATCCTTGAGCGACAGGACTTCAACGCCGACGGCACCAAGATCGGCGCCATGACGGCCGTCAGTGAGGAGCTCGACAACGTCTTTGGCTTCTCGGCGGCTGTCGCGGCCGACGGCACGCTCTCCGTTGCGTGGGGCACGGCGTCAGACCAGCGCGGTGGTACGTCTGGGGCATCGCTTGAGCAGGGACCGTGGATGCTCATCGCAGCACCTGGTGAGACCTACACTGCCGACCCCGTCGTTCTTCCGGCGATCGTGAGCCCGTCCAGCCCTGGTATCGCGCGCGTGATCGCTGTCGGTGATGAGTTCATCACTGGCTGGAGTGCGATGGGTGTCGACGCCATCGATGTCTGGAACCAGCGCTTTGACGCAACAAGCGCCCGTCTCTGGCGCTAGCAGCGATCGAGGAAACGCAAAATCTGATGACTTTGCGACGCGCTCAATGCGGGTCCCATGGGCGCAGCTCTGTTGATCTCGAGGTCACTCAGAGACTGCGTCCTCACAACCTGCGTTGAGGTTTCCTCGCGTTCATCACTCGGCGAACATCTCGCCGTCTTGGACTGAGTTGGCTCGCCACGCCGTTGGATGCCGTCCTTGAACTCGGCCCAAGACGTTCACCGAAACGAGTGAGGCAAGACACTCGCGTGGTGTCCCATCACGTCCCGACGAACCTCTCAGGCCTCTTGGGTCGAGCTCGGCGCGGGCAAGCGCAGTGGCCCCATGACGTCGCGCGGCGCGCCACTGGACCAACGAGCTCGCTGCTCGCAGGCTCCTGATCGCCGCGTGATGCTGCACTCGCGGGACTCGCGCTGACGGGGCCTCGGCTGGTGCAGTGCACCGGCGAGTCGCTGCCGATCACAGCACCCGACTCGCTCGGGAGCGCGCGTCACAGCGGTAGGCACGCCATCGATTTCCGTCGGACGCTTGGGTGCTCTATGCTCTCCGAGCGGCCAGCTTCCCCAGCAGGAGACTCATGATCGCTCTCACGACATGTCGCCATCGGGCGGCCACGACGCCAACACTCGTGGCCTGCCTGCTGCTCGTCGCGTGCACCAGCGATCCGGATCCTGGCGACGCCGATACCGACACAGCTGCGGAGACCTCGCAGCCCGTCGACACAGCGAGCAGCTCGACCTCGACGCTGCTTGTGGAGCCTGCCAACCTCGACTTCGGCACAATCGCCGTCGACGGCAACACGGTCCGGGACCTGACGCTCGAGAACGCTGGCGTCGACCCAATCCAGGTGACGCGCATCCGCCTGGTCACGGCAGACGGACACTTCAGCTTCAACCGAGCCGATCTGACCTTGGCTGCCGCGGAGGTGGTCGAGCTCAAAGTGACCTATCTAGCGCTTGACGAGGGCGTGCACACCGATGTGCTTCAGCTCGAAACGGACGCCGTCAACGGCCCACTGCTTGAGGTCCCGGTGACCGGACGCTCGGATGTCGGCGCGTGCGTCGACGCCGATGGCGACATGCACGGCGTCAACTGCCCGGCAGGCAGCGACTGTGACGACACGAACCCCGACATCTTTGAAGGCGCGCCCGAGCGGTGCAACCTCGACGACGACGACTGCGACGGCCTCTTCGATGAGGACTTCGTCGGGCTAGGCGCTCCCTGCACCGCTGGCGTCGGCCTCTGCGAAGTCGAAGGCGTCAACGTCTGCTCGGTGGACGCGCTAGGCGTCACGTGCTCGGCAGAGGCCACCGAAGGCGGCGTCGAGCTGTGCAACGGCATCGACGACGACTGCGACGGAATCACCGACGAGGACTTCCCGTCGAAGGGCCAGCTGTGCACAGTGGGCGTCGGTGCGTGCGCAAAGGCCGACAAGTGGAGCTGCGCGGAAGACGGACTCGGACTGATGTGCGCCGTGTCCCCGGACGCAAGCGACACGGAGGTCTGCAGCGATGGCATCGACAATGACTGCGACGGCCAGACCGATGAGGGGAGGCTTGAGGTCTGTGCCGACAACATCGACAACGACTGCGATGGGGAGACCGATGAGTCAGGCACGCGCTGGGGTGAAAGCTTCTTCGCCCGCGACTGGAGAAACGAGACGGTCGCGCTCTATCCAGCCAACGGTGACGGCACGTTCGAGCCGCCGATCGTGTTGGACTTTCCAGGCGACAACCGCTTCAGTGTCTTCGCGGTCGGCGACGTTGACGCCGACCAGTGGCTCGACCTTGTCGTTCGCGAGATTCTAACGGAAGGACGCACCCTGTGTTCGACCAACGGCGACTGTGGTGCTGGGTTCACGTGCGCTGAAGGGGTCTGCCGCAAGACGTGCTCCAATGATGGCGACTGCACCGCCTTTCAGTTCGAGCAGTGCGTTGACACCCGTTCCCATGTCATCAACCAAGACACCTATTGCTTACCACCGAGCACGATCTACCTCGCGCGCTCGAGCTGTGAAGGTGAGAACGTCATCGAGCTAACGGAGCTGTTTACGGTCCCGCCCGGCGACGAGGTTCAGAGCGTCGTCGACGTCGACAACAACGGTCACTTAGACTTCGTGGGGCTTCATCACTTCACAACGAAGACCGGCTTCTTGTGGCTCAACAACGGCGCTGGTGGCTTCACGAAGCTGAGCCCTGCGTTCGACTACACGCCGCTCTTTGGCCCTGGCGCGGTCGGCCACTGGCAGTGGGGCCTGCTGCCCACGTCGAGAGACCTCAACGGCGACGGCTACATCGATATCGTTGGCAAGAGCCAAGGGAGCAGCGGCGCCGAGCCGACCGACTTCTGGGTGCTCAAGGGCAACGGCGATGGCACCTTCGAGCCGATGGTCTCGCTTGGCGCCCAGCTGCCGCTGCCTGCCAACCTCGCGACCATCAACGACTTCGACGGAGACGGCGATCACGACATCGTGGGGGGACTCGACGAGGATGGGCAACCAGGAGCAGGCTGGATCATGCGCAACATCAGCACCGCCGACACATTTGCGTTCTTGCCAGAGTACGAGGTCTTCGATCTCGCCCCCTCCTACAACGACGGCGCCGAGCGCCCCGGACTCGGCGCGGGAACGAGCTTCGACTTCACCGGCGACGACGTCCCCGACCTGCTCACCGCCTGGACGCCTGAAGAGTGCGGCAGCTTCATCTGGGGCTGCAGCGACGTGCAGAGCACCAACGACCTGTGTTTTGGCGGCGACTGCCGAAAGGTCGCACTCCTCGCGAACACCAGCGGGGCCGCTGCATGCGGGCCGACCGAGAGCTGTGTGGATGGCGTCTGCGAGGCTGGCTGCGTCCCGAACTGCGCCGGCCTAAGCTGTGGCGACAATGGCTGCGGCGGAAGCTGCGGCATCTGCCCAGCAGGCAACGTATGCAGCGACGGCCAGTGCCTGGTGGACTGCACGCCTCAGTGTGCCGGCAAGCAATGTGGCGACGACGGCTGCGGTGGGCAGTGCGGTAGCTGCCCCGTCGGTCTGTCCTGCCTCGGCGGGGCATGCAGCGACGACTGCACCCCGAGCTGCGCGGGCAAGCAGTGCGGCGACGATGGGTGCGGAGGCACCTGCGCATTCTTCGCGCCTCCGGTCATCATCGCCTTCGACAACAACCCCAACACCAACCTGCGGGCGCCGTCCAACGTGCCGCCCACGGTGCCAACCGTCGCCATCGACCCGGCATCACCGACAGCTTCCGACGCGCTTAGCTGTCTCGTCACAGCGCCGAGCTATGACCTGGGCACCGTCACCTACGCCGTGCGCTGGTTCCGAGATGGCATCTACGCCAAAGACCTCGGCGGAGCCCCGACAGTGCCGAGCGCCGTCACGTCAGCCAATGAGATCTGGCGCTGCGACGTCGTTGCCACCGATGG
>CALHXW010000032.1 GCA_938040325.1 uncultured bacterium | reverse complement strand
CGATGCGCTTGTTTGCAACAGACACTGGGGACTCCGTGTTCGACACGGCGATTCTGTTCGACTCGATCGAGTTCAAGTAGCTGCCGGCATGAGGCGTCGCTTCCGCGGGCGGGAGCTGGCGCCCTGCGCTTGAGCTGCGAGCCAGTGCTGTCGCTAGCCCGCACTTCTCACAAGAACTCGGCTGCGGACGGCGGATCTGCAGCACCTGTGCGGTCGTGCTCCTTGCGGAAAACTCAAGGGGGCTCGACACATCGACAGGAGCTGCGCCCCTGGACCCGCGTTGTGGCCCGCGCCAGCCGCACCTGTGCTGCACCTCCTTGTCCTCGCTCGAACTCTTGTAACAAGTGCGGGCTAGGCCGGGTTGTTGCTATGCAGGGTTGTCGACGTCGACGAACTCGACCTTGAGGTTGGGGAAGCTCGAGCCGATGTGTCTAGCCAGGGCCATCGGACCAAAGCGCTCCGACCGGTGGTGGCCACAGGCGGCGAAGTGAATGGAGCTCTCGCGGGCGGTTGCGAGGGAGTACTCGCCCGCCTCGCCTGTGATGAAGCCATCAAGCCCAAGAGTCGCGGCTTGCTCAGCATCGCGAGGTGCGCCGCCCGTCACGATCCCGACGCGGCGGATGTTGGTTGGCCCATGGGCGAAAAAGAGCGTGCGGTCAGACACTTCACGGCAGAGCCGTGACTCAAGCTCGGAGGGCGTCACGCCATCTTCGAACGTCGCGATGGTTCCAGCGGGGATTCCTCGGTGCACGAACGCCGGCTCCGTGGACGTTGCTCCTAAGACTGCAGCAAGCTGAACTGCGTTGCCGAGCGTAGGATGTCCATCGAGGGGCAAGTGATATCCGAAGAGGGACACCCCTCCTGTCATGAGCGCACGGACTCTGCGGCCGAGTGGCCCGACAGCGGGATGCGGACCGGCACCCCAGTAGAGCCCGTGGTGAACGACGAGGGTGTCGGAGCCGCGGGCAACGGCGGCATCGATGAGCTCGAGGTTACTGGTGACTCCCACCACCACATGATGGACCTCACCCCCAGCGTCTACCTGGAGACCGTTTGGGCCGTAGTCTTTGATGGGGGCCGGCTCTAGCAGGTCGCGGAGCCACGTTGAGAACGTATCGAGCAGCATGGGGTCTCCCTCGTAGTACGGGCCAATCTAACCGCAACGGGCACAGGCGAGAAGGCCGCATCGAGCGCGCTGTCCCACGACGTGTCCCAAACAAGCCAACAAGAAGTCTCGATGTTTCAGGCTCTTACCGGGAGATGACACGACGTGTCTCAGAACTGTCCCGCCAGCTGTCCCGTTCGCCACGCTAACTCCCTGAAAACGCGTCTGTGCACGTTGGCACGCCGCTTGCTGAAGAGTCTGGCTGCCAGGTGAGTCAGGCAGCCAAAGGAGGCTACTCATGGCGACGCGCGTCTTCGGAGCAACCCTTGATGGCATTGAAGGGACACTCATTGAGGTGGAAGTGAGCACCCAAGAGGGGATGCCTGGGTTCGACATCACGGGTCTCCCGAAAGCCTCGATTCGCGAAGCCCGCTATCGCGTAAAGGGCGCGCTCGCGTGTTCGTCATACAGCTGGCCGAAGGCGCGCATGATTGCGAACTTCGCTCCCGCAGACGTACCAAAGGGAGGGACGGGGCTTGATCTCCCCCTCGCGATGGCCGTGATGGCGATGACGGGCAGGTTGCCCCAAGGTCAGGTGGAGCGAACCGTGTTCTACGGAGAGCTGGCGCTCGACGGAAGGGTGCGGCCTGTTGCTGGAGCCATCAACGTCGCCCTTGCCGCACGCTCGCACGGTTTCCGCCGTCTCTTTGTCGCCACGGAATCGGCGGCAGAGGCCGCCCTGGTTCCTGGGATCGAGGTGTGTCCGGTCGCGTCGCTGGTCGACCTCGTGGAGTTCCTCCACGGGCGCCGCGACCTGGCGGCAATACCCGATAGAGAGCAGGCGAAGAGCTCGCGGGCCGTTGACCTCCACCACGTTCGCGGCCAGCTTCAGGCGCGACGCGCGCTCGAGATCGCTGCTGCAGGCGGCCACAATGTGATGCTCATCGGCCCGCCAGGCTGTGGCAAAACGCTCCTGGCGCGAGCGTTGCCGGGGATCTTGCCGCCGATGTCGCTTGAAGAGGCGCTTGAGGTGACGCGCATCCGCAGCGTCTCGGGCCTCGGTTCGCCTGGGCTAGCCGAAGAGCGCCCGTTTCGGGCACCGCACTCGTCGGCTAGCTATGCCGCACTTGTCGGCGGCGGTCTACCGGTCCGACCCGGCGAGGTCAGCCTCGCGCACCGTGGTGTGCTCTTCATCGACGAGGCGCCGGAGTTTCGTCGTCAAGCGCTCGATGCGCTTAGGGCACCGCTGGAAGACCGTGAGGTCGTCATCTCACGCGCCGGAAGGACGGCACGCTATCCGTCGTCGTTTTCGCTCGTGATGGCCATGAACCCGTGCCCATGCGGGTTTCACGGCGACCCAACCCGAGCCTGTCGCTGCCCGGAGAGCAAGATTGACGCCTACCGCCACCGCATCAGCGGCCCGCTGATGGACCGGATCGACATCTGCGTCGACCTCGTGGCCGTGGCTCCGGAAGCGTTGGCCGAGAAACCGGCAGGGGAGCGCACGGAGCGCGTGAGGGAGCGCGTTGCTCAAGCCCGGCAGCGCCAGGATGCACGCAACCGGCGGGACGGCCAAAGCTGCACGAACGCCGAACTCGACCTGGCATCGCTTCAGACCTATGCGCCTCTTGGCGCTGAGGAAGCTCGGTTTCTCGCACGCGCGAGCCGGAGCCTGAAGCTGAGTGCGCGCGCGTGGCACCGGGTGGTGAAAGTCTCGCGGACCATCGCCGATCTCGACGGCGCGGAGCGCATCGCGCGGGACCACCTGAGCGAGGCGCTCACGTTCCGAGCGCACCTAGGGCCAACAAACCAGGCGCGGCCGAAGTCCGTCCGCGCCGGGACCATGAAGTCACCAAGGAGAACCGACCATGGCTAAGCGAAAGAAGGACCAGAGCTCAACCGGGCTCATTCGACTGATGGACGCGCTCGACAAGCGCTTCGGCAAAGGAACGTTGCTGCGAATGAACGAAACCAACCAAGAGATCAACGTGTTTCCAACAGGTTCCATTGGGCTGGACCGCGCGCTTGGCGTTGGTGGACTACCCTTCGGACGCATCGTCGAGATCTTCGGTCCGGAGTCATCTGGAAAAACAACCATGACATTGCATGCTATCGCTCAGGCTCAAGCCGCCGGGAAAGTCGCTGCCTTCATTGACGCCGAGCATGCGCTGGACCTCGGCTATGCAAAGGCGCTTGGAGTCGACCCGACGCGGTTGCTCGTGAGCCAGCCCGACTGTGGCGAAGACGCCCTTCAGATTGCGGAGGAAGTCGCAAAGAGCGGAGAGGTTGGGCTTATCGTGATCGACTCTGTTGCGGCGCTGACGCCGCGCGTCGAGCTCGATGGTGAGATGTCAGATGCTCAGGTGGGCGTACAAGCTCGCTTGATGGGGAAAGCGCTACGGAAGCTCACGGCCTGCGCCAATCAGAGCGGCACCACCATCATCTTCATCAACCAGCTGCGACAGAAAATCGGCGTCATGTTCGGTAGCAGCGAGACAACAACCGGCGGCAACGCGCTGAAGTTTTATGCGTCCGTGAGGCTTGATATTCGGCGGATCTCGACGCTCAAAGACAGCAAGGGAGCAGCCATCGCCAACCGCACGCGTGTGAAGGTGATCAAAAACAAGATGGCGCCGCCGTTCGGAGTCTGTGAGTTCGACATTTGCTACGGCCGAGGCGTCTGCCGTGAAGGTGAGGTGATCGACTACGCTGTGGCCGCTGGCGTCATCGACAAGTCGGGAGCCTGGTACTCGTTCGAAGGTGAGCGTCTTGGGCAAGGGCGAGAGAACGTCAAGCTAGCACTGAAGAACGACAAAGCACTGTCGGATCGAGTAGAGGCCGCGCTGGCTGCCCATGGCCGCGGCGATGCCCCGATTGACGATGCCGACTCGGCAGCAGCCGCCTAATCAGGAGCCGACATGTCGATCAACCACATCATGCTCGTCGGACGGCTTGGAGCTGCACCGGAGCTCCGCACGACAGCGTCCGGAAAGCCTGTCTGCAACCTGCGAGTCGCAACCTCGCGATGGAAAGCCGACGGCAACAACAGCGACGCCGACTGGCATCAGGTTGTTGCCTGGAACAAGACGGCGGAACAGTGTCACCAGTACCTCGACAAAGGCAGCCAAGTCGCGATTGAAGGGAGGCTGACCTATCGGGACTGGAAAGCGCACGACGGCAGCAATAGGACCTCAAGCGAGATCATCGCGCATCGGGTCGTGTTCGTCGGCGCGAAGAAGCGACGGACGCCGGAGCTCGACGCTGGCGTACCGTTTTAGCGCGTCAAGATGACGGTGCGCCTCCAAGCTCTTGGAGGTGCACCGCTGTGACGTGCAGGCGAACTTCTGCCGTGCGTCGGGTTGGCTTCCGTAGCCGCTCGCTAGCCAGACCTGGGATACGTGCCTGACCAAGAACGTTCGAGCGCTATTGAAGGCGATATCGACCACTCGGTCCGACCTTCAGCAGCCTGGTAGCAGCGGACTCGCGGGTGGTGGGGTGCTGGAGCCGGCGCGCACAGAGCGGTCTACGCCGAGCGGACGTTGGCTTCGAGCTCCGCAAGGGTCGTCGCTGGGGTCACCGCTAAATGGATGCGCGGCGACGAGATTTCCCGGCAACGCTGCTAGCGCGTGAGCGGATTCGCGGGTGGTGGGGTGCTGGGAACCGGCGCGCGGAGAGCGGTCTGCGCCGAGCGAATGCTGGTTTCGAGCTCGGCAAGGGTCGTCGCTGGGGTCACCGCTGGTGGGTGCGCGGCGACGAGGTGTCCTTGCTGCGACCGCTCGACAAGGTGGGCGCCGCGCGAACGTCGGTCGACATAGGAGACGGCACCGACCTGACGCACTTGGTAGACGCCCTGCTCAAGTCCGCACGGCACAAAGCCATGCTTCGTCTTTTCAAGAAAGATGACGACCTGCTCTCCAGTTCGAAACTGCGGCATCCCTGGGACCGTCACGGCGAGTCCGTCGGCACCGACGCCGCCCATCAATCGGATCGTTGCTAGGCTCGGCACGTTCTTGCCTTGGTAGACGGTCTGGATCTTGAGCTGAACGTCCGTGTAGAGCGTGCCGCCCTCGGGACGCAGGTCCACCGGGGTGGTGCTGACGACGGTTGCTCGGACAATCCAGTCAGAGATCCGAGTCATCGCGTTCACATCGACCTTCAGCACGGTCGTGGCACGTGCGTTCGGCGCTGGCGCGACAGCCAAGATGAGAGCGAAGACGATCGACAGAGTGACTCGTAAGAACATGGAACCTCCACAGGCAGCTGCTGGAATGTAGCAACGGAGGCGAGTGACCTCAATCACAGCGTGTCGGCGCTGTGAGTTGAGCGCCCTTCGCGGGCAGCTTCTATAAGGCCACATCAGCGGCTGCAGGGAGAGGAGCTACATGCCCGAGCATGGTGACACCGTGACATTGTTGGATCGGATCGACTTGGGCTTCGGTGGCGCGTTGCATCTCACCGCATGTGCGCGAACGAACAGCTGGCGCGTCGTGCGGCCCAGCGTCGTCGTGCGGGGGCCGCTGGAGCGCGGCCGCTTTTGCTCTCGTGTCGGGGTGAGATGCGCGGCGGGTTCTGACGACGCAGCTGCTGGTGACCGTTCGAAGCCGGGCCCGTCGTTCGAAGCCGGGCCAGCTGCCCTTCGTGAGAAGCCGAGCTAGCTGTCGTGCCGGCGAGCGCGAGCCATCTCGCGCTTCGCGTCTCGCTCTTTCACGTCTTGTCGCCGGTCCCAGAGTTTTTTGCCGCGCACGATGCCGATCTCAAGCTTGAGGCGCCCGCCCTTGAGGTACATCCGCAGCGGGACGCATGACATCCCGTCTTGACGGATAGCGGACGTGATCTTGTCGATCTGGTGGCGATGAAGAAGCAGCTTTCGGCGTCGAACAGGAGGATGGTTGTTCTGGTTGGCGTGGCGGTACTCACTAATGTGAACTTGGCCGAGAAAGAGCTCGCCGTCGACCTCGATCACGTAGCCTTCTTTGAGGTTTACGAGCCCTGCACGAGCTGATTTTACCTCGCTGCCGCGGAGTACGAGCCCGGCCTCGAACGTGGCTGTAATCGTGAAGTCGTGTTTGGCCTTCCGATTCGTTGCGACCGTTGCGCCCTCTGCACCTGCTGACCCCATGAGACCTCCCGGTGGACCGGTCGTACCACACCCACCAGTGAAGGGGGCGAAAATTGGAGCCGCTACAAGATGTTGTGATCGGCCGTGATTTCAGCACCTTGTGAGCCACGCGGCTCTGCGGTGGGCTTCGCCGGTGACACGAATCTCTAATGGTCCGAAAACGCATAGGAAATTCGCCGATTCTGCCTGTGGATAACTCAGCGACGCTTGTCGTTCCGAGGGGTTGCGCGAAGTCAAGTTGCCATATATTGCCCCACATCCTGTGTTTTTTTTGACCATCAGCCGCTACATGTTGACGATGGTCTCAGGATCCTCCATCTAGGGGGGGTCGCCGCGGGAGGGTTCGGACTTCGGTTGAACCCGACTCTTTGCCCCCGTGGTCCCCTACGTTTGAGATGTGCGCCCCGTCCCAGGGCTGCACCCGGGCTGCTTGCGGCCCCGTCGAAGTTCGCCCCGTCTCGTCCACGCCATGTCCAGGTACGTCCAATGAAAATCCGTCGCCGATACACCCAAGAGGGCCAGAGCCCATTTGCATCTTTGAGCTTCGTCAATCGCAGCTCGAAGATCGTTAATCCCGACGGGACAATCGTCTTTGAAGCCGCCGAAGTGGCGGTCCCAAATACGTGGTCGCAGGTTGCCGTCGACGTGCTGGCCCAGAAGTATTTCCGAAAGGCGGGCGTGCCTGCGGCGCTCAAGCCCGTGAAGGAAAAGGGCGTGCCGGCGTTCCTGGCGCGCTCTGTGGCTGACGAGAGCGCACTGTCGAAGCTGCCTGAGGCTGAGCGCTTTGTAGGCGAGTCCGACAGTCGGCAGGTCTTTCGGCGACTCGCAGGCTGCTGGACATACTGGGGCTACAAGAACAGCTACTTTGACACCGACCAGGATGCGCAGGCGTTCTACGACGAGCTTTGCTTCATGCTGGCGTCGCAGATGGTGGCTCCAAACTCGCCGCAGTGGTTCAACACGGGGCTCCATTGGGCTTATGGGATTGACGGTCCCGCGCAAGGCCACTGGTATGTGGATGCCGCCAACGGCGACTGCAAGCAGAGCGAGACGGCCTATCTCCACCCGCAGCCCCATGCGTGCTTCATCCAGGCAGTGGGCGATGACCTCGTCAATGAGGGCGGCATCATGGACCTCTGGGTCCGAGAGGCGCGCCTCTTCAAGTACGGCTCGGGGACGGGGTCGAACTTTTCCCAGCTGCGCGCTGGCGGCGAGCCCCTCAGCGGTGGCGGCCGCTCAAGCGGCCTGATGAGCTTCCTCAAGATCGGTGATCGCGCTGCGGGCGCCATCAAGTCCGGCGGGACCACACGACGCGCCGCCAAGATGGTGGTCCTCGACGTTGACCATCCTGACATCTGCGAGTTCGTGAACTGGAAGGTCCTCGAGGAGCAAAAGGTCGCGAGCCTCGTGATGGGTTCGCGCTCATACAATCTTCACCTCAACGCCATCGTCGGTGCTGTCGCTGATGGGAAGCGAGCCGGGCTCAACGGCGAGAGCGCCAAGGCCCGCAAGAACCCGAAGCTCAAGGAAGCCGTGCGTTCCGCACGGGCTGCCGGGATCAGCGAGAACTACATCCGACGGGCCATTCAGCTCGGCGACCAGGGCGTCACCGAGATCTACGTCCCCGAGTACGACACCAACTGGGACTCGGAAGCCTATTACACGGTGAGCGGCCAGAACTCGAACAACTCCGTCCGTGTCTCGAATGCGTTCATGCGCGCGGTCGAGACCGACGGAACCTGGAACCTGATTCGACGTACCGACGGGGAGACAGCCGAGACCATCTCGGCGTCGGGACTGTGGGACGACATCGGCTATGCCGCGTGGTCGTGCGCCGATCCTGGGCTTCAGTTCGACACGACGATCAATGAGTGGCACACGTGCCCGCAGAGCGGGCGGATCAACGCCTCGAACCCATGCTCTGAGTACATGTTCCTCGACGACACCGCGTGCAATCTCGCGAGTGCGAACTTGATGAAGTTCCGTCGACCGGACGGCGCGTTCGATGTCGAGAGCTACGTCCACAGCGTGCGTCTGTGGACGATCGTGTTGGAGATCTCGGTCCTCATGGCCCAGTTCCCCTCCCGGCGAATCGCCGAGCTAAGCTACGAGTACCGAACGCTAGGCCTCGGGTTTGCAAATATCGGTTCGCTGCTGATGGTTGGCGGCATCCCCTACGACTCTGACGAGGGGCGGGCGATCTGCGCATCGATCACGGCGCTTATGACGGGCACCGCCTACGCAACAAGTGCCGAGCTTGCCAAGGAGCTAGGGCCGTTCCCAGGGTTCAAGAAGAACCGCGAGGACATGCTGCGAGTGATTCGCAACCACCGGCGTGCCGCGTATGACGCGCCTGAGGCTGAGTACGAAGGGCTCACGATTCGCCCAGTGTCCATCGAGGCCAGCGATGCGCCCAAGCACCTCCTTGCCGCAGCTCGCCGAGCGTGGGACGACGCGCTCGCTCTCGGTGAGCAGCATGGCTACCGCAACGCCCAGGTCTCCGTCTTGGCGCCGACGGGCACCATCGGCTTGGTCATGGACTGCGACACGACAGGTATCGAGCCAGACTTTGCGCTGGTGAAGTTCAAGAAGCTCGCTGGTGGCGGCTACTTCCGCATCATCAACCAGTCGGTGCCCGAGTCGCTGCTCCGGTTGGGCTACAGCCAAGCGCAAGCGGACAGCATCGTTGCCTATTGCTCGGGAACAGCGACCTTCGAGGGCGCTCCGCATATCAATCGCCAGAGCTTGGTCAGCAAGGGGATGCCTACCGAGGTCATCGACCGAATCGAGTCTGAGCTGTCTCGCGCGTTCGAGCTTGGCTTCGCGCTCACTCGCTGGAGCGTCGGCGATGACGTTATCACTGGGCCACTGGGCATCAGCGAGGAAGCACTCAACAGCCCAGGCTTTGATCTGCTCGCTGCCCTCGGGTTCACGCCCGACCAGGTGCGCGCAGCCAACGATGTGATCTGCGGCCGGATGACGCTCGAAGGTGCGCCACACCTCAAGCCGCATCATCTTGCGGTGTTTGACTGCGCAAACCGCTGTGGCCGCCACGGCACGCGGTTCATCGCACCCGAGGGGCACATTCGGATGATGGCTGCCGCACAGCCGTTTCTGTCCGGTGCTATCTCGAAGACAATCAACCTGCCCAACGAGGCACTGGTCGAGGACGTCAAGCGGGCCTACCTGCTCAGCTGGAAGCTCGGTCTCAAGGCCAACGCGCTCTACCGCGACGGCTCGAAGCTGAGCCAGCCGCTCTCATCGGCGTCGGCAGATCTTGAGTTCGATGACGAAGAGGAAGACGAGGTGACACCCGTCGCCGCCGCTCCGGCATCGATCGCGGAGCAAGCGGAGCGCTTGGCCGACAGGTACATCGCGACGCGACGTCGGCTTCCGTTCCGGCGCGCTGGGTACACGCAGAAAGCGGTCATTGGCGGACACAACGTCTACCTTCGCACCGGCGAGTACGAAGACGGGACCCTCGGCGAGATCTTCTTGGACATGCACAAAGAAGGGGCCGCCTTCCGGAGCATGATGAACTGCTTCGCGATTGCGGTCTCGCTGGGGCTTCAGCACGGAGTGCCGCTCGAGAAGTATGTCGAGGCCTTCCTCTTCACGCGCTTTGAGCCGAACGGCATCGTGCAAGGCAACCCTTACATCAAGATGTCGACGTCGATCATCGACTACATCTTCCGAGAGCTGGCAGTGACGTATCTGGGTCGCTACGAGCTTGCGCAAGTGAAGCCGTCGGAGATCACCGGCGCAGGGGTCGACGACGTCGCGTCAGACAGTGACGGCCTCAACCTCAAGCCCAAGAGCGATCGCACCCGACCGGCTGCCTACACAAGCGCTCAGGGCCATGTGGTGCCGATTCGTGAAGAGCCCGCCATCCAGGCAAGTAGCGCAAGCACTGTCGTCAGTGACGTGGACGTCGCCCGCATGAAGGGCTTCGAGGGCGATGCGTGTCCGGAGTGCGGTCACATGACACTGGTGCGAAACGGCACCTGCCTCAAGTGCCTGACATGCGGATCAACGACCGGCTGCAGCTGAACCTGCCGCTCAGGGCCGGGCGCGCATCTGCGCCCGGCAAAGTGATCTTGTTCGGCGAGCACTTCGTCGTCCATGGGGCGACTGCGCTTGCGCTGCCCGCCGCCCAACGGGTGACCGTCGCTGTGGCGCCGAGGGTAGCCGACACGCCATCGACCGACTCGGTGCCGTGGCGTTGTCACCCCAACGGTGTTGAGCACCTCAAGCGCATGCTCGTCTACCTCGGCATTGCGCCAGACGATGTGCACCTCGCGGTCTCTGGCGACCTGCCGATCGGCGCGGGAATGGGGAGCTCGGCAGCCCTGGCTGTTGCTCTTGTACGAGCGCTCGGCGTGAGCGACGTCGAGCGCGTTCGTCAGGTCGCTCATGCGCTTGAGGGGCTTGCTCACGGTTCGCCCAGTGGCATCGACGACGCGGTTGCAGCGCTTGCAAAGCCGCTGCTGTTCCGACGGGGCGCTCCGCCGCAGGCTCTCTCGGTCCGCTTCGACGTCCCGGTTTGGATCGCGTTGACGCCATGCTTGGCATCCACCCGGGAGGCTGTCGAACACGTTGGCCTCTGGCGGCAGCAGCATCAAGCGCGCTTCGACGCGCTGATGACGCGATCTGACGAGCTTGCGCTGGGCGCCAGCGCCTCCTTTGGCAAGGCAGACGTGTTGGGACGCATGATGGATGAAGCCCACGGACTGCTCGCGGAGCTGGGGCTGTCGACGCCCGCGCTTGAGAGCGTTGCAGCTGCCGCAAGACGTGAGGGCGCGTTCGGCGCAAAGATCACGGGGGCCGGCATGGGAGGTGCCCTGCTCGTCGCGGCGCCGTGTGGGCTCGACCTTGGGCCCGCGCTGACGGACGCCGGAGCGCTTCGTGTGCTTCGGCCTTTTGGTGTCGCGACCAACGCAGTAGGGTCAGACGCATGACACAGCGGTCACACCTTCTGCCGCCCAGCGCAGGCCAAGCTAGTAGCGTTGGGGGAAATGCAATTGTCGGTCACTTCGTGATGCGCACCACCGGACCAACGAACCTGAGAGGACTCAGGAGCTGCGCCCCTGCAACCCGCGTTGTGATTTCGCCCCAGCGGAACGCCTGCGGGACACTGCCAGGCGGCGTCCCAGGCAGCTTCGCGCACCGACCACGAGGCGGCGCCGCGCGTGGCTGAGCCGAACCGAGACTCGGGTGACCCGGGGCTAGTGATCCACGGAACCGTTCGTGCCACGGCCAACGTCAACATCGCGTTGATCAAGTACTGGGGTAAGGCGGAGCGAGGGGGCAGCTGGGGCAAAAACCTTGCCGCTGTGCCGAGCCTTTCGCTGACGCTCGCTGGGCTTAGGACCGAGACCACCGTGCGCTTTGCACCCGATGCCCGCGTCGACAGCTGCACACTTGACGGCTCGCCGCTTGACCCAAACGGCTTGGCGCGAGTTGTTGAAGTCCTCGACCGCGTGCGTGAGGTCTCCGATGTACGCTCACGCTTTGAGGTCGTCAGCGTCAACCACGTGCCGACGGCTGCTGGGTTGGCATCGTCGGCGTCATCGATGGCAGCGCTCTCGGCGGCGGCTTGTCGCTGCGCAGGCATTGTTGATCCCACCACGGTCGGTCGAATCGCTCGCATCGGCTCCGGGAGTGCGTGCCGGTCCCTCGACGCTGGGTGGGTTGCGTGGGACGGGGAGGTTGCCCGTCAGGTCGCCGCAGCCGACCACTGGGACCTCGAGGTGATCGTTGGCGTGATCAGTGCCGAGCGAAAGGCGCTTAGCTCACGCCAGGCCATGAACCGGACCGCGGCGACGTCTCCGTTCTACTCAGGCTGGGTTCGCCAGGCGGCAGAGACCTTCGATGCAGGGATTCGCGCTCTCGCTGACCGCGACTTTGACGCCCTTGGACGCGCGATGGAGCTTTCGACGTGGCGAATGCACGCGTGCGCCGCCGGAGCTGATCCGGCGATACGCTATCTGAAACCCGCTACCTATGCTGCGATCGACGCCATAGAAACGCTGCGACACAGCGGGGTTCAGTGCGCCTACACCATGGATGCAGGCCCGAACGTCAAAGTATTCTGTCCTGCTAACTTCGCAGATTCAGTCGAGCGACGATTGACGGCGGTCCCCGGCGTAACGCATACCATCAGGACACGTCCCGGTGACGCAGTTCGCGTCATCGTTGATGAAGAGGAGCGACCGTGATTCGTGCCAGCGCGCCCGGCAAACTGATGATCGCCGGAGAGTACACGGTCGTGATCCCCGGCGGGCCTGCGCTCGCAGTCGCCATCGACCGGCGCGTGACCGTCACCATCGAGCCTGGTGGCGACCGCTGGCGTGTCACGTCCGAGGCGATGGGACTGAAGGAAGCCGACCCCGAACAGGTGCCGGTCTTGTCTGCGGCGCTTGCCGCTGTCGAGGGCTTGCCGGAGGCTGCGCATATCACCGTCGACAGCGAGCTGGGCATCGGGCCTCAGAAGCCAGGTCTTGGCGCCTCCGCCGCTGTCACCGTGGCTACGCTGGGAGCGCTCAAGGGCCTTGCAGGCCAAGAGCCACCGACACTAGCTGAAGCCATTGCTGTTCATCGTGCGGCTCAAGGCGGCAAGGGAAGCGGCTATGACGTTGCGACCTCACTGATGGGAGGCGTGTGCCTCTTCGATAGCGCTGCTGAGCCTGCGACCGTGACCCACGTCGAGTGGCCAGAGGGCTTGCAGGCGCGGGTGTTCTTTACAGGACATGGCGCGTCGACCGTAGCGCTGCTCGAGCGTGTCTTCGGGTGGCGTGAAGAAGACGTCGACGACATGGAGAGCTACCTTGTTCCTCTGATGCAGGAAACGCGTGAGCTCATCGAGGCGTGGGGAAGCAACGATGTGTCGCGCATCCTCACGGCGATCGCTCAAGCCCAAGAGGAACTCGACGCCTTCGACCGTGCGGGCGAGATCGGCGTCTATGCAGGCGGTCAGATGCAGCTGCTTGCGGCCATCGAGGACGTTGGTGCGATTGGACGTACGTCCGGCGCCGGCGGTGGAGACTGCGTCTGGGCGTTCTCGCACGGCTCCGATGAGCTCGACCGAGCTCAACAGTCTGCGGGGCTCCTCGGCTTCGACAGGATCGACGTGAAGTGGCCTGCCGAGGGCCTTGTTCTTGAGCGGAACGACGACGCGTAGCTGCGGCGTCTCAATCAGTTAGCGAATTGCTGCGTGCCACCGCGGCGTGCGAGGGGAGCACTAACGGTGGGTTCGATACAGCGAGTTCAAGACGACGCGCGAGCGCGTTGGACAGCGGCCTGTGGTCCGTGGACTGCACGGGTTGCCGAGCACGTCGACCAGGTCCTGTCCGGTGACGCGCTTATGCCCGAGATTGCCCGCTACCAGCTCGCTTCTGGTGGCAAGCGACTTCGTGCGTTGATCCCTGTCCTGCTCGCAGAGCGTTTGGCAGGCGAGGGCGAGTCTGCGCTTCCTCTCGGCGTGGCGCTCGAGCTTCTCCACAACGGGACCCTGGTTCATGATGACCTCCAGGACGGCGACACGGTTCGTCGAGGGCTCCCGTCCGTGTGGACCGCGTGGGACCCGGCTCAAGCGATCAACTCTGGCTCGTGGCTCTTCTTTCGAGCGCTTAAGCTCGCCCATGAGCACCCAAAGGCGGCCGTGATTGTGCCGTACATCCTTGACGCCATGATCGCGATCGTGAGCGGCCAAGCGCAGGAGTTTCAGCTCCAGCAGCCCGTCGACGCGAGCGACCACATCCCAGCATCACTTGCCAACTGGCACGCCATGGCAGATGGCAAGACTGCGGCTCTGTTCGGCGTTGCGGCCCGATGCGGCGCGCTTGTCGCCAACGCGGACCACGACGACGCCGCCTCCTTTGGCCGTAACCTTGGACTGATGTTTCAGATTCAGGACGACCTGCTCGATCTCGTAGGCAACAAGGGCCGAAACGCTCGCGCCACCGACCTCTGCGAGGGAAAGATCAGCTACCCGGTGGCTTGGGCCTTGTCGGAGGCGCCCGCCGGGCCAGACGTTGAGACCATTCGACGGGTGGTGACGACACCACGCGCGGAGACCACGGACGACCAGGTCAGCGAGGGGCTCGCCGCGCTTGAAGCGACGGGCGCAATCGCAGAGACCGCTCGGGCCGTCGCTGAGTATGGGCGGACGCTGTCGAGCCACCCGCTATGCGACAAGCTTCCTGGTCTGGTTGCCGCGGTTCTCGCCCCTGTCCGGCATGTCTTGCCCTAGCAGCGTTCGGGGAAATGCGAAATCTGATGACTTTGCGATGCGC
>CALHXW010000031.1 GCA_938040325.1 uncultured bacterium | reverse complement strand
CGGCACCCGGCAGCCAGCAACCCGGCAGAGCTGAGCCCGTTACCTATGTCCCTGGTTTGGACGGGTACGGGTAGGGGTAGGGGTAGGGGTAGGGGTAGGGGTAGGGGTAGGGGTAGGGGTAGGGGTACGGGTAGGGGTAGGGGTACGGGTAGGGGTAGGCGTATGCGTAGGCGTGCGGGTATGGGTATGCGTAGGCGTATGCGTATGCGTATGCGTAGGCGTATGGGTACGGGCAGGCGTAGGCGTGCGGGTACGGGTAGGCGTGCGGGTATGGGTAGGCGTATGGGTATGCGTATGGGTATGCGTATGCGTATGCGTATGCGTATGCGTATGCGTATGCGTACGCGTAGGCGTACGCGTATGGGTAGGCTTCACGCGTAGGCGTCACGCGTCACGCCATGGCTGGCGCTCGCGCCAAGCGCTGTTTTCGAGCGAGGCGAAGGCGGGGGTCCGCTTGGACGAAGGCGATTCGTGCATCGTTGAGCTTCCGGTGAGCGAGCGAACGCACGGACGCTGGTGGCGAGTGCATTGCCAAAGCCGGAGCCGGAAAGAGCGCTGGATTGAGGGCTAGCCCCACATCAAGCGCGCTAGTTGCACCAGTTCTGGCAGTAGCCTATGCAGCCCGTGCAGGCCGTGTTGCACGCGGTTGACCACTGGCAGCTCGATAGACAGAACTGAGACTTGCCGGTGTTGGGGCTGCACTGACAGCAGCGGAAGTTGGTGCCGGAGTTCCAGTTGCACGCGTTGCCGGGCTTGAGCGTGCAGCCGCCCCACTGACATGAGTTGGTGCAGACCTTTTGGGAGCAGCCTTCACACGTGCTCTGGGTGGTGCTGCCGGGCGAACAGACGCCCTGGCCGCTGCAGCTGCTGGTGTTGGCCCAGCCGCCCCAGCCGCACGTTGACGAGCAGGTCCTGCGCTGCGTCCGCGTGCCGCAGTTGCCGCATGCGACGGTTCGGTTCTGGATGGCGCCTGGAGCGCACGTGCCCTGACCTGAGCAGCTGGTGATGTTTACCCAGCCACCCCAGCCGCAGCTGCTCGAGCAGGTGCGGCGCTGCTGTTGCGTGCCACAGTTTCCGCACGCCACGGTTCGCGTTTGGGTGGCCCCCACTGCGCAGACGCCTTGCCCGGTGCAGGTCGAGGTATCGCCCCAAGCGCCCCAGCCGCAGCTTCCCGAGCAGGTGCGTCGCTGCGTCTTGCTGCCGCAGTTGCCGCAGCCGACGGTCTGGTTTTGGGTGGAGCTTGGCGCGCACACGCCTTGGCCGTCACAGCCACCGACGTTGGACCATCCGGGCCACGAACAGCTCGCGCCGCACGTGCGCGTCTGGGTCTGTGACCCGCAGTTGCCGCACGCCACCTCTTGGGTCGCGGTGGTTCCCGTGCTGCACACGCCTTCGCCGCCGCAGCTCGACCAGCTTCCCCACGTGCACACGCTCGTGCAGCTGCGCGAGCGGGTCCCGCAGTCTCCGCAAGCCTCCGACTCAACTTGGCCGGGGCTGCACGCCGTGTTGAGTGTGCCAGAGCACGTGCCGTCGAGGCACACGTCGCCGACGGTGCACGCGGCCCCATCGCTACAGCTGGTGCCGTTGGCGACCGGACTCCACGCCGCCTGGCCGATCGCAGGGGTGCACGCCTGGCAGCTGTTGCCCGGCTGCGGCGTGCCCGAGTCGACGCACGACCCGTCGATGACGCAGGCGTCGATGTCGATGACGTTGGTGCACATGAAGCTGTCGGTGCCCGTGGACTGACAGCCGTCGGTCGTGCAGCTGAGGCCATCGCCGCAGTCCGGCGCCGGTCCTGCCACGCACGCCCCCGAGACGCAGGCGTCGTCGACGGTGCAGCCGGAGCCGTCCGCGTCGCACGGCGTCGCGTCCGCCTTCGACGTCCAGGCGGTGTCGCTGGTTGCGGCATCGCAGATCTCACAGGCGTTGCCCGGGTTGGTGCCGCCGTTGGCGTAGCACACCGCGCCGATGAGGCAGCTATCGGGCGTCACGTCGTGGCTGCACGAGAAGCTGTTGGCGCCTGTGGAGCTGCAGCTGTCGACCGTGCAGCTTAGTCCGTCGTCACACGATGCCGCTGGCCCGGCTGTGCAGGCGCCCGCCATGCAGCTGTCACCCTCGGTGCAGCCATCGCCGTCGGCGTCGCACGCTAGGCCATCTGCCTGGTCGCTCCACGCCGTGGTCGAGGTCGCCGGATCGCAGACCTGGCAGGGGTTGTCGGGGTTCGCTTCGCCTTCTTGGTAACAGACGTCGGCAATCCTGCATGCGCTCGAGATGACCGTCGTGTCGCAGTCAAAGCTCGTCGCGCTTGTCGACACGCAAGCGCCCGCTGTGCACTCGATGCCGTCTGAGCAGTCAGGCGCCGGTCCTGGCTGGCAGACGCCGCCTGCGCAGGTGTCGCCGACGGTGCACCCGTTGCTGTCGGCGTCGCATGAGGTTCCGGCCGCGGCATCGCTCCAAGCGAGGCTGCTCACGGCTGGGTCGCAGACCTGACACGGGTTGGCCGGGTTTGGGGCTCCACCTGGCCAGCAGGCCCCTTCGATCAAGCAGCTCGCGCCGTCGACAGGGTGGGTGCAGACGTAGCTGTCGACACCGGTGGACGCACATGTGTCCTCCGTGCAGCTCAACGCGTCGTTGCAGACTGGCGCTGCTCCTGGCTCGCACACGCCCGCCGCACAAGTGTCCGCCACCGTGCAGCCGTCGCCATCGGCATCGCATGGAGTCGCGTTGAGGGCCGCGCTCCAGTCGCTCTGGCTGACGGTTGACGAGCAGATCTGACAGGCGTTTGCGCCCTGGCTTGCCCCGTCGCCGTAGCACTGCCCGTCGATGAAGCAGAAGCCCGTCGACACCGGGTTGGTGCAGCTGAAGCCGTCCGGTCCGTCGGACACGCAGACGTTGTCGGTGCAGGCGAATGCGTCGTTACAGGGTGGCGTTGGCCCTGCCTGACAGAGGCCGGCCGCGCAGGTGTCCGAGACGGTGCAGCCGTCGCCATCGGCGTCACATGCTTTGCCGTTCGGCTCGTCGGTCCACCCGCCGTTGTTGATCGCCGGATCGCAACGAAGGCAGCTGTTGGCAGGGTTGGTGTCACCGTCAGCGCGGCATGCGCCATCGATGAGACACGCTGTCGGCAGCGTCAGGTGGGTGCACGAGAAGCTCGTCGGACCGTCCGGCACGCAGATGTCTTCGGTGCAGCTGAACGCGTCGCCGCAGTCGGCGTCGGCGCCCGGCTGGCAGACGCCCGCAGCGCACGCGTCCCCCACTGTGCAGCCGCTGGCGTCGGCGTCACAGCTGACGCCGTCGGCGCGCGGGCTCCAGGCCTCTGGGGCCGCTGTCGAGTCGCACTGGGCGCAGGCGTTAGCAGGATCGACGTCGCCGTGACCGTAGCACTGGTTGTCGATGACGCAGAAGCCAGGCAGGGCGACCTGGGTGCAGGTGTAACCGTCAGGACCGTTTGGCTCGCACACGTCTTGGGTGCAGGGCAGCTTCGGACAGAGCGGCGGCGAGCCAGCCTGACACGTGCCTGCCAGGCAGACGTCGTCGACCGTGCAGCCCGTGCCGTCGGCGTCGCAGGGGGTCTGGTTGGCTTGGGCTGACCAGCTCTGGCTTGCGGCATCAGCGTCGCAGAGCTGGCAGCTGTTGGCTGGGTTCGGGTCGCCATCGCCGTAGCACGTGTCCGAGATCAAGCAGCCGCCGGCGGCGACTGGGTGGTCGCAGGTAAAGCTTGTCGGCCCGTTCGACACGCACACATCCTCAGTGCACGGGAACGCGTCCGAGCAGTCTGGCGCCGGTCCAGCGACGCAAACGCCTGCTTGGCACATGTCTCCGACGCTACAGCCATCGGCGTCGGCATCACAGGCCGTGGCGTCCGCACGAGGCGTAAACCCGCTTGAGGTGGTGAGCGCGTCGCAGACCTCACAGGCATTCGCCGGGTTGAGCCCACCCTGGTCGTAGCAGAGGTTGTCGACCAAGCAGGTGCCGGGGACCGTCGTGTGCGCGCACTCAAACGTGGTCGCGCCGGTCGACACGCACATGTCCGCTGTGCAGCTGAGCCCATCGCTGCAGCTCGGCATCGGCCCCGGCACACACGTCCCGGCCTGGCAGGTGTCGTTTTCGGTGCAGCCGCTCGCGTCGGCGTCACACGAGGTCCCGGCTGGAGCGGCGCTCCACGCGGCGGCGTCGAGGCCTGGGTCACAGACCTGGCAGGGGTTGGCAGGGTTGGCGTCGCCGACCCCCCAGCAGGTGCCGCCGATGATGCAGCTCTCAGGCTCGGTCGCATGCACGCAGGTAAAGCTCGCCGGTCCCGTCGACTCGCAGCTGTCTGCCGTGCAGCTCAGCCCGTCGTCGCAGCCAGCCGTGGTGCCAGCCACGCACGAGCCGGCCATGCAGGCGTCGTCCTGAGTGCAGCCACCGGAGTCGGCGTTGCAGCTGCTTCCGTCGGGGCTCGGGCTGAACGCACTCGCGCTCACACCGGGCGCGCAGACCTGGCAGTCATCGCCTGGGGACAGGTCGCCGGCCGTGTAGCACTGGCCGCTCACCAGGCAGCTCCCGGCCTCAACCGCGTGCTCGCAGGTGTACGCAGTGGGACCGTCTGGCGCGCAGGTGTCGGTGGTGCAGAGCAGCGCATCGCTGCAGTCCGGTGGTGCGCCAGCAACGCACACGCCGCCCTGGCAGGCGTCGTCGACGGTGCAGCCACTGCCGTCGGCGTCGCAGCTGGTGCCGGCTTCGACCTCGGTCCATGCGCCCGTTGCATCGGCGACCGAGCAGGCAAGGCATGGGTTGTCGGGGTTCGTGGCCCCGTCGGCCACGCACGCGCCATCGATGAGGCAGATCGCCGTGCTCACAGGGTGCGCGCACTCAAACGTGAGGGCGCCCGTCGACACGCAGGCGTCATCGGTGCACGGCAGCCCGTCGTCGCAGCTCGGCGGCGCGCCGGCCACGCACGCGCCGGCGAGGCACGCGTCGGCTTGGGTGCAGCCGTTGGCGTCAGCGTCACAGCTCGTCCCGTCGGCAATCGGACTCCAGTCCGTCGGGTCGACCGCCGCATTGCATTGCTCACAGGGGTTTTCGGGATGGACGCTGCCATCGACAATGCACGCGCCAGCGATCACGCAGAAGCCTGGCTGTTGCGCATGGTCACAGCTGAAGTCGGTGGCACCCGATGCGCAGCTGTCGGCGGTGCACTCGAGGCCGTCGTTGCAGTCCGGCGCGTCACCGGCCGTGCAGATACCGGCAAGGCAGCTGTCGGCCTGCGTGCACAGGTCGTCGTCAGCGTTGCAGCTCGTGCCGTCACTCACTGGCGACCAGGCCTGCGGCTGGGCGGCATCGCACACCTGGCAGGCGTTGTCAGGGTTGACGGTCCCGAGCGCAACGCAGCTACCGGCCACCAAGCAGCCCGTCGCAACCGGGTGGGCACAATCAAAGCTGGTCGGTCCTGTCGACACGCACTCGTCGCCGGTGCAGCTCAGAGCGTCATCGCAGGTCGCCGCAGGGCCGGGGATGCAGGCGCCGGCTGAACACGCGTCTCCCACGGTGCAGCCGCTCTCGTCGGCGTCGCAGGCCAGTCCGTCAGCCACAGCGACGGATGAACAGCCGGTAGCCGGGTCGCAGCTGTCGAGGGTGCAGGGGTTGCCATCGTCGCAGGCGGTGCCGGCAAAGCTGCAGACACCGCCATCGCAGGTGTCGACCGTGCATGGGTTGAGGTCCTCGCAGTGGCTGGGACTCTCACAGGGCTTGCCTGTGAAGCCGCAGCCGCCTGTTGCGAGGGTGCACTGGCCGCCGCCGCCTGCGGCCGCAGTGCAGATGTAGCCGTTGGCGCACTCGCCAACGCTGCCGAGCGCGCAGGCCTCGACGCAGAAGGCGCCCGCGCCGACAGGGGCACAGGTGAGCCACTCTGGACAGTCGGCCTGACTGTTGCACGGCTCGCATTGGTCCGCGGCGGTCGGTGCGCACTGCGTCGGCAGCACCTGCTCGAAGCCGTCGTCGCAGGTCTCAACGACGCAGGTTGGCAGCCCGTTGACCAGGCCACAGGTGCCGACGCCGTTGTCGAAGACGTCGCGGCATGACGTGCCGCAGGCGCCACAGTGCTCGGGGTGCACATAGAACCCGCCGTTGATGAAGTCCTCATCGACGTCGCCATCGCAGTCATCATCAGCGTCGTTGCAGAGCTCATCGGTGGGCTCAGGAGCCGGGCAGTCTTCGAGCCCGTCCGCGGTGCAGGCTCGCGGCCGCGCGCACCCGCCAGTTCCGCAGGTCGTCGCGGCCCCGTCGAGCTGCGCCCACGCGTTGCACTCGCAGGTGCCGTTGTCGGGGACACACTGGCTTGAGGGCGGACCGCCGTTGGGGTCGTCGACGTCCTCACAGCTGTAGGACAGTGGGCAGGGCGCCGTCGAGCAGTCGATGCCGCAAAACGAGCCGTCCTGGGTCGTCGACGGGATACACCGTGCGCCGGGGTTGCCCGAGTTCTCCTGGCAATCTTCGTGGGTGTTGCACGGTCGGCAGAGGTTCACCGTGACGTCGAGGCACACGAACACGGGATCGGCGCCAGGCTGCTGGAGGAGCTGACAGGACCAGCCGTCGGGGCAGTTCTCTTGGCAGTACGGGATGCAGACGAGGCCGTCGGCAGAGGGTGCGCAGAAACCGCTGTTGCAGTCGCTGTTGGCGACGCACGGGCTGTAGGGTTCGCCCGGGGCTGGCGTCGTGTCGGTGGGCGTGGTGTCGGTGGGCGTGGTGTCGGGTGTGCTGATGTCAGCGGTGGCATCGTCTGAGGTATCGACCGCCGCGTCTGCATCGGCGACAGCGGTATCTGCAAACGTGTCAGCCGCCGTGTCGCCGGTACCGACGGTGGTGTCGTCGTGACACGAGAGCGCCGCGGAGAGAGCTAACGTCGCCAGCAGAGCGCTGACGCGTCTTGCGGTCGTGGTGCGTGCTTTATCAGCCATCGATGTGCCCCTAGAGCTGTGCGGTCGGCTGTGTTCCCCACCCGACGGTACGAATTCCTTCGCACGGGCAGCTTAGCAAATCTCTCCAGCTCAAGTCACTGGCGGCTCGCACGCCGACATCGAGACGTCAGTGGCTATCAGCCCGCGAGGCCAAGCAACGAGCACCCGAGCATGTCGCGACACGGACCGGCGCTACTGGCGAGGTCATCGCGCAGTCGAAACGTTCGGGCGCTGCTAGGCTACTGGAGCATCAGCGTGTGCGAGTCGCCTACATCGACGATCAACGTACCGCGCTTGTTGGCCGCGCTGAGGCGCTGGCGAACATTGGCGTCAGCGATCACGACGTGCTGTGGGACCTTGTCGCCAAACGACGCCGGTCGGTCGTCGAGGGTTGCGGTCAACACCTTCCAGAAGGTCAGCTCCTCCGTGCCTCGCGGGACGTCGACCACGTAGTTGTTGAGTCGAACCGTGCCCCACGCGGCGACCGGAATCAGCAGCATCGGCTGGCGTCCACCTTCGTAGCGCTCGACGACGAGCTCGCTGTTGTCGCTAAAGCGTTCGCGCACAACGCGGTTGAACCGGACGGTGACCGGGTCGTCACCCAACGCCGGCAGGATGAACCAGCGCCGCTGATGCTCGTCGTTACGCAGGGTGAGGTTGAGCACGACGCGCTGGGTCTTGCCCTTGGTTTTGACGCTGACGATCTCCACGTCATCGGGTGCTTCATCGCTCGGGAGGTCTTTGTCGACGGTGACCGTTGGCTGATCCCAGGCCGGCGGATTGTCGCCCCAGACCAAGCGCGCCATGGAGTTGAGGGCATCGGCCTCGCTGCTGAACGAGAGCCGTGCCTTGGCGTTGGTCCGGACCGGTCGTCCCTCGGCGTCGAGCCGTGCCACCAGTGGCAGCACGTCCGGGACAGCACCCGGCACGAGGTGCTTGGCTTGGCTGCGCCAGCGGCTGATGTTGATGATGAGCATGTCGACGCCGGCCAGGCGTTTCCGGTACGAGGGGTTGTCGACCGCCAGGGCCTTGATGGCGCTGCACGGCTTGCACCAGTCAGCGGTGAACATCACGACCGGGATCCGGCCAGCGCTGGTGATCTCGGCGAGTGCCGCATGAAAGCGTGGCTTGAGCTGGTCGCTCTTGCCGCGTCGGTCGATCGTCTTGACCGTCAGCTCGCCACCGACGACAGGACTCGCGGCCGGCGACGTCCGAGTGTCTTTGGCAGCTGTCGGTGGCGTGGCCTGCGGGGCCATCTCATAGACGACCGTTGACCGGCTAGGCGGTGCGTCTGTGCTCGCACACCCCGACAGCGCGATCGCCACGAGGAAACCGGCGGCGGCTGCCGTGCGTTGGGTCCATCGGTCCATGGGTCTAGTCCAGCATGAGCGCGTGGGCGTCGCCAACCTCGACGAGGAGTCGACCGCGCTGCGTGTCGGTCCCGAGGTCCTTGAGCGCACCCGCATCCGACACCACGATGTGCTGCTTGACCTTCTTGTCAAAGGTGAGGGGCTTGGTGTCGACGGTGGCCTTGAGCAGCTTCCAGAACGTGACCATCGTCTCGCCGGGAGGCACCTCAGCGACCCAGCCCTTGAGCTCGACCGTGCCCCACGCGGAAACAGGAACGAGCGTCAGCGGTCGGTCGCTCTCGTAGCGATGGGCGACCAGCCCGCTGTCGCCAGCGAAGGCCTGGCGCGTGATGCCGGAAAAGCGCAGGGCGCTCGGGTCCGGTCCATGCGAAGGCAGCACAAACCAGCGGCGCTGGTTCTCGCCGTTGCGCAAGACGAGGTCCATCACGACCGTGGTCTTGCCGTTGTTGACGTTCTTGGAGCGCACCTGGATCTCAGACCGAATGTCGTCGGGGTTGACCGGGGGCGGTCGATCGCCCGCTGGCTGCTTGCCGGTGATCAAGGTCGCGAGGCCGTCGCCTGCTGCGTGCTCGCTGTAGAGGCCGAGACGGGTCTGTCGGCTGTTGCGAATGGGCTTGCCGTCGTAGTCGACGCGCGTGAGCAGCGGCAAGGCGTCGGGGACGTTGCCCTCGATGAGGTGCTTGGCCTGGCTGCGCCACTTGGTGATGTTGATGACGATGAAGTGGCCGCCGGCTGTCTTGTCCTGGACCACTTTGTTGTCGGTCAACAGGCCCTTGATGACGCCACAGGGCTGGCACCACTCGGCCGTGAAGAAGACGATCGGATCCGTGCCGGCAACCTTCGAGAGGGCCAGCTCGTCGGCCAGCGCAGCCTTGAGCTTGGTGTCGCCCTCGGGCAGCAGCTCGCGCACGATGACCTTGCTGCGCGGTGCGTCTCCAAAGAGTTTTTTGGCCCGCGCCGCGACCGGATCCTGCGCTTTGGGCGCGTCGGCGGCCTCGGGGGCAGCGGCCTTCACGTTCGCGACAGCGCCCGCGGCGGTTGGCGTCGCCATGGTCTTGCTGGTGCTGGTGGCGCCAGGCGCTGCGGCAGCAGGCGGGGCCGCACGCTTCACCACGGCCGCGCTCGGCTGGGCAACAACCGCCGGTGCAGGCGTGCTCTCTTTGCCGCAGCCGCTGCCGATCAACATCAAGACCGCGACGCCTCCGAAGAGGCTCGCACGGCGGGTGGACGTCGACGTTCGCTGGCCGAAGAGGCGCGTGGACGCAACGCAATCGATAGTGTGGTTAGCCGTCATGGCGCGCATCATGCAGCGACCTGGGCTCAAGCGAAAGTAACGTGACATGTTCATCGATGAACTTTTCCAAAAGCATGGGTTGGGAGGTCGAGGGCACGCCAGCGCCGCGGTCGAGATCCTAGCCCCCCGGAGGCGTCGCGGCACGTGGCGAGCCGACATCGGTGGTGACAGCGTCGGTGCGGGGGCGCGCCGACCGCACGCCCAGTCGACCCCATCGGAAAGCGAGACCAGGCCGCTGTCGGTGACGCAGCCGGTACCCGCAAACCGGAAACTTGGGCGACTTTCCGGTATCCTCGCGTCACGCGTCGCGCGTGAGGTTGCGGAAGGGTGGACGAGACGATGATGGATCAACAGGGGCGCCGACTCCTCAGAGGAAACAAGCCGGTACGCCTGTTGCTTGCGGCGTGTCTGGTGGTCACGGTCGCGAGCTGCATGGACACCGATGGCGACCTGGCGATGGGAGAGGGCGAGCTTGTCACCTACTCGGGCGCCGTGAAGACCAACCAGTGTCCGGACGGTCCGACGGTCTATGGAATCGACGTTTCGAAGTGGCAAGGCAACATCGGCTGGGCTGCGGTGAAAACAAGTGGCGTCAAGTACGCGTTTATTCGCGTCTCTGATGGAACTGGCTACATCGACGAAAAGTTCGAACAAAACTGGGCCGGCGCCAAAGCACAGGGCATTCCTCATGGCGTCTATCAGTTCTTTCGCAGCAACCAAAACCCCATCACTCAAGCCAACATCCTCATCGACAAGCTCAACGCCAACGGTCCCGGAACGCTTCCGCCAGTCATCGATGTTGAGACGACCGATGGTCAGACGCCTGCGACCATGATCACCAAGATCGGCCAGTGGATAAACCACGTTGAGGCCGCAACGGGTCAGACGCCCATCATCTACACCGGAAGCTACTTCTGGGAAGCCAACGTCAACAGCTCTGCCTTCACGTCCAACCCGCTGTGGACACCCCACTGGGGGGCGACCTGCCCGACGATGGCCGGACAATGGGATGACTGGCTCTTCTGGCAGTACTCGGACTCGGGGAGCGTGTCCGGGATCAGCGGCGGCGTCGACCAGAACAACTTCAACGGCAACCTAGCGGCCCTCAACGCGCTGACATCCGATCCCGAGTGCGCCAATCCCAACTATTCCGCCTGCAGCGGAAACGCCGTTGCGACCTGCGACAACGCCGGGAAAGTTCAGACGAGCGGGTGTGGCTTAGGCGCCTCATGCAGCACTCAAGGCGGGATGGCGCACTGCGTCGACGACCTCTGCACGACCAACCTCGGTGGCGCCGAGACCGGTAAGTACTGCGTCAACGACAACACGCTTGTGAGCTGTGCCCAGGGGGCGCTGACACAGACCAACTGCAGCAACAATGGCAAGAAGTGCAGCGACGCGGGGGCCACCGCCCGGTGCATTGACGCGGAGTGCTGGGACAACCTCGGTGGCCAAGCCGCCGGCACGTTCTGTGTTGACGGGCAAACGCTGGGTTCGTGCACGAACGGCACCTACACGCAGTCGAACTGCCAAGCCGACTATAGCTGCACCTTCGCCGGTGGCCCTGGGTGCACCCTTGACCCGGTCGAGCCAGAGCCCGACACGTTCGAGCCCGACACGTTCGAGCCGGACACGTTCGAGCCGGACACGTTCGAGCAGGACACGCTGCCTGAGCCCGACGCCGTGGCGGTCGACACCGGCGAGCCGAGCGTCGACACGTCAGCAACGAGCGACACGCTGACAACAAGCGACACCACGGCGGGCGTCGACACCGCTGGGCCGGTTGACACCAGCTCGCCTGACGACACAGGCGGGACCGACGCTGCCCCGAGCCCCTTTGCAACCGCTGGGCCAGCAAACCGCGACAGCGAGTCGTTCATCTACGAGCGAGGCGGTGGCTGTGCTGCATCGCCTGCGACGTCGCTGCCTGCGCTGGTGCTGTGGACCAGTCTGACCGCTGTCGCCGTCGCTTGGCGTCGACGCCGTCTCCGGCAGCGAGCGAACGGCGGGAGCTACTGAAACGACAAACGCCGCCTCGGTAGAGGCGGCGTTTGTGAGCCAGACCGGTCAGCCCGGCTGGCAGCTGCTCTTGCAGCGAGCGCTGCTAGAACCCGAGGAAGATTCGAGCGCCAACGGTCAACGTCCAGAGGTCGGCCACAATGGCGTCGCCGTCGGAGTTGGGGTTGAGGAAGCTCGGCATGTCGAAGTTCAGCTGCAGGTCAGCAACCGGCGTGTCGCCGGAGCCGAGGGTGTAGCCCGCACCAAAGCCAAGCGGGATGGCCGCAAAGTCGAACTCCATGTCCGGCACGGTCAGACCGGTGCGCACCATGAAGAAGAAGGGGCGGTTGAAGTTGACCGAGAACTCAACAGGAATGCTGAGGTTTGCGACGGTCGAGTCACCGAAGACCAGGCCGACACCGGGGCGGATGTCGAGGCGCGATGCGTCGTTGATGGCGAGGCGGAGCGGCACTCCGAGGCCGAGCGTGAAGTCCGAGCCGTCCTGGACCGGCAGGACAGCCTGAAGCAGTGCCGCGGCTTGGAAGCTACCCTTCGCGAAGCGGTACATGCCGTAGAGGCTGGGGTTTCCGTAGTCGGCCTCTGGCGAGAGCACCAAGGGAAGCACCGTGGCGCCTACTTCGAAGTCCTGATCGATGCCGTAGCTCGCGCCCGCGACAAGCGAGATGACCGGGTCGACGTCGACCGTGATACCGCCAAACGAGACCGACGGGAACTGGAGCACCTGGAACGCGGCATCGATAGCGAGCGTGTCCTTGCTGAGCGTCAGTGGGCGCTGTGAGAACACGAGGGGGAGCCCGTCGGGGCCGGTCTCGGCCTGTGCGACGAGAGGGGTCGCAAGCAGCGAAGTCGCTGCGAGCAAGAGAGTGAGGTTTCGAGTCATACGCATCGTCATACTCCTAACAACTTAGGGTGAGGCAGAACGCCGCAGTGGCGGTCCTTGGAAGTGCCTCATTTCGTTAAACGAGAGCTGGGGGTAACACGCGGATTTGCCGGTGTCTAACGGTCCAGGCGACATTTTTTGAGTTTGAATTTTGTCGTCGAGTGAGTCGTCAGTGCCCTCCGCTTTCATATACCCGGTCAGGCCAGTTTGGGGGCACCTCGAAGTTGTGTTGCTCATTGTTAACAGCGGGTTACCGTTCGTCTTTGTTGTTGGCTGGCCACCGAGCGAGCGCCCGGCTGGCACATCGGCGACATATCGACTCTGCCGCACGTCAATGGCAACGGGGGGATCAGATCGGCCGACGAGCAAAGAATCGGCGCGACAGAGTGCCCGCCGCCGACGCGCCTCGACGCAGTCCCGATTTCGATAGTGTTTCGCGGTTGGCGCCTCTACCTTTTCCGCATGAACGATGCCTTCTCACACCACCACCTCGCGCTCGCTACGAGCTGGCTCGTCTGCATCGCAGCATGCGGCGACGACGGGGCCGTCCAGCCGACGGTCGACGTCGCCCAAGAGGTCGTCGACGGCGTGACCGACTCCGCTGAGGGCGACGCGGGAGCCGACGTTAGCCCAGCGCCGTGTCCGTGGCCGGTCGGTGGACCCGAGACGCTGGTGTGGAATGACCCAAGCGCCACAGCGACGCTTGAGATCGACGAGCCCACCGCCTGTCACCGGCGCTACCACCTGAGCACAACCGCTGACCTGCGCGATGGCGAGCCCGGCAATCCGCGCACCTTCGCCGAGGCTGACGGATGGCCCACGCTGCGCTCGGGGCATTCCCTCTTTGACGCGCTTTACGCACTTGCGCTCGACGAGGTTCGCGAGGCGAGCGTGGACGCAATCCGCGACGGGTCATTTTCGAACGGCGCCGCGATTGCGTGTGAGCCCCCTGGCTGCTTCGAGACGGGGCGACTCTGGCGCTACGTGTGGACGCGCGACATTTCCTACGCGGTGGACCTTGGGCTTGGGGACCTCGATGCTGCTCGCGCTGCGACCTCGCTGCGCTTCAAGCTCGCCGCGGCGCGAGACACGCCGTCGCCGCTGGAGGTCGTCCAAGACACGGGCAGTGGCGGGAGCTACCCCGTGTCCACCGACCGCGTCACGTGGTCGCTCGGGGCGGCGCGCGTGCTGCCCTTGCTTGAGGCGTCGCGGCGCGAGCCGTTCGAGGTCGCGGCTCGAGAGGCCCTTGCTGCCACCGTCGAGCGTGACCGACAGGTTGCGTATGACCCGAACGACGGGCTCTATCGCGGGGAGCAGTCGTTTCTGGACTGGCGTGAGCAGACCTACCCAGCCTGGACCGCCAGCGACGTGACCGACATCGCGGCCTCGAAGGCACTCGGAACCAATGTTGCCCACCTTCGCGCCCTCGAGCTCGCCTCTGAGCTTGCAGCCGACATGTCGCAGCGCGACCGCTACGCCGCGTGGGCGTCTTCGCTGCGCACGGCTATCCGAGACGCGTTCTGGCTTGAGGATGCAGGCATGTTCGCCAGCGTGGTCAGCGACGGCGTGCATCGGAGGGTGGTCCGGCGGTTCGACCTGCTGAGCTCTGCGCTCGCAATCCTTCACGACGTCGCCACGCCAGAGCAAGCGACGCGAATGGTCAGCGGCTACCCGTTGATCGGCCCGGGCGCGCCCGTCGTGTGGCCTCAGCAGCAGCTGACGCCCATCTACCACAACCGCGGCGAGTGGCCCTTTGTGACGGCGTACTGGCTGCGTGCGGCCGCCCAAGCGAGGCATCCGGTGGTCGCGACCAAGATGGCGCGCGCGCTGGTGCGCGGCGCGGCGTTGAACCTGTCGAACATGGAGAACTTCGAGGCGGCCAGCGGTGCGGCGTACGTCGACGAGGGCGTCTACAGCGGACCGGTCGTCAACTCCCAGCGTCAGCTCTGGTCGGTCGCAGGCTACGTTTCGCTGGTCCATCATACGCTCTTTGGCATCCGTACGAGCGACGCCGGGCTCGCTCTCCAGCCGTACGTGCCCGCGCCGCTTGCTGCTGAGCTGTTCACAGCCAGCGACACGCTGACACTCGACACGCTCAGCCTCCGCGGCAATGCCTTCCGGCTGGTCCTCAAGTTGCCGTCAGAGCGCAGCTCAGGCGAGGCAGGCGCCTATGTGGCCAGTGTCGTCCGGGTCGATGGCGTTGAGATCTCGGGCGATGCCGCCATCTCGTGGGACGCGCTCAGCGCTGCGGCCGAGGTTGAGGTTGAGCTGGTGTTTGAGAGTTCCTCCACCGTGAGCGTCGACCAGCGCGACGTCTCCGACTGGCGGGCGGTCTTCGCGCCGCGGACCCCCTCGGTCACCATCGACGAGCAGGCCGTGGATGTCCGCTTGGGGCTGCGCACCGACGAGGCGGCCGAGGTCGTGTGGCGCGTCTTTCGCGACGGGGAGATCGTCGCCGACGGACTGCCCGGTGCGACCACCACCTGGACGGACACTGCAGCGGTTGCTGGCGTCTCGCACTGCTACAGCGCCGAGGTGACATTCTCTACCAGCGGCAACCACAGCTACCTCGCAAAGCCTGTCTGTCGCTGGGGACCGGGCAGCGAGCGAGTCGACGCGATCTCCATCGATGACCCTCGACTGAGCACCGTCGGCGGTCAGCGAGCGACCGACCACGGCCGACCTCATATCGGCGTCTGGGGCGATCCCGGCCACACGCTCACCGTCGAGGGCTACACAGCGACGCGCACAGGCCCTCACTGGCTCCAGCTGGTCTACGGCAACGGCGCCGGCGGCGTGAGCTCCGGTATCACCTGCGGCGTCAAGCGACTCCGCGTCGAGCGTGTCGTCGACGCCGAGGAGGTCGCGACTGGCTACCTGGTGATGCCGCAGCTCGGCGACTGGGGGCGCTGGGCGGACTCGACCTTAGTCGCGGCGTCGCTCGTGGAGGGCGAGGTCTACCGCTTTGTGGTCGACGACGGCGGCGCGGCCGGGAACATGTCGCGCTTTGACCACTTCAGCACCTTCACTGCGGGCCTCGGGGGGGAAGATGGACCCTTCAACCGAGTCAACATCGCGGAGGTGAAGGTCCTCGTTCGCTGAGGCCTCGCCGGACGCGGGCTGCCGTGGTGGCGACACCGACGCGCGGCCTGTGACTGCGCGACCACGCATCGGCGTTGTCCTCTTTCGGGCCGTAGGGCGTGACGAAGAGGCGTGGATGGGGTTAGCGTCGCGCCATGGACACGCCTGCAGAACTTCGAATCGTCACCTGGAACGTCAACTCGCTCAACGCGCGGCGCGAGTTTGTCGAGAAGTACCTCGATGCCCGCGCGCCCGAGGTCTTGTGCCTTCAGGAGCTGAAGCTCCCGACCGAGAAGGTGCCGATCGAGATCTTCGAAGAGCGCGGCTACCACGTTGCGGTCCATGGACAACCGCGCTGGAACGGGGTCCTGATCGCCTCCAAGGAGCCGCTGGAGGACGTGGTGCTCGGCCTCGGCGACGCCGAGGAGGGCCAGGCTCGCGCGATCGCGGCCACGACCTACGGCATCCGCCTCATCAACGTCTACTGCCCACAGGGACAGCGGGTCGACTCCGACCAGTTCCCCTACAAGCTGCGCTTCTACGATGCGCTCATCGACCTCATCGAGTCGTCAGGCGTCACCGGTGCGCCCTTCGCGCTCCTTGGCGACCTCAACATTGCCCCCAAAGAGCACGACCTCTACAGCGTGGAGCCATTCGCCGGTACGCCGTCGTTTCATCCCGAGGAGCACGCTCGGCTCGCTCGGCTCGCTGACCTGGGGCTCGTGGACGCCGTCGAGCCCTTCATCGAGCCCGGCACCTTCTCGTTTTGGGACTACCGTGGCGGCGCGTTCCGCTTCAACCGCGGGATGCGCATCGACCACGTGCTGGCGTCCGCGTCGCTCAACGCTCGCGTCGTCTCCGGTTGGGTGGATCGCGACTGGCGCAAGAAGAAGGACGGCCTCACGGCGTCTGACCACGCGCCTGTCGGCATCGGGCTCGGCCCCGCCTAGCTGACCACGCGCCTGTCGGCATAGAGCTCGGCCCCGCCTACCAGCATGAACCGGCAACGCTAGAAGCCTCGACGTGAACCCTTTCGAGCGTGTCGTCGATGCGTCCTACGACTCGGCGCCCGGGACCATGTCGGGCGAGACCTTCGAGAGGATCCGCTCGGTCTGGGGCGGCACGTCCAGCCACTCGACCTCGATGCCGGCGGCCTCTACGCGGTCGGTCATCGTCTTGAGCGCCATCGCACCGGTGTAGTCGATGCGACCGAGGCCTCCGAGATCGATCGCGAGGGTGTGGGCCTCGGGATGCTGGACAAGGCACGCCAGCCAGGTGCGCTCGATGCCGTCGGCCGACGCGAACCATAGGACGCCTTGAGGCTCAAGCGTCAGCACGCCATCGGCATAGTGGGTCTCGAGCGTGATGCGCATCTCGCGCCACGCATGCACACCGAGCGACATCCCGAGTCCGGCAAGGACGGCGTACTCGACGTGGGGGCTCAGCGCGATGGTGAGCACCAACGTGGCGACCGCGAGGACGCCCTGGGGGCGCGACGAGCGCATGATCTCAAGCAGCGCCCCGAAGCGCAGGAGGTTTATCACAGCGGCGATGATGATCCCGGCGAGGACGGCCTTCGGCAGCGGGCTCAGCACGCTCGCAAAGGGCAGCATCGCCATGACGATGAGCCCAGTGAATGCTCCTGCCCAGCGCGTCTTGGCGCCAGCAAGACGGCTGAGCGCGCTGCGCGAGAACGAGCCGCCCACCGGGAAGCCGCCGATGGCGCCTGAGGCGAGGTTGGCGACGCCTTGGCTGACGAGCTCCCGGTTGGGGTTCCAGACCTCACGGTCTTGAGCGGCGTACGTACGGGCAATGGCTGTTGGCTCGGCAAAGCCCAAGATGGCGAGCACGATCGCCGGAACGATCAGCGCTGGAATCGACGCCCACGGCAGGTCAAGCTGGAGGCTGATGAAGCCGTCGGGGACAGAGCCGAGCGTGGCGCCGAGGTAGCCTGCGGACTCTGCGTAGACGATGCCTGCGACTGCCGCGACCAGCACGCCGGGGAACATCCCGTGGATGCGCCTGCCCAGCCGAACGATCGCGACCGTGGCGAGGCCTAAGACGATGGCTTCCGTGCTCCAGAGTGCTGGATCGCTGATGGCCGTCCAGGCACGGGTCAAGACGCCGCCAGCTGCCCGCGGTGCGCCGAGCAGGGTTGGCAGCTGCGAGAGCAGGATCAGCAAGCCGGCGCCGACCGTGAAGCCGCGAATGACCGGTGGCGACAGAAAGACGGCGAATGCGCCACCCTTGAGCAGCCCGAGCACCACGCGAACCACTCCGACGAGGAGCGCGAGCAGTGCGGCCGCCGCCACAAAGGCATCGCTGCCAGCTGTCGCCAGCGGCGTGAGCGCGCCAAAGGCCAGCAAGCTTGTGACCGCGGTCGGGCCGGTCTGGAGAAACTTCGACGAGGCGAAGAATGCCGCCGCGATCGGAGCGAGGACCGACGCGTAGAGACCGTGGTGCGGGGGCATGCCCGCGAGCTCCGCGTAGGCCAAGCTCTGCGGGACAAGAACAAGCGCAATGCTTGCACCCGCGACAACATCGGCCAGCAGAGTCCGCCCGGAACGGGGTGGGGCGGGCCCTGCGGGCGCTCTCGGACCTGGTGTCTCGCTCACAAGCCCCCCGCGCGGTCGCCGCGCCGCGTGACCGCACGCGTCGTCAAAGCCATCACGTCACGGCCGCATCAGTGGTGGTGGCCGCCAGGTCCGTGCACGTGTCGGTGCGTGATCTCTTCCGGTGACGCTTCACGGATCTCGACGACCTCGATCGCGAAGTTCAACCGAACGCCGGCCAGAGGGTGATTCTTGTCGAGCTGGACCATGTCGCCCTCGATGCCGACGACCCAGATCGGAATGACGTTGCCAGCCTCGTCCTGAGCGTTGAACTGCATGCCGGGCGAGAGCTCAACGTTGGGCGGAAACGATGAGCGCGGAAAAAGCTCCATCTGGCCCTTGTCTCGCTCGCCGTAGCCGTCTGCGGGCTCTACGACGGCCTTGAAGCTGTCGCCGACCTTCTTGCCGAGCAGCTGCGCTTCGAGTCCAGGCACGATGTTGTTGAAGCCATGCAGGTAGTAGAGGGGACCGTGCTCAGGGGTGGAGCGGTCGATCTCGTCACCATCGTCGTCGGTGAGGACGTAGTGGAAAGCAACAACAGCGTTCTCTGCGATGGTGTCCATGGGTCGGCTCCAGGTCGATGGGACACCAGCGGATACCGCGCAGAGGCGGAGTTGCGCAAGCGGGGCTGCAACCGGCGACGGCTCTCGGCGGACGTCAGGAATGGTCTGGGCAGCCTCAAGGTTGTGTCGTCAGTCGCCGTGCCGCACGTTGGCAGGTAACCCCGTGGAGCTCCCCATGTGCTGCTGTCGTCTCATCCCTCGACCTGCCGCGCTCGCGCTCGTCCTGCTGGCCGTGTTGGCCGGGTCGGGATCGTCTGCCTATGCCAGCGACGTGACGTGGGAGGACGTGGAGTCGCGGGTCCGCGCCGCGCTGCGTGGCCAGCTCTCTGCGAGCGCCACCGAGCGACTGCTGGCGAGAGCAGACGTCCGCTCCGCACTGGCGGAGGCGTTCGCGTATGACGTCGGCTCCGCGGAGCTGGTCACGCCCCCTGTGTCAACGCTCTCGGTCCGACGGGCAGCCGACGGGACGCTGGTCGTTGAGGTCGTCACCCGTGCACAACAGCGCATCTGCTCGACCGAGATTGGGCACCGTGAGGGACTGACCGTCGACCGCGACTGCCAGGTGCTGGACGTCGAGCTCGACGATCGCCGCGTGAGCTTTGCTCCCGAGCTGCTGAAGCCACCGTCCGAGACCGTCTCGCCGACCCTCGCGCCGGAGACGCCACCGCCGAGGCGACGACGTCCGCCACGGCGCGTGCCAGAGGTGACGCCTCCGAGCGAGCCACTGCCGACCATCATGCGCAGCTGGCGAGACACGGAAGCGTCCGCGCAGAAGCGGCTGCTTGAGTCGCTCTGGCGTCCGGTCCCAGAGATGGCGACGGCGAACAACCCCGCGGGCGGGCTCGGCCTCGGCGCCGCGGCGGTCCTCGCGCGCCACCTTGACTTCAAAGACACGATGAAGGCGTCGCGCTGGACCGATCCGCTGCTGCCAACCGACCTGGTCGCCGCTGGCCTGCGCTCGCCGGACCCCGCCCCGAAGCCGCACGTCCGAGAGGACCCGTCGTCAGCGCACCTACGGGATCCCTTCGGACCCGGTCGTATGGACGTGGATCTTCCGCCGCCGTACGAGCACCGCCTCAGCCGGGACGAAGCCGTGACGCCGAAGGTTCGCTGGCCCGATGAGCCCTGCGTCGCAGCTTGGGGCGCACGCGGCAACGAAGCGCCGCCATCGCTCGACTGCGTCAGGCGGATCTCCCACTCCGGTAAGCTCGACCGCAGCGAGCTCTTTCAGCTGGCCAAGACGCTTGCGACCTTCATGAGCACACCGCTTTGGGGAATGCTCATGGAGCTTGAGATGAACCGCGTGGCGACATCGAAGGCCCACGGCGTGATGTGGTCGCTCGCGTGGCTCGACTGGGTGAGCGCGCATCCCGAGTCCCTTGCCGAGCGGCTCTCCGAGCTCACCGACGAGGAGCGCGTGTTGCTGCGTCGTCGCAGCTGGCGCTGGTGGATCGACCGCCGCTTTGTGACCTATCACGCCTCGCTGACCACCATCTACGAGCGGCACTTTCTCACGCTCTATCCGGAGGCCCGCGGTCGCTTCGGGCTGCCGAAGCGACGTTTCTTCCGCGACGACTGGCTGTGGGCGTCGAACTGGCTGACGCTCGCTGACGGACAGCCGCCTGACCTGGTCGTTCGCGCCTACGATGAGCTCAGCGGCAAGGCTCAGGCGATCCTCGACACGCTGGCGAGCGACGAGTCGATGGCGCTACGGTTTCCGCGAAGCTCACGCTTGCTGCGGCAGGCCGCTCACTAGTCCCAAAACAAGCGCTCTTTCCGGCTGCGGCCTTGGCGATGCCCTCGCCAGCGACGTCCGTGCGTTCGCTTCGCTCACCTGAACTCGACGATGCACGCATCGCCTTCGTCCAGCGGACGCCGCTGGCGAGCAGCCTTCGCCTCGCTCGAAAACAGCGCTTGATTTGGGACTAG
>CALHXW010000030.1 GCA_938040325.1 uncultured bacterium | reverse complement strand
GGTCAATCGCCGCCCGCCCGCCCAAAGCGACATTCAGCGATATTTCCAGGTGACACCGCCGTCAGTCCATCAAATGCTTCTCACTCTTGAGCGCAAAGGCCTTCTCCAACGTGCACCAAGACAAGCACGAACCATCAAAGTACTTGTCCCACGTGAGCAGCTCCCGCACCTGGACTAAGGTGCCTGGCTCAACTGATCAAATCCGGTGACGCGAACCACTAGAAGTACCACGAGAGCTGGAGTGCGGCCTGGGGGAAGAGCACGACCGTGTCGGGGTTGTCCTGGTCGAAGGGCGTGACAAAGGCGAGCCCCGCGAACACGTCAACGTGCTCAGCGAACGTCCAGGCGACGCCGATGTCGATGTGAAAAGACTCACCGAGCTCGTAGAGGGCATTGAACCCTGCCGCGTTGAGGCCAAACCTGTCCGTGCTGCCGAACGGCGTTGTCATTCCGAACCCGAGCACTGGGGTGAGTGCCCCGCGAATGCCGTACCACCGGACGCGCGTGTCGGCCACCGGGTAGATGACGCCGATCGAAAGCTCGAGCGCGATGGTCTCGTCGGTCATCCAGCTCAAGATGAGGGATGCGACGCCATCGAACCCGGCGCCTACTCCGACCCCAAGTCCCCAGTCGTAGCGTGGTCCGGCATCGTCGGGTCGCTCTCGTTGTCGTGGTTTGGCTCGTGGCTTCGGCTTGCTCTTCGGCCGCTGAGTCGTGGGACGAGCAGGGGTTCGTCGCGAGACCCATGACCCCGTCGCTGGGGTCTGCGTCGCGGCAGGTGCTGGCGTGACCGTCGGCTTCGGCGATGTCGGCGTCTCACCGCTCATCATGCGCTTGCTGAACGCTGCGTCGTCCAGCAGGCGAGGGTCGACCTCTGCCGCCTGCTCCCAGCGTTTGCGAGCACCGGACATCGACCCCATCGCCGCGAGCTTGTCACCAAGGCTCAGGTAGGCCGCACCGCAGCTGGTGCGTGTTGCTTGGTCGAGCGAGGCGTCCTCCACGCGGGTTCGCACGTCCATCTCTTCGCAGAGGACCACGGCGGTCCCGAACCGCTCCATTGCGAGTGCCTTCCTCACGCGATCGAGGGGCGAGGGCTCCGCGGCAGGCTGAGTTGCTGGCGTGGGCTCATCGGTTGCCGGTGGGGAAGGCGCCACCTCGGTTGGCGCGGGCTCAGCTTGAGGCGGAGACGCAACAGGCGTCGCGTCGTTGCTGTCCGGAGGGGGAGGCTCGACGACCGGTGGCGGGCTTGCCGCGAGCCCGGTGGTTGCCATCGAGAGAAGCACGACGATGCTGCGCACGGCACGGGCACAGGCATTGCGACGCAGCCCCTGCGTCATGCGCCGGCCTGCGGGTCAGGTCCTTGCGGTGGCGACGACGCGCTAGGGGGACTGAGATCCATGCCTAGCTGACGCGACATGTCGGGCTCGAAGCAGCGGCGACAGCGTGGCTCGTAGGAGTCGGTGGCGCCGACAAGCACTCGATCATCGTCACCGACGAGTCGTTGCGACCGGTTCGCAGGTGCACCGCAGCGCATGCACACCGCAAGCGTCTTGGTCACGTACTCGGCAATCGCCATGATCTGCGGCATCGGCTCGAAGGGGCGGCCAAGGAAGTCCTGATCAAGCCCAGCGACGATCACGCGCTTGCCGCGGTTTGCCAGCTTGTTGACGACCTCGACGATGCCTGCATCGAAGAACTGGACTTCGTCGATGCCGACCAGGTCAGTGCGATCGTCGACAGCCTTTAGGATCTCGGCGCTCGACTTTACGACAGTGGCCTGGACGCGATCTTGCGCATGGCTGGTCACGTCTGTGTCGCTATAGCGATTGTCGACGGCGGGCTTGAAGACCTGCACGCGCTGTCGAGCGATGCGAGCGCGCTTGAGGCGGCGGATCAGCTCTTCGGTCTTGCCGGAGAACATGCTGCCGCAGATCACCTCGATGCGCCCGAGGAGGAGTTGAGGATACATCGGGCGGGACGTTATCAGCCGGAAACGTGATGTCCAAGCCGTACGGTGGCGAAGTGGTGTTGATCGCGGGCGCGGCAGAACCGGCCGGCTGCTTGAGCGTGCGCGGGCGCCGATCACGGCTCGTCGAAACCGTGTCGCCTTCGCGAACGCGACACGTTGAAGACAATCGACCCACCATGGGCTACACCTTCGCCTCTCAAACCGGACACCTGTGGAGTGTTGAGTGAGCAGCGAACGCTATCCTTTCGGCGACATCGAACCCAAGTGGCAGCGCTACTGGGTCGACGAGAAGACATTTCGTGCCGACGACATCTCGGACAAGCCCAAGTACTACGCCCTAGACATGTTTCCCTACCCCTCAGGGAGCGGGCTGCACGTGGGCCATCCCGAAGGGTACACGGCCACCGACATTGTCTCTCGCTACAAGCGGATGTGCGGCTACAACGTGCTTCACCCGATGGGGTGGGACGCGTTTGGGTTACCCGCAGAGCAGTACGCGCTGAAGACCGGCACGCACCCGAGTGTCACAACCCAGACGAACATCAAGCGCTTTAAAGAGCAGATTCAGGGGCTTGGGCTCGCTTACGACTGGGACCGCGAGGTCGACACGACCGACCCGGACTACTACCGGTGGACTCAGTGGATCTTCTTGCAGCTCCACAAGCGCGGGCTCGCGTACGAGTCGAGCGTCGCGGTGAACTGGTGTCCAGCGCTTGGCACGGTGCTCGCGAACGAAGAGGTGAAAGACGGGCTGAGCGAGCGTGGAGGTCACCCGGTTGTTCGCAAGCCGATGCGGCAGTGGATGCTCAAGATCACTGCGTACGCCGACCGGCTTCTCGATGACTTGGACTTGCTGGACTGGCCGGAGTCCCTCAAAGCGATGCAGCGGAACTGGATCGGTCGCTCAGTGGGCGCCGAGGTCGACTTCGCCATCACCGGAACCGAGTCGAAGGTTCGCGTCTTTACGACCCGTCCAGACACGCTCTTCGGCGCGACGTACATGGTGCTGGCGCCAGAGCACGAGCTTGTCGCATCCGTGACGACGGCCGACCGTCGGTCGGAGGTGGATGCCTACGTAGCTGCCGCCGCGCTCAAGAGCGACCTCGACCGGACGGACCTTGCCAAGGAGAAGTCCGGGGTCTTCACGGGCGCGTACGCGACCAACCCCGTCAACGACGAACAGATCCCGATCTGGATCGCGGACTACGTGCTCGCCAACTACGGCACCGGCGCGATCATGGCGGTACCGGCCCACGACGAGCGGGACCACGAGTTTGCAAAGCGCTTCAACCTGCCGATCGTCGCTGTGGTGTCGACACCTGAGGGTGAGGTGCCTGACGTCAGTGAGGAGGCCTACGCCGCGTCGGGTGTGTCGGTGAACTCGGGGGCGTTCAACGGGCTTGAGACCGATGTGTTCAAGGAGAAGATCACCGCTTGGCTGGCTGAGCGCGGTCTCGGCGACAAGGCGGTCAACTACCGACTGCGCGACTGGCTCTTCTCGCGTCAGCGCTACTGGGGCGAGCCGTTTCCGGTCGTGCATCTCGAAGACGGAACGTCCAAACCTCTCCCAACGTCTGAGCTGCCGCTGCGCTTGCCCGACGTGGAGCGCTATGAGCCTTCCGGAACGGGCGAGAGCCCACTCGCGACGATCTCGGACTGGGTGAACACGACCGACCCTGAGTCGGGCCTCCCAGCGCGGCGTGAGACCAACACGATGCCGCAGTGGGCCGGGTCGTGCTGGTACTACCTGCGCTACATCGATCCGAAGAACGACACCGTTGCGTTCGCCAAGGAGAAGGCGGACTACTGGCTGCCGGTCGACCTCTACATCGGTGGGGCGGAGCACGCCGTGCTTCACCTGTTGTATGCGCGGTTTTGGCACAAGGTCCTCTACGACATCGGCTTGGTGTCGACCCCGGAGCCGTTCAAGAAGCTCGTCAACCAGGGGATGATCCTCGGTTCGGACGGGGCCAAGATGTCGAAGAGTGCTGGCAACGTCGTCAACCCCGAGGACATCGTCGCAGACTATGGAGCCGATGCTCTCCGGCTCTACGAGATGTTCATGGGACCGCTCGAGGCCATCAAGCCGTGGCAAACCGAGAACATCGTGGGTGTCTCGCGCTTCCTCGACAAGATCTGGAAGCTCGGGCAGCGGGAGCTTTCCGATGCGCCGATGAACGATGACACCACTCGCGCTCTGCACAAGGCAGTCGCCAAGGTCACCGACGACATTGAGGAGCTTCGCTTCAACACCGCCATCAGTGCACTCATGGTGTTGGTCAACCACCTCACGAAGCAGCAAGAGCTGCCGCGCGTGGCGTTTGAGTGGCTGCTCAAGTGCGTCAACCCGTTCGCACCGCACATTGCTGAGGAGCTGTGGCAACGGTGTGGTCACACGCCGTCGATCAGTCACACCGACTGGCCAAAGGCCGACCCAGCGCTCTGCGTCGACGATGCGGTCGAGATGGTTGTCCAGGTCAACGGAAAGGTTCGCGCGCGGTTTAACGTTGCGAAAGGGACCGACAAGGCGACCTTGGAATCGACGGCTCTTGGGCTTGAGCGGGTTGCCAAGTTCACGGAAGGCAAGACGATACGAAAGGTGATCGTCGTGCCGGATCGGCTAGTGAACATCGTCGCGACATGAAGTTTCAGACCGAGGTCGTGATCACAGGGCATGCGCCTGACCGGGTTGTTTACGCGATGATGCACCAGCTCGACACGCTGGCTGACCACATGTCGAACGTCGCAGAGATCGAGACACGAACGTTCGAAGAGGCTTCCGACGGCAGCTTCAACGTCGTCCGGTGGTGGTTGGGGACAACAGAGAACGTTCCAAAGCTGCTGCGCCCCTTCATGAACAAAAACTCGCTCTGGTGGCTCGACTACTCGGTTTGGACACCGGCCAAGCGCCACTGCTCATGGCGTATTGAGTCCAAGCACTCCAAGCTCTCCTCGTGTCAGGGCGAGACTTGGTTCGAGCCGCATCCGGAAGATCCAGGCGCCACCCGGATGCTGACCGACGGCGAGCTTGTGGTGTTTGGGGACAAGCTTCCGGGACCTGCCTTCCTTGGACGCAAGATCGCGCCCCAGATCGAAAAGATCGTTGTCCGGATGACCGAGCCCAACATCGTGGCCACGGGCGTCGGGCTGCAGAAGCTGCTCGACTCCAAGGCTTTCGCCAGCGAGATGACAGGATGAAGATGGCACGTCAGCGACTCATCGGTGGAAGCATCGGCGCGGCCGGAGCCCTCGCGATCGTGTTTGGCGCTCGGTGGAGCGGCATCGGCGTGACCGAGTGGTACATCTGGCTCCTCGCGCTGACCTTCTCTTGGTTCGTTGGCGCGCTCGTCTGGGACGTCTTTACGGCAAAGCTCTCGAGCACGGAGTCCACTCCACCCGGAATGGGCTTTGGTGCGCTCTTCGCTGGGTGCTGCGGACTGCTGGTCGGTGGGATCGTTGCGTTCCCTATGGGGGCGGTTGTTGGCAGCGTCGCAGGCGCACCCGGCGGCGCTGTAGCGGCCTTCACGTGGCGGTTCGAGCGCACGTTCGGAAGGCTCGGGACTGCGGTGGTGTCGACCTGTGCAGGCATGACGACAGCGGTCGTGTTGGCGCTGTGGTGGCTGCTATGAGCGGAAACACCTTCGGCCGAATGTTCCGCGTGACCACCTTCGGAGAGAGTCACGGCGGAGGGCTCGGGGTCATCATCGACGGCTGCCCACCGGGCCTACCGCTCGGCCCCGAGGACATTCAGCCCGATCTGGACCGACGCAAGCCAGGGCAGGGGCCGCTGGCGAGTGCGCGCCGGGAAACCGATGTTGTGACGATACTCTCCGGGGTTGATGCAGGGGTGACGCTCGGCACGTCGATCGCCATGGTGTTTCAGAACGCAGACGCACGCCCGAAAGCCTACGCGGAGCTCGGCGGCCTCTTTCGACCAAGCCACGCAGACTTCACCTACCAAGCGAAGTACGGGCGAAGAGCTTCCTCCGGAGGCGGGCGTGCTTCAGCGCGTGAGACGGTCGCGCGGGTGGCAGCGGGTGCCGTGGCGCGAAAGCTGCTCGCGACTCACCTAGGCGTCGAGATCGTCGGCTGGGTCGCTCAAGTTGAGGACCTCTGTGCGGGCGTTGAGCCGTCGGTCACGCGCGCCGAGGTCGCAGCCAACGGCTTGATCCAGTGCCCTGACGCGGCCATGGCGGCCCGCTTCGTTGAGCGCATCGCTAAGGTCCGAAAGGACGGCGATACCGTCGGTGGCGTGATTGGATGTGTCGCGCGTGGGGTTCCGCCTGGGCTTGGCGACCCCGTCTTCGACAAGCTGGACGCGACACTGGCGGCCGCGATGATCTCGCTCCCGGCGGCGAAAGGCTTCGAGTCCGGCAGTGGCTTTTCAGGCGCCCAACTCCGTGGAAGCGCGCACAACGACGCCTTCGTTCCTGGCCCTAATGGGGCGGTCGTCACGCGGACCAACCGGTCTGGTGGCATCCAAGGAGGCATCTCCAACGGGATGCCTGTGACCATACGCGTCGCGTTCAAGCCCGTCGCCACGCACTTCAAGCCTCAGGAGACCGTGACGGAGGCGGGCGTCGCGACGACGTTCGCCGCGAAGGGGCGCCACGACCCGTGCGTGCTTCCCCGCGCTGTTGTCATCGTCGAGGCGATGATGGCGCTATGCCTGTGTGACGCTTGGCTGCGACAGCGTGGTCAGGTGGGCGAGCGTCTCGTATAGCCTGTGGGTGTTCCCCGTAGCGGTCTTCGCTCGTTCATGCGCCTGGCGGTGGATGCGCCTCGCCGGAGAGGGCGGGGCGGAGTGAGCGCGACAGGCAGGCAGACCGGCAGAGGTCCACGACGGCCACCGCGGCGATCCCCTCACGAAAAGAACCTGCGCGCGCGAATCTTTGTCAATTCGACGATTTGCGCGTGTTCGCTACGACCTCGCGGTTGACCAAGCGGAAATCAGATCCCTATTATAAGGGTTAGGAGTGTGCGCGGCTGCTGCGAGCAAGTCGCACCCATCCGTCGGACATGATGTCCGCCATCGCTGGAGTCCATGGAGAAATTCTGTCCCGGTTGCAGCCGCGTCTACGATAGCGGTGAGTTCTGTGAAGTCGACGGCGAGCGGTTGCTGGTCGTTGAGGACGAGCCGTCGCTCGTAGGTCACGTCCTCGATGGCAAGTACACCATGACCGACCAGCTCGGCGAGGGCGGCATGGGCCGCGTCTATCTCGCAGAGCAGTCGTCGATGCAGCGTGAAGTTGCGATCAAGGTCTTGCGTCGAGCGTTCTCGCAAAACAAGACCGCGATTCAGCGCTTTCTGCGGGAGGCACGCGCGGCCAGCAAGCTCGCGCACCCCAACACCATCACGGTCTACGACTTCGGTCAGTCCAACGACGGACTCCTCTACCTCGTCATGGAGCGACTGACAGGCCGGCCGCTGGACTTGGTCCTCGACGAAGACGGCGCGATGGACCCGCGGCGCGCGGTCCACATCATCGCCCAGATCTGCGACTCCCTCTCGGAAGCGCACCGCCACGGAATCACGCACCGCGACCTCAAGCCCGAGAACATCTTCATCCAACAGCAGGTTGGAAACCCGGACTTCGTGAAAGTGCTCGACTTCGGAATCGCCAAGATGGCGGGCGAAGAAGCGACGCAAGCGACCAAGACCGGCATGATCTGCGGCACGCCAGCGTACATGAGCCCTGAGCAGGCGATGGGCCGCGACATTGATGGTCGCAGCGACGTCTATGCCCTCGGGATCTTGCTCTACGAGATGCTCACCGACGAGAAGCCATTCGATGGCGACACGCCGATGGAGATCATGCTCAAGCACATCAACGAAGGTGTGCCGGACGCACTGGAGCGGACGGGCGTTGCGTTGCCAATCGGGCTGCAGACAGCTCTTGAGAAGATGCTGGCAAAGAAGCCCGAAGACCGCCCCGCCGATTGTCAGGCGCTCAAAGCGCTTGTGCTCGAGGCTCTCGAGACACCGATCGCTACCGCCGGAGGTGCGAGCGCGCCGGTGCGTTCGCCGGAAGCCACTGCAGACACGACGGTAGACGCGCGCCCCGGCGTCTCAAAGAAAGCGGCTCCTGTCGCAGAGGCAGCCACGCTCGTTAAGACGGGACTTTCGCCTGCAGTTAGCGCTGACTATGTCGACGACATCCCTCCGAAAGCATCGAAGAGCTGGCTTTGGGCAGCACTCTTAGTGCTAGCGCTGGGCGGTGGCGGTTTTGCTTGGTGGTCGAGCCAACAGGGCGATGCCCCTGACAACGGCATGTCGAATCAAGGAAAGGTCGCAGTGAGCGCTCCCGCCACCGACCGAGTCGTTGCCGAGAAGAAGCCAACGGCCGGGGTTGGGACGGCGGGTTCGGAAAACACGAAAGCGTCCTCCTCCAAGAGCGCGGAGCCGGTCGCGGGCAAAGCTGCTGGCACGAAGAAAGTCGATACCGACACAGCGAAGCCCGAAGAGCCGAAGAAACCAGTCGAGTCGGCGAGGCCTGCTGAGGACAAAAAAGCAAAGGCGCCGGTTCCGGTCGTGCGAGTGGTCCAGGCAAAGCCCGCTGCACCGGCCAAGCCCACAACGGCGGGTCGCTCGTTTGGGAGCTTGCTCGCCGACAGCGGATCACGCGCCTACTCGATGCTGGCCGCATCGGTGGTCCCCGTCGCGGCTGCCACGGTCTCGCTTACTGTCGTGAGCAGTCCTTCCGGGGCTGGAGTGTACGAGCATGGCGTTCAGATCGGCACGACGCCACTCAGCGTTGAGCGAACTCAAGGCAGCCCGCCCGTGGTCTGGACAGTTCGCCACCCGAAGTACCGCAACAAGACCGTGTCGTTCGGCACGCAGACGAGCCGGACGGAGTCCGTACAGCTGCGACGCATCGGCAAGCGGTCAGGTGGCAAGTCAGGCAAGTCGTCGACGAAGGCGTCGGGCAACTCGAAGAGCTTCGGCACCTTCTAATCGTCGACGACCGCTCGCTACGCACGTGCGTCCCGAGAAGCGGCGTTGGCGCTTGACGTCGACTTGTCCTTGTCACAAGTCTCAAGCTGCCACCAGCGGATCGGTCAGGCGCCGCGCTGTAGCGCCTCAGTGTTGCAGTGCTCGAGCGTTTTGCTCGATTCCACGCACGCATGGTCGGTGGATCCAGAGGACCGGCTCCTGCTTCCTTGTGCTCGCTCGAAGTCTCAAGGAAGGCCCGGGTAGCGCACGTCGCGCTTGAAGTCGCAGTCCCTGTCGTCAATCATCGCGCCGGAGGAACTATGTGGCGTCGGCTGAAAACAATCCTTGGTGGCCCTGTGCCGACACTCGACGACGACGAGGAGATCGGCGACGACTTGGTCCAGCCTCCGACTGGCGGTCGACAAGCCAGTGAACCGAGTCCACGCGTGTCACAACGAGTCGAGGCTCAGCCGGCCGATCGAGTGGCTGAAGCCATTGCGTCGGTCGATGCCCTCCTTGTTGGCCCTGACGGTCTCGGTGATGCCGTTGTCAGCGTTCGAGACCTGATCGCCGAGATGGCCCACGAGCCACGGGTCCTATCTTGCGCTGCCCGCGTCTTACGTCGCGTGGGCGAGGAAGAGCTCGCGCTTGGCTTCGAAGCAGCTGCAACCAATCGCAGCGCCGACCCGCTCGTCGAGCTCGCAGGACAGTTTCTGGACCTCGACGACCCGTGGACAGCGATTGCTCTTGGCGAGGCTGCAGCGGCACGGACCGACACGGCGGCCGCGCACGCCGTCGTTGCTGACGCTCTGCTCAAGCTAGACGACCCTGGAGCGGTTGTTGCGCGCCTTGCGCCCCACGTGGTCGGACCCGCAACGCCATCGAGTGCGCTCGTTCGCCGGTACGCGTTTGCGGCTGCGACCGCAGAGGACTGGCCGTCCTATGAGCTGACCCAGGTCGCGCTCGAAGAGGATGACGACGCCGGCTGGATCTTGCACGTTGCCCGTCGAGCGCGCGACTTCCCTTTGGGTGAGCCGCCAGCGCGGCGTCGAGATCGATTCTTCGTCCGCTACGGGGCGGTCTTGGTCGACGACGCCCCGGGAGAGGGTGGTGTGTTGTCGATCGATGAGATGGCAACGATCATCGTGCGGATTGCCGCGGCTCTCGACGCCACAGCCCCAGGAGTCCGGCCTGCATGGGTCGGGGCACGGTCGGAGGTGGCTGCTCGTTGGCTGGCGGACGCTCTCGGTGTGAGCGCAATGCCGGCGTCAGCGAGGCTGCCCGATCAGATGGTTGTCTGGGTGTTGGCCGATGACACCGACTGGGAGTCGGTTGAAGGGACGCTGGGCTGGACAACCGAGCCAACCCTTGTGGTCCAGCTGCTTGCAAGCGTCGATGGACCCGCCCAACCCGTCGCGGATATTATCGGTCGGCTGGGCCCCGCTGCAGACTTGCCGCTCGACGAGCTGAACGCGGAGCGCGCCGCCGACCGGATGCCCCCTCGGCTCCTCGCATCATCGTTGGCCGAGCAAGCCAACCTGTCCGCTGCGATGTTGGGCGACCTGCCGCAGTGGGCTGCCGAGCGAAAGCTCTACCTGTCCGCGAGCGATCCGCCGCCGGCTCAGTACCGGCACGTCTTGGACTAGACTAGAGCACCAGCGTTGCCGGGAAATGCGGATTCTCGCACACCTCGCTACGTCCCAGAGTCCGCATTTCCCCTACCGCTGCTAGAGTCTCCGTCGGAGTTCTTGAAGACCCAGTAGTTGTTGACGACGTAGTTCGACAGCGTGCCAAGGGCGATACCACTCAGCTGCGCAAGATAGACGTGGACGCCAAGCCAGTAGCGCAACAGAGCGAAGAGTGCGAACTGGAGCCCGGCTGCGGCTGCTGCGCCCAGGTAATACATGCCAAGGCGTGTTGCGAACGGACGCTTTTGGCGGTCCGACCACGTCCACCCGTCATTGAGCAGGAAGTTCGTAAAGATGCTGACAACGATGCCGAGTCCACTCGCGAGTCCGTCGGCGAGGTCGGTCTCAAGTCCCTGAAAGAAGACTTCCTTGCCGAGCCAGACGAACGCCAAGTTGACGACAATTCCGCTGACCCCAACCACCGCGAAGCGCATGAACCTGCGCCGCTCTGGCGTGATCCATCTCTCAAGAAACGACGGGCTCACCCGCCAAGCTCTTCGACCCGGAGGTAACACGTTGGCGCGACGATGAAGCTCTTTGCATCCAGCTCGCCAAGTGCGGTCATGACGTCTCCTTCAGCTGCCTCATGAGTCAGCATCACGACGGCGACTGGCTCGCCGGCGAGGCCGTCTTCTTGAACCATCTTGCGGATACTGATTCCGCGCTCGCCGAGCGTTCCGGCGATGGCAGCGAGCACGCCTGGCTCATCCTTGACCGAAAACCGAAGGTAGAAAGGGCACCGGCTTGAGCTGTTCGGAAGGTGCGTGCGGGCACTGACAAGCTCCGGGTGGAACGCGAGGTGTGGAAGCCGCCCGGACGTGCCACGTAGGATGTTTCGGCCAAGCTCGATCATGTCGCTGACGACGCTGACGGCCGTTGGCATCATCCCTGCGCCCTTGCCGTAGAAGAGCATCGGGCCAAGGCCATGAGAGTGGACGCGGACGGCGTTGAAGACGCCGTGGACGTTGCCGAGCATCGAGGTCTCAGGGATGAGCGCCGGGTGTACGCGCGCTTCGATCCCGTTCTCATGGGCTTTCGCGATGGCCAGCGGCTTGATGACGTAGCCGAACGAGGCCGCAAATCGCATGTC
>CALHXW010000029.1 GCA_938040325.1 uncultured bacterium | reverse complement strand
AGCTCACTCAGGAGCTGCGCCCCTGCAACCCGCGTTGTGGTTTCCTCTCGGTTGTCACCCCAGCGGCACACCTCACTTCGTCCCAGAAACCGCATTTCCCCGCACGCTGCTAGCCGGTCAGCTCTCTAGAGGTCGTCGCGTCGCAGCGCTCGGAACGTCACGATGTGCAAAAAGAGCGCCGTCATGACCAGGCAGAGCGGCAACAGGCTGTACGGCGCGTTGCGAACGATTCGGTTGAGTGGCTCCTGTGGGAAGTTGTTGAGCGGTCCTGGGATCGAGAGCGCGGCCGTGACCACGATCGTTGCAAGCAAGAGAATCCCGAGGATGTTGTAGAGGCGAGCGATGGTCTTTGGCCGCTTGAACCAGTTGCGGGCGACGCCGATACCCAAGACGAGGCCGAGCGCCCCGCTGAGGATGTCGTAGTTCCAGCCGAGAAATGTCATGCGCTCAGGAATGGCGCCTTCCAGGTACCAGCGGTGCAGCATGATCTCGACAGGGATGCGAAACGCCTGCGCCCCAAGGAGCCAGGCAAGCGCTGCATTGTCTCCGAGCCACCGGCCGGGCCTGAGCGTGGCCATCACGATGGTGAGGAGCGCTGCGGTCACGGCAACCTTGGCAGCACCTGGTGGCATCTCTAGGGTTCGCATCCAGCCGAGCTTGCCGATGGCCAGCGCCGCGAACGTCCAAACGGCGAGGATGCAAACGGTCCAACCGATAGCTCGAGGAACCGAGGTCCTCGCTCGGCGTGCGGCACTGCGCACGGTCAACAGCAAGAGCGCAACAGCCAGCGCCCAGCAGCCGTAGACATAGAGCGTTCCGGTCGTTGAGACATGTTCCATGGCGAGCCCCTTTGCCATGCCACAAGGCGCGCGGCGCGTTCGTTTGGCAAGGGGACGCGGTCGACTTGGTAGCTGGCTGCATCGCGACATCGGCGACACCACGACCCTCGGGCCGCACCGGTGCCCCCATAGCGCGATCTCGCACTGTTCGGTCATCCAGGTCGGGATCACGGCTGGCAGAAAAATTCAACCGGCCGGTTATCAAATGTGAGCAACGAGTCGTCGGTAGCGCCGGGACTTTCGCGTCGACGCCGATCATAGCTGGACGAAAGGCCTTTCATTTTTCACGAAAGTGACTAATACGTGAATGAGGCCGGCCGCGGGCCAGCTCTACGAGACCGTAATGGCACGGAAACACTATGTTTGAAAATGCGAATAGCGACGTGATCGCTCCGCCGGAAGTGGGTGACATCCTCGCTGGCGTGTATCAGCTCGAAGCTCTGGTCGGTCGGGGTGGGATGGGGTGGGTCTATCAGGCGACAAACCTTCGTCTTGCACGCACGGTCGCGTTGAAGGTGTTGTCGCCCGCTGCCCACAGCAACACGGCCGAGGCCGCAGAGCGATTCGAGCGTGAGGCCGAGATGATCGGCAGCCTGTCGCACCCAAACATCGTCCGCATCTTTGACTACGGAAAGACCGACAACGGGCGCGCCTTTTTCGCGATGGAGCTGCTCAAAGGCGAGAGCCTCAAGAGCCTGCTGGCCCGTGAAGCACCGCTGTCAGACGCCAAGATCTTCCAGCTCACCGGCCAGATCCTCGACGCGCTGACCGAGGCGCACCGCGTCGGCGTTATCCACCGCGATCTCAAGCCCGACAACATCTTCATCCAAGCGACGCAGCGCACAGGCGACCAGGTCAAGCTGCTCGACTTTGGGGTCGCGAAGTCGTTCTCGCCAACGATGAACGGCGACGTCGAAGCCACAGGCACCGGCATGATCGTCGGGTCACCCCGCTTCATGGCACCGGAGCAAGCGCGCGGTCTCGGTGTCACCCCACGGACCGATCTGTATCAGGTCGGGTTGATCCTCTACCAGATGCTCGCTGGCCATCAGCCGTTCCGCGCTGAGACGCTGGCAGACCTGATGATTGCTCACTGCACCCTCAAGCCGGCTCGGATTCGCCGAAACGGTGGCGTGCTCACGGGCCCGCTTATCAGCCTGGTCGAGCGTTTGCTGGCCAAAGATCCGACCGACCGCCCCGCAAGCGCAGAAGCCACAAGCCGCCTCCTCGACGCCTGCCAAGCCGCACCTTACGATGTCGTGCTGGAGCTGCCTGCAGCGCTGCCTCTCGGCGCGCGACCCGGGGCGGCCAGCACCACGAGCCCGGTCGGTCTGCCAGCGCAAAAGAAGCCGCTCACCACACGGCCGAGCCTGGCGCTCAACGGCATGCGTGCGGCGGCGCCAGTCATCGAGCTAGCCCCAAATCAAGCGCTAGTTTCGAGCGAGGCGAAGGCGATGTGCTTGCCACCAGCGTCGGCTGAACGAAGGCGATGCGTGCATCGTCGAGTTCAGGTGAGCCAAGCGAGCGAACCGACGTTGGTGGCGAGTGCATCGCCAAAGCCGCAGCCGGAAGTAGCGCTTGTTTTGGGGCTAGCGCCTCGCAGCGTTGAAAAGCCTCGCTCCACCGCCGTTGTCGCTCTGGCGACAACCTCTGCACTCTTGGTTTCGCTCTGCGTGGGCCTCTTGCTCCGCCCAGGGCCAGGCGACAGCGACCATCATCGTCAGGTCCACGATGACACCCAGTCCACGCGCCTGGCGCTGGCGCCTGCACAAGCCCGGGGTCTCCATCCTGTCGCCTCGGCGGCCCCAGCGGGGTCGACCGCAACCACCGCTTCAGCGCCGTCCAGCGCGACTCCTGGCGCATGGGCAGGCTCCGACCTTACTCACTTCGCCGCCGGCGCTGTTGGCGCACTGCCTGCAGCCACACACGGTAACGGAGCGGCAACGGCGCAGCCGGCCGCGCGCGCACATTCCGCCACGCCGATCACCACGCTCGGTGCCGCAACAGGCGTTGGCGCATCGACCGCGCAGATTGTTCGCTCAACGCTGTCGGCGACGGTAGACACCGCTCCTAGCGAGCAGAAGCTCTACGTCGGACGACGCTACCTCGGCAGGTCCCCGCAGACAGTCACCTGGGGCGTCGACGAGACGCCGCCGCGCGTCGACGCTCGACGACTCGACGCGAGCTGGGTCAGCGTGCGCCTGAAGTCTTCTGATGATGGCTCCAACAAGCTGCTCAAGCTCACGCGCCGCGCGCGTCGACAGGTCGAACGTCCCTGGGCCAAAACAAAGGCGACGTCTCTCAAGGGCGCAGCGCCACGCTGAAGGCGGCCCTGCGATGCTGCAGCCAGGTGCGTCCGCTGCAAGAGCGCTTAGTCAGCTGAGGGCGGCTTTGCGGGTCCATTGACCGAGCGGCGGCGCCGACGCCGTCGGCGCTTCTTCTTGGGTGTCCCGTCGGTTGGTGCGTCCGAGGTCGGCCGGCCGTGACCATCCGCGGCACCTGGAGGGCGTTGGTCGCCATGCCCCTGGCCGCGCCGCTCGCCGCCTTGGCCCTGCCCGCGCCGCCGCTCGCCGCCCTGGCCCTGGCCCTGCCCGCGCCGACGCTCGCCGCTCTGGCCCTGCCCGCGCCGACGCTCGCCGCTCTGGCCCTGCCCGCGCCGCTCGCCGCCTTGGCTCTGGCCCTG
>CALHXW010000028.1 GCA_938040325.1 uncultured bacterium | reverse complement strand
CGCGACATGGGCAAGGTCATGGGCGCGCTGATGGGCAAGCTCAAGGGCCGCTTCCCTGGCAAAGCGGTGAAGCCGATCGTCGAGGGACTGCTCAAAGGCTAGCCCCAAATCCGCAGCCGGAAAGAGCGCTTGTTTTGGGGCTAGCCCTAACACGAGCGCTAGTTTCGAGCGAGGCGAACGAGGTGCGCATCATAGCGGCGTCGGGCGGACGACGGCGATGCGTGCATCGTCGAGTCCGAGTGAGCGCAGCGAGCGCCCCGACGCCGCTGTGGTGCGTAGATCGGATGCCGCAGCCGGAAGTAGCGCTTGTTTTAGGGCTAGCACTAGCCCGGCTTGTCGCGGCAGCCCAACCGCTATGGGCGGACGGGCAACGCGGGTGTGGGCGCGCTCTCCCGGCGCGGGTCAGGCGAGGTAACAACGCTCGGACCGGCACACCTCAAGCGCGTCCCAGAAGCCGCATATCCCGGCAACGCTGCTAGGAGCTGCACGACAGCATTGAGCAGCCCGGCTTGTTGCGTGCCCACTCGGGGCGCTTGGCGGCAAAGCGGGCTCGCTCCGGTTGCTCGTCGTATGGGCGCCGCAGGGTGTCGAGCAGCTCGTGGATGCGCGAGGCGTCGCCGGCCTCCGCCAGGTCGATGGCTTCTTGAGCGAGGTAGTTGCGCAGGACGTACTTCGGGTTCGTCCGCGTCATCAGCGCGTGGCGCTCAGTGTCCGTGTTGGCATCGTCGGCGCGCCTGGCGGCATAGCGTCTGAGCCAGGTGGCAAGCCGCGTGGCGTGCGCATCGGTCACGCTGGCTTGCTCGTAGAAGGCCTCCGCGAGCGGTGCGATCGCTCGTCGGTCGTCGGCTGGGACCTCGGCGGGCACTTCGGCGAGCGCGCGAAACACGATCGTCATGTCGGTCTCGACCGCCGCAAGGATCTCATGGAGTCCGTCGAAGAGCGCATCGTCGGTCTCTCGCGCGTCGCTGAGCCCCAGCTTGTTGCACCACATCCGGCGGTAGGCGTCCTGGAATGTGCCGACGAACGTGCGGAGGGCGGCCTCGACCAGCGAGACCTCTTCGATGAGCGGTAAGAGAGCTTCGGCGAATCGCTCGAGGTTCCACAGCGCGATGCCTGGCTGGTTGCGATAGCGGTAGCGTCGGTTGCCGGCGTCGGTCGTGTTGGGCGTCCAGTCGGGCGCGAAGTCATCGAGCCAGCCGTAGGGCCCGTAGTCGATGGTGATGCCGAGCACGGACATGTTGTCGGTGTTCATCACGCCGTGCACGAAGCCGACGCGCATCCACTCGACCACCATGCGAGCTGTGCGCTGCGTCACCTCGGACAAGAGCGCGACATAGGTCTCGCGTGTTGGCGTGCCGTCGGGCGGGATGAGGCCAGCGAAGTGGCGCCGTAGCGTGTGGTCGGTGAGGGTTCGCAGCGTGTCTGTGTCCCCGCGCGCCGCCAAGATCTGAAAGTTGCCGAAGCGAATGAACGACGGTGCGACACGGCAGACGATGGCGCCGGGCTCTGGGCGCGGGTGGCCGCTGTAGAGGATGTCGCGGACGACGGCGTCGCCGGTCTGGACAAGCGAGAGCGCCCGCGTTGTCGGGACACCGAGGTGGTGCATGGCTTCGCTGCACAGGAACTCGCGAATCGAGCTGCGCAAGACCGCGCGCCCGTCGCCGCTTCGGGAGTAGGGCGTTGGGCCTGCGCCCTTGAGCTGTAGCTCGTAGCGCTCGCCCTCATCGTTGACGAGCTCTCCCAACGAGATCGCACGTCCGTCCCCCAGCTGACCGGCCCAGTTGCCAAACTGATGCCCGCCATAGCACATCGCGTAGGGCGCCATCGTAGGCAGCACGCTGTTGCCGCCCATGGTTGCGGCAAACCATGGGGCGTCGACCACGTCTTGAGGTAGCCCAAGCAGCTCGACCACTTCCCGCGCGGTCGCCAACACACGAGGTGACGCGACGGGCGTAGGCGTCACGCGCGAGTAGCAGGCGGCCAGCACTTGGCGGCGGTAGTTGTCGGCGACAGGATCGCCCGGGACGTCGTCGACGAAGAGCCGCTCGAAGGTGGGGGATGGGGTCTCAGGCGTCATAGAAGAAGCGCTCCCTCACGACGAGGCCGTCGACGACCTCGTAGACGGCAACCTCGCGGAACTCGTATTGCTCGCCAGTTGCCTTCAGCGATGCGCGATAGTGGAACACAAGGGCGAAACGGTCGTCGCCGTGCGTGAACGGGCCTTCGATGTCGACCGAGTGGACCTCGTTTTCAAGAAACCAACCGCGGGCCTTGGCAACGATCGCTCGCTTGCCCTTGACGAGCGGCCGCTCGCCGGTCGCTTCGATGGACTCCGCGTCCGGGTGGAAGTGAGCCTCGACCATCGCAATGTCGCGGCCTTGGCGGCAGCCCTCCGCGATGGCCAGGCCGAGCTGATAGGGCTCCTTGGCCGCAAGCGTGGACGGCGTGTCGCCGCTCGCCGGGTGCGTTGGATCGGTTGGGTCAGGCACGTGTCGCTCTCTTGCTCGTCGGCCACTTCAGCCCGGTCTCAGTCGGTTAGAGTTGCTCAGGCGTGTGGCTCAGAGTCAGCACGCTCGCCGTGCAAACAAGCCGAGGGCTCCGCCTCCTCACACCAGCGCACGCGGACCGGCGCTGGGTCAGCCAGCATCTCGATGCAGAGCGCCGCCCGATGAGCAGGGCCGGGCGTCCAGAGCTGGAAGCGCCAGCTTGAGTGGTCGTGCAGGCTGGGTGCGGTCGTGACCACTGGCGTCGGCCCCGTCAGGTCAAAGCTGAAGGCTCCAAGCGGGATTGCCAGACCCATCCCGCGTGCTTTGATGTAGCTCTCCTTGAGCGTCCAGTAGTCGAAGAACCGGTCGCGCTGAACGGCATGCGATGGCAGCGCGCGAAGCTCAGCAACCTCTGAGGTCGCAAAGAAGCGGTCAGCGATCGCGACCGTCTTGCTCTGGCGCTCGGTGTGCTCCACGTCGATGCCGACCTCCCGGCCGCGCGTGACGACCAACGCGCCGAGCCCAGCCGTGTGCGAGAGGTTGAAGCGCACGTCCGAGAGCGTGGGGTGCCGCTGCCGATCGAGCTCGGGACGGCCCCAGCGGTTGTCGACGAAACGCAGAGCCGCAGGGGCAGTGTCGAGCGCCGCGCCCAAGACCCCTCGGACAAGCCACCGACCGAGCAGGAAGCTCGCGCGGGCGCGAGGGTGGGTCATGCGCTCAAGGCGGCTCCGATCGGCATCATCGAGCCACTGCAGTGCCGCGTCGGCGAGGCCGGCGGATGGGCGGACCAGGTACACGTCGACGGACTCGGTCGACGCAGCTGTCACCTCGCTCGCGTGTCGCGGTGTCGGCAACGCCTCAGCGATTGGATGACGCTTTGTTGCGCGTGAGGATGTGGGCTTCCGGTAGCGCATCACAGTGGTGGCGGAGCCAAAAAGTCGACGGGCCAAGCACGATCACCAGCGTGCTCGGTGGGAGCGGGGCCGTCGAGAGCTCTCCGTGCAGGGCGCGATTGGCGCGACCCAAAAAGATCCGCTTGCCGTCGAAGTCGCTCGCGACCGCCAGCACATGCACAGGGGGAGCAGCAGGATCGTCGAGGACCTTGCGCACGAGCCAAGCGTCGCTGACGCCGTCTGTGCGCTCTAGAAAGCGTGTGAGCCGTGCCAGCTGAGCCGCGGTGGCGGCGTGCTGGGTGAGCTCGTCGCGCTCTGAGACGCTCGAGCGCTGGGCTTGGGCAATCTCACTCTGAGCGCGCTTTTCCTGGTGACGCGCGCGGTGCGTTGCCGCGCGCTCGTGGTCTCCTACGCACGTGTAGTAGGTAGCGCGCGCTCGCTCTGCGGCGGCAGCCATGCGCCCCTCTTCGGACACCGCGGCGTCGGCATATCGGAGCGCCGATGCATGACCGGCGCCGGCACAGGCATCGGCGAGTCGGATCAGGGCGGCGGCGCGGTCCGGGGCGTCGGTGGCGCGCTCAAGCCACTCCTCAAGAGCCGCGATGCCCTCATCGAGGCGACCTGCGGCGATGAGCTGCTCGGCGAACTCACGCTGCTCGTCTTCACCAAGTCGACCTGCGGCGACCACACGCTCAAGCTCCGACAGTCGCTCCGCGGCCTCGCGCCGCGCGCGGCTATCAAAGCCCCACGTCGAGCGATGCTGGGCCGACCATGCCGACGAGAAGAAGCCCACGGCGTCGTCGCGGGCCTCGGCGAGCAGGTTCAGCGCAGAGTCGACACCGGATGGGGCCGGGACCGGGGGCGGAACGCTGCGTCCAGGCTCTAGCGCCTCAACGACGTCGGCGAGCGCGACCATCGCTGAAGAGGGCGAGGGAGCGTGCGCCCACGCGCGCGCCAGCCACATGGTCTCGTCGTTTGGGCCGCTGGTGAAGCCTGCCGCGGCCGCTGCAGTCGCTCGGCGATAGATGTTGGCGGGCGGTGCGTCATCCGGGGCACCGCGCAGCAGCGACGGCCAGATGGCGTGAGCGGCTCGCTGTCGACCGAGCGTGTCTCGGACCAGGCTCTCGACCGTCAGTGATGGTGTCGTGAGCTCGCCTGCTTTGAGCGCCGATGCCATCGTCACGTCGCGCGTGGCCACTCGGCAGTACGGTGCGAGCCGCCGCGAGAGCCAGCGGTAGAAGGGCGCGAAGACGACATGTGAGGTCCAGTGGAGGTCGTCGCGCGACGTCCACTGAGCCCAGCGGTTGTGAGCGGCGCGAACCCAGCGTGGCACCGAGCCTGCGCTGGAGACGTCCGCCGCGAGCGTCCGCGCGATGACTGCTCGCATCGACCCGCGTGTCTGGTCCGCCAGGGCCATGATGCCCAGCGTCAACGTGCGCTTGTCCGGCCCGAAGACGCCGCTCGCTGAGGTCACACGCACCTGGACGTCGTGAGAGGGCGAGAGCCAGACCGCGTCCACCTTCGCGCCAAGGGTTGCGGCGACCGCGTCGACCTGGGCGTGGAGCTCTGTGCCAGCGTCTGGTGGCACGCGGTAGAGATCGGCGGTGGTGGAGCGGCGCGGCGAGAACATGCCGCGGAGGACCACAAAGAGCATCACAACCGCCAGCAGCATCGGCCAGAACGGCTCAGGTGCTGCGTCGGCGGGTCGCGCGACGGTGGTCATGAGCGTAGCGGTTGCAAGCGCAACGGCCGCCAGCGTCACCGCACTGCCAAACCCATAGCCAAGCACTGCCCACGCGATGGCGCGACGCTGAAACGACTGGGGACGCGTGCGCGCGACGACGCCCGCTGCTGCAGTATCGAGGGTCGCTCGGTCCTGCGCGCGCACCTCTGGTCGGCGGAAGTCTAGCTCCATACGCGACACGCCGTCTTCAACTGCGGTTTCGCCAAGCCGCAGAGCCTGTTGATGGGGTAGATGGCGTCAGCGCCAGCGCAGTGGTGAACGAGCAACACCTCAACAGTGTACGCGTTCAACCGGTTGCGGCGCCAGCGAGGCAGCGCGTCGGTCGGCACAGATCGTGAAAGCGTCCGGCAGCTCGCGCCTACGCGACGGCTGCCAGCGGGCTGGTCGCTTGCTTGCTGCGGCGCTTGTCCATGACCTGCTTCACATCCCAGAGCGGGCCGGCAATGAACGAGAGCGGGTCATCTGCGAACGCGGGCGCGTTCTTTTCGTGGCGTGCGTGACCGATGATGTTGAGGGCCCAGCCGGCGACAAACGCACCCGCCGAGAGCGTCCAGACGGGACGGAACGGCGGGGCGAGCAGGAGGCCAGCTGCGCCGCCAACGATCATCGGGATGCCGATGACGTGTAGCTTCCGGTTGGTCGGGTCCTGGTGCGTCTCTTCGTAGAAGCGCACCGACTCGGCGAAGCGCGCGCTCAGATCGCCGTCGAAGTCCGGGTGGTCGGCCCGCCACGCGCGCTCGAGCTGGTAGAAGCCTTGGCCGAACGCTGCCAGCGATGCGATCTTGTTGCCAGTGAGCAGTGACGCCATGCCGCCGACTGCGAGCGCAACGCCCTGCTTTCGGTCACCTTCAAGGACTTGGGAGACGGCTTTTTTGACGAGTGACTTCAGCATGTTGGTTCGCTCTTGGTCGAAGGTAGGTGTGCTTTGACGCGCCGCGTCATCGTGCGTCACAGCTACCGCAGTCCAGGCCGTGTAGGCAAGCTCGGGGATGGTCCAGTGGACCGTGGTTGACCAACCCGAGGTTCTTCGCCGATGTTAGCGCCACTCTGGAGGAACACCCATGACCGCGCTTTGGATCATCGTCGCTGTGATCGTCGTCTTGACGCTCTTGAACCTTAAGACGTCGCGCTCCGACGGCGAGTATCTCGGAAAGATCCACCCCTACCGGAAGCTGATGCTCTACATCATGCCGACCCGCAACGAGTCGGTCGTCTACTACGACGACTTCGCCCGGGTCGACAAGCTCATGGCGTACGTGACAGAGGCGCGCAAACGTTTCCATGTCGATGTCACGCACTGCATCGTCGCGGCCGTCGCCCGGGGGATGCAGGAGGCGCCAACGATGAATCGGTTCGCCGTCGGCCACCGGCTCTACCAGCGCAAAGGGGTCTGGATCACGTTCTCGATGAAGCGCAAAAAGCTCGGCAAGCGCGCAAAGCTCTCGGCCGTCAAGCGCGAGATTCCCAAAGAGCAGTCCTTCGTGGAGCTGTGCGAGGCGCTCAACGCCAACATCAAGGTCGAGCGCAGCGACGCCAAGACCTACCAAGACAAAGAGCTCGGGCTCCTGTCCAAGATTCCGCGGCCCGTGCTGCGCTTTGGCGTGTGGCTTCTCAACAAGCTCGACTACTACAATCTCCTGCCCGCGAGCTTCATCCGAAACGACGCGATGTTCACCAGCATCTTCGCTGCCAACCTCGGTAGCCTTGGGATGAACGCCGGCTTCCACCACCTCTACGAGTGGGGGACATGCCCGCTGTTTTTGATGATCGGCAAGGCCGAAGACCGCGCCATGGTCGTCGACGGCGAGGTGGTTGTGCAGCGCGTGCTCCCGCTGCGCTTTACGTTTGATGAGCGCGTCGACGACGGTCTCAATGCCGGCATCGGCATCAAGAAGGTGGTCGAGGCCCTGGAGAATCCGTTCGAGCTGCTCGGCTGTCTCGCGGAGGATGGCTCCAATGACCACCCGATCGGCCAGCCTCCAGGTGGCTTTGAGAGCCAAGTGAAGGCGGCCTAGAGCACCCTCGAGATCGACAGGAGCTGCGTCCCTGGGGACCCGCGTTGAGCGCGTCGCGCCCGTCACCGGGAGTCACATTTCCCGGCAACGCTAGCTCGCTAGGCCGCTCGAGCGTTGTGCCTGTGCCACCTACCTCAAGCGAGCGCCTATCGCGCTCAGGTGGCGACAGCGCTCTCAACGCCGGCGCATGCTCCGCTGACGTGAGCGGCGCTCCTGCTCAGCGCGGCGTGCCTGCTCTTGTTGCTTTCGCCGCGCCTGCTCTGCGCGTCGGGCTTGCTCCTGCTGCTGGCGCCGCGCCTGCTCTGCGCGGCGTGC
>CALHXW010000027.1 GCA_938040325.1 uncultured bacterium | reverse complement strand
TAGAGCGACCAATGCAAGACACCCTCAGCGACGGCCGACGGTGCAAGGATCGACTTCACATCGACCAGAACGCCCGGCCGCCGCAGGGTCGCAAGCAACGCCTCCGCCCCGCGCGCGACGAACGCATCATGCTTGACCGCGATAACAAGCGCATCCAGCTCCACCAGTTGCGACCACTCGACAAGCTCCACACCAAGCTCGGCTGCCGCCACTTCGGCGGTGACCCATGGATCATGGGTCAAGACCGTTGCACCGAAGGCTTCAAGCTCGCCGATGATGTCGGCAACCTTCGTGTTACGCACATCACCGAAGTTGGCCTTGAAGGTGACGCCGAGGACGCCAACCCGTGCGCCACGAGGGCTCTTGTCGATGTCGGCGAGCAGCTTAGCGGTGCGCTGTCCGATGAAGCGCCCCATGCCGTCGTTGATGCGCCGACCCGCTGAGATCACTTCGGGGTGGTGACCGAGCGCTCGCGCCTTGGCCACGAGGTAGTAGGGATCGACGCCGATGCAGTGCCCGCCAACCAGACCCGGCTGAAAGTCCAGGAAGTTCCACTTGGTGCGGGCGGCGTCCAACACGTCTTGCGTCCGCAGCGCCAGCCGGTCACAGACCAGCGCCAGCTCGTTCATCAGCGCAATGTTCACGTCGCGCTGAGTGTTCTCGAAGACCTTGGCCAGCTCAGCCGCTTCCATGGACGGCGCAAGGTGGAGACCCGCGTGCACGATGCTCTCGTACAGCTCCTCGGCCGTGGCCAACGACGCAGCATCGAGGCCCGCAACAACTTTGACGACGCTCTGCAGACCGTGTTTGCGGTCGCCGGGGTTGATGCGCTCGGGTGAGTAGGCGAGGAAGAAGTCAGGCCCCGCCCGTAGCCCGGACGCACGCTCTAGGCGCGGCAAGACCTCGTCGCGGGTCGCCCCCGGAAACACCGTCGACTCAACAACGACCAAGTCTCCAGGCTTAAGCGCCGTCCCGACAGCGTCGGCGGCAGCGAGCAGGGGGCCCAAGTCGGGCTGCTTCACCGGCGTGACCGGCGTGGGCACGGTGATGACGTAGGCTTGCGCTGCCTCTAGCCGTGCGGCGTCGGTCGTCAGCTCAAGCAGCTCAGCGCCGAGGTCTTCGGGCGCTGTGTCGCCGTTGCGATCGTGGCCCCGCCCAAGCTCGGCGATGCGACGCTCGTCGACGTCGAAGCCGATGACTGAGCGACCAACGTTGGCAAAGGCTACCGCCAGTGGCAGCCCCACGTAACCCAGGCCGATGATCGCGACGGGAGCGCTCAACCGGCAGCCTCCGGTTCCGGCATGCTCAGCGGGACTCCAGCAGCCTCTAGCAGTGCGGAGAGCGCCTCTCCCCCTCTCGCACGCAGGTAGATGTCGGCGCGGTTCGACAGCTCTGTGGGCTCGGGGTTGATGTCGATGAGCGTCGCGCCCTGCTGTTGGGCAAAGAGCGCCAGCTGAATCGGCGGCCACACCTGGGCAGATGTTCCCACAACGAGGCAGACGTCTGCGTGTTGGGCAAACGCAGCTGCCCGCTCCAGCACGCCATCCCAGTAGCTCTCGCCAAACCACAGCACGTGCGGACGCATCAGCCCGCCGCACTCGCGACAGGTCGGGAGCTCGCCCGGTGGTGAGCTTGCGACCGGCGGCAGTGACGCCCGACGACCGCAACGCGTGCAGTGCATCTTCTCAATGCAGCCGTGGAGCTCGACCAGCTCATCGTCCCCGTGGCCGACGTGGCGGTGCAGCCCGTCGACGTTCTGGGTCGCGATGAGGCACTGACGCCCGGACAACGACAGCGAGCGAAGCGCCCAGTGGCCGACGTTGGGCGGGCACGCGTGGTACTGCTCGCGCCGCCAGAGATACCAGCGCCAGACCCGCTCTGGGCTTGCCTCGAAGGCGGCAGGCGTCGCGAGTTCCTCGGCGCGAAACCCCTCCCAGAGACCGCCCGCGCCGCGAAACGTCGGGATCCCAGACTCAGCGGAGATACCTGCCCCGGTGACGACAAAGACCGTCTTTGCACTCGCGAGGGCGTTGCCCGCAGCCGCGATCCTGTCTGGCGTCATCCTGTCCCCGTTCATGGTGGCACCAACCGCTTCGACTGGCTCCAGCTCGATGCACACGGAGCGTAACACAAACCAGACGCTCGGCTCCAAGCGCCAGCTACCGATCGCGACCGTGCTCGACGACGTGACCATGGATCGAAAAACCGCAGGCATCGAGCGCTCTTCGTAACCGACGGCCCCAGCGCTGAACACGGCGGCGCTGCCGATCTTGCCGGACGGCAGGTCGGCACCAACGACCAGTCCACCGCGTTAACAGCGCCCATCGCGTCGACAACGACGGCTCGTGCGTTCTCGTGCGGCCAGCCGTCGAGCCGACGGACGGATGCCCGTGGCCGGCTCACAAAAAAAGAACCACGCGACGGTATCGTCGCAAGTTGGGTACCGTGCCGCCATACCTCGACCGCACGATGAATCTTGGACCGCTACGCTCTACTGATTGAGACCGCCGCGCTCAGCACACTCATTTGTGCAGTGCACCGACTGAAGCCGCGGCTCACGCTTGCGCCACTCTTTTTGCTGCTCGGACTCTTCGAGGTCTTCCTCTTTGTTGCCGGGCAAGTCCCGCCGGACACAACGTGGTCCATCCAGGCGATGCTTGTCGACGGCACGCCCGCGAACCTGAGCTACATGCTCTTCATGCCGGCGATGCTGGTGACGATGGTGCTCATCTACGTCATGGAGAGCACGAAGCTCGCCCGCCAGACGATCGCCGCCGTTGGCATCATCTATCTGGCCCATGGGCTCTTCGACTTTGTCATCGCCCATCACGCCGGCCACCCGCCACCAGGCCGCGTTGACCTGACACACCTCGCCGTCGCTCGCGGTGAGCTGCTGATGCGCGTCGCCTCGGCGGTCGCTATCGCATGCGACTTCGTGGTCCTGATCGCCGTCTATCAGGCCCTCATCAACCTGACCAACCGCTTCAAGATCCCGCTGTTCGTTCCTCTCTTCTTTGCGTTGATGGCCGCCATGGTGTGCGACTCGCTTGTCTACGAGCTCGTCTACACCGCCAACTTGACGCTCGACTCGATGAACTTCCCCGACAAGATCCAGGCGGGAGTCGCGTTTGGCATCCCGATGGCGGCCTACCTACAGTTTCAGCTGCAGAAGTATCCCGAGGTCATCCGGCGAGGCATCGTAGAGCGTGGTGCGTTCGACATCATCAGCACATCCGACCGCGTCCTCGCCTCGGAGGCGCAGCTTGCCGAGCAGCGCGACCAGTACGCCAGCCTCCAGAAGATCTTTGGCCGGTATGTCTCGCCCGACGTCGTCAAGTCGATCACCAGCGACCCGCGCCGGATGGAGCTCGGCGGCGAGCTCCGTCAGGTCACCGTCCTCTTCGCCGACATTGCCGGCTACTCAGCGCTCTCTGAAGGGATGGGGCCCAAGGAGGTCATCACGGTTCTCAACCGCTACTTCCGCGAAGTCAGCGACGAGGTCCTCGCACGCCAGGGCATGATCAACGAGTTCGAAGGCGACGCCGTGCTTGCCGTGTTCGGCGCGCCGCTCGACGTGCACGGCCACGCTGACAAGGCCGTCGAGTGCGCGCTCGCGCTCCACAAGCGCGTCGAGCACCTCAACAAGAAGTTCCAGGCCGAGGGGCTGCTCGACCGCTGGCGCACCCTTGGCGTCGACAAGCTCTCCGTCCGTATCGGGATCCACACCGGCGAGGTCGTTGCCGGCAACATCGGCAGCGAGGCCCGGACCAAGTACGCCGTCATTGGCGACACCGTGAACACCACCTCTCGCGTCGAGGGACTCAACAAGAAGCTCGGCACGTCGCTGCTCTTCACGGCGCAGACTTACGCAGCAATGGCGAACACAACGCTGAAGCAGCGGGCACTGGCCAAGGGCACCCACGCCGTGAAGGGACGCGTCGAGCACGTCGAGGTCTTCACCATCGTCGCGGAGTCCTCCGACAGGCTTCCCGTGCCCAGGGCCTGAGCCCCAGCGGCTGCCCCTGCCCTGCGAGGCCTACTTGTAGGAGATCGTCACGCTGACGGCGTCGGCGGGCGGACGCACGAACACACTGTCGCCGCGGACGCCGGGGCGGTAGGCCCAGCCGACCATCTCACCCTGCTCAAGTCCCTGGCCATCGGCTGCGCGCTCGAGCGGCTCGCCGTCGACGTCGATGCGAAGAGGCTGTTGCGGGACAGCGATGACCTCGACGACAAACGGCCCGTCAAACACGTCGCCGCGCGTCACGCGGATCGTCTGCGCGAGCTCTCCGGTGACGGACTGGTCCACCGTGGTGCCGTCATAGAGCGTGCGCTGGCTGTCCGGACCAGCGGTTGCCACCAGCCACAGCGGATGCGGTGTGGTCTCGAAGGCGTCGACGTCGCTGCCGGCAGCCGGCGCTTTGATCGTGTCGATGGTTGGCCGCAGTAGCGGAATCACGGCGCCCTCACGCACCAACATGGGCGTGTCCAACAGCGGTGCGGGAACGGTGGCGCTCCCGCTGTAGCGCCGGCCCGTCCACCAGCTGTGCCAGTTGCCCGCCGGCAGCTCGAGGCTGACCTCGCGGACGCCCTCGTCGACGACGGGCGTGACCAAGAGATCGTCGCCGAGCAGGTAGACGAAGTTGGGGTGCGCATTGAGCTCCGGGTGCGCGAGTCCGAGCGGACGCTGGATGGGCCGCCCGTGGTCGCGAAGCGCCTGGAGCTCCGACCAGAGGTAGGGAAAGAGCCGGAGATGGAGACGCGCATAGCGGCGGTACATGTCGACGAGCTCTTGGTCGAAGACGTCGTCGAGACTCCAGGGCAGATCGTTGGTGTTGGTGCCGACCTGCATGGCTGGCGACAGCGCGGACTGCTGGATCCAGCGGATGTACGGCTCACGCGCGGGCGGTGAGTGTCGGTAGCCGCCGGTGTCGGCCGCAAAGAGCGGGAACCCGCTGGCGCCGAGCGAAGAACCCGCGATGATCGCAGCAGGAAGACCGCCGACCGCGACGAAGCTCTCGCCGGTGTGGATGTCCTCGTACGTCTCGCCGTACCGCTCAAAGCCAGCGTCGATATCGCCTGGCCAGATGATGATGCCGCGGGTCTGGCCGCCAAAGGCAGACGCGCGGCACAACAAGAACCCGCCGTCGTCAGGCATCACCTCGTCGTAGGGCTGGTGGTACACGTTCTGGTAGCCGCGGTGCATCGTCAGCTCGTCCTCACCGTTGAAGAAGCGCCATGGGAGCCGGCGACCGGCGATCCCAACGACAACCTCTTCGGCGTAGTCGAGCTTGTAGCCCTCGACGCCGAGCGCTCGGTAGTCCTCGAGCAGCTCCTTCCACCACGTCACCGCGTCCGGGTTGGTGAAGTCGATGGGCGGGCCCCAGTTGGCGAGCGCGGTGGGCCCCGTCACCGGCGCGAAGAAGCCCTGAGCCTCGGCGTGGGCTGACAGCTCAGCGCTAGACGGCTCATCGGCGTCGACGTAGGGCGTGTGCCAGAGCGCCATGGCCAGCCCCAAGTCTTCGGCAAGGCCGAACATCGCCGGGATGTCTGGGTAGTCGCTCGGCTTGAAGTCGAAGCTGTTGACCGAGCTCGCATAGGGCCGGTCGATCCAGTAGCCGGTTGTCGCGAGGTCCAGGTCGCGGATCTGCCACATGTCTGCTTCCACCTCGGCCTGGCCAGGCACCTCGTCGCGCCAGATCCATGGCCCCAGCGCCGACGGTGAGACCGCCCCGAAGGCTCCGGTCTCGTCATAGAGGTGCGCCACTAAGTCGAGGGGATGGGCTTCGGCCATCAGCGCCCAGGTCATGCCGTCAGACCAGCGGTTTCCAAGGCCAAACGTGACGCGCACCGTGGTCGCGTCGTCGCTGGCGACCGAGAACACGCCGGGGCGGTAGCTCTCGAAGAACGTCGCCCAGCCGGTTGTCCCAATCAGGAACGGCACGGGCACGTGGGCCTCGTTGTAGCCGCTCTCGATGAGGGTCGGCTCGAACTGCATCGCTCGCACCTTGCCGCGGTGGTTGACGTCGTCGAAGACCTCGCCGAGCCCGTAGAATCCTTCCTCGGAGTCCGCGTCGAGGGTGACTCGCAGGAAGACCGGCGCACCCACGAAGTCATCGGCCGGCACGAGCTGAAAGCGAAACCGGTCGGCCGCCACGGCCGTGACCGTGAGGTTGGCGGTGCCGCTCGCGAAGGTCAGAGCGAAGGTGCTGGTCTCTGCCGAGTAGACCAGGGCAGTCGGGCTCTCAAAGCGCAGTCCGTCCGGCTCTCTGTAGAGGCTGTCGATGTCGCTACCGGGCTCGAGGAAGTACGGGTCGTAGTTGAGCATGTCGTCGAGCGCGTCGACGACGCCAAGCTGAATCGCCGACATCGGCAGCGTCGTGCGCAACGTGTCGTTGAAGCGCAGCTCGAAGGCTTCAGTGACGGCGCTCGGCTGGTCGAGCGTGGCGCCATCAGCGTCGCCATGCGCCAGGCGGCTCGGTCGGTCGTCGTCCGCACCGTCTTCGTCTGTGTCAGCGGCGATGTCCGAGTCACTCGCCGAGTCCGTCGCGTCCGATCCGCCGTCGGCGTCGCCACAGGCGCCTAGGGTGACAACAACAGCGCTGATGAAGCATAAGATTCGCACGGCCTACCTCCGCGCGCGAGGCTACGACCAGCTGCGAGCGCACACAAGGCTCGAGCAGACGGTCACCACGCCTTCGCACAGACGGTCGCTGTGGTATCGTCGACGCCGGACCTATCGTGAAGCGCCCTATCAAGCCAAAGCGGCCCGGTGGAAACCGGGGCGACGCTAGTGCCAGACCCGCCACCGGGCGGGGGCGCCCACGTCCAGCTCGCCCAGCCCATGACGAGATCCCGGAGCCGCCGACCGAAGAGATCTCGCTCCGCGAGCGTCCCGGCAGGCCGGACGACGACGACGACGAGCCAACCTCGGTCTCTCGTGCTGCATTCGTCGACACCGAGCCGGCGACCGAGCAGCTCAAGGCGCTCAGCGTCCCAGACCGTCGGCGACTGCCCGGTCGACCAGACCCAACGGCTGCCCGGCGACGCTCCGACATCACGCGACGCAAGAGCCAGCCTCGCCAGAGCGCGCCAACGCCTCGAGGCCGCCCACCGCACCAGGCCACGGTGCCGGTAAAGCCGCTCGAGCCCCCCCCCAAGGCTGCTCCCTCACGCCGAGCCGTTCGGCCGACCGTCGCAGCCCCCGTCGCGCAACAGCCGCCGCCAACGCCGCCAAGCAGCCCAGGCAAGAGTCCAACCGGCCAGGTCTTTGCCGGACGGTACCGCCTCGGTGAGAAGCTCGGTAAGGGCGGGATGGGGTCGGTCTATCTTGCCACCCAGATCGCTGTGGACCGCAAAGTGGCCGTCAAGATCCTCGCCACCATGGCCGAGGAGCAACAAGACGTCATGAAGTCGCGCTTCAAGCGCGAGGCCCGCGTCATCGCGGCCCTGCAACACCCGAACATCGTGCAGATGATCGACTTCGGCGAGAGCAAGCGCGGCCGGCTCTATCTCGTGATGGAGTACATCGACGGGCAGTCGTTCACCGAGCTCATCAAGACGGAAGCCCCGCTGGATGCCGGCCGGGTGGTGGACCTGGCGATTCAGGTCCTCGAGGCACTCTCAACCGCACACCGCATGGGCGTGGTCCATCGCGACCTCAAGCCTGACAACCTCATGCTGGCCCGCAACGTCGGTGTGCGAGGCGACTTCGTGAAGGTGCTCGACTTTGGGATCGCCAAGGTCCGCGAAGGGTCGCCGAGCCTCGGCGGCGAGACCCTACACACCAAGACAGGCCTGATCGTGGGGTCGCTGCGCTATATCTCGCCCGATCAGGTCAGCAACCAAGAAATCACCGCAAAGACCGACCTCTACTCGCTTGGCGCCATCCTCTATGAGCTGCTCTGTGGCCGTCGCGTGTTCGACTACGAGGCGCCAGCCGACTGCGCGATCGCCCACATGAGCGAGGAGCCCCGAGCGCCTGAGCTGGATGGGACGCCGATGTCTGGCCCCCTCGTCGACTTCATCATGATGTGCTTGCGCAAAAACCCGGCTGAGCGTCCTGCCTCAGCGGACGCTGGCGTTCGGATGCTGAGGGCGTGCCGACAGAACCCGCTGCAAGCGGCAATCGAGTCGCCCAAGACCGCTCCTAGACGGCGTCCGTCAGGGATGGATCGCAGCGGCCGCGTACCGGTCCCGGAGACGGTCCAAGCGATGCCGTCCACGGCGCCTGCATCCGGCAACCAGGCACGTCCGATGATGTCGCGTGGTCCGACCACAGACAATCACGCGCGCCCCATGATGTCGCGCACGCCGACCGCCGATGACCACGCGCTACCTGTGATGTCACGCACACCGCCTGCATCCGGCAACCACGCACGTCCGATGATGTCGCGCACGCCGATTGGAGAGCTTGCGCCCGTCCGTGCCGCGCCAGACGTTCAAGAGATCGAAACAGAGCTCGAGATGTTGGCACCGAAACAGCTGGTAGCCGCGACCGGACCGCGCAATGCCCTCGACTGCACGCTCGATGGCAACGTCGAGGCCCCAGGCGTCGTGACCGCAAGCGTCGCGCCAGATGCATTGCTGCGCGCGCGCCAAGGCGGTGGCGGTGCGGACGGCTCACGCAGCTCACTCGGCCGCACCCTCGGCTGGGCTGCCCTCTTGCTTGCGCTGGGTGCCGGCGCCGTCGCGTTCTACGTGTACTTCGTCAAGCCAAACATCTAGGCGAGGGCATCGCCAAAGCCGCAGCCGGAAGTAGCGCTTGATTTGGGGCTAGTCCCAAAACAAGCGCTATTTTCGAGCGAGACGAACGCGATGTGCTTGCCAGCGGCGTCGGCCGAATGAAGGCCCTGCGAGCATCGTCGAGTTCGGGTGAGCGCAGCGAGCGAACCGACGCCGCTGGCGAGGGCATC